>CAYZDL010000012.1:42300-50428 GCA_964477345.1 uncultured bacterium
CTCGATTCCGGCAACTAGCGAACCTGTATCTAGTGCGATGTACTGCTCGGAAAGTATGGGAGCTAAAAGATAGCCGGGCATATTAGTTTCCAGTGGCCCTCCCATGCAACCAAGCACAACTACCTTAAAATAGGGCTCGGCAATGAGAGGCGCTACAAAAAACCAGCAAGAGAAAAGCAATAGTTGAGTTTTCCTGCGCATTCTGCAAATCTATATCATTGATTGACTTGATGTCAACTTGGGATTCGTTAAAGAATTGCGCATAGCTTATTTAGCTTTTTTGCGAAAAAATTTGTGCCAAAGAATAGGGATGACCAAGACGGGGATTCCGAAATAGAACGAAGCTCGCGTATCGGGGTAAATTAAGACCACTAAGAGGGTTCCAATTTGTAGCCAAATGGCAAGTAGTGTTAAGTAAGGATACCAAGGAACTCTATAAGTTAATTTCACTCCCACTTCTTTATAGTGTTTTCTAAAGCGGAGTTGTGCCCAACAAATTGATATCCAACAGATTGTTCCCGTAAATCCAGAAGTGGCTAAGAGGATGGTGTAGAGTTTGTGAGACGAGAAAAAATAGGAGCTCAATAAAAGAATCCAAATTGCCACGAGAGTCACTGCGGTGGCGTGAATGGGGATCCCATGTTTGGAGATCTTGGTTAACGCTTTTGGCCCCATTCTATTTTGGCATAAAGCAAACAGGGTTCGGATTGTGGCATAGAGACCGCTATTGGCACAAGAAATTGCCCCTGCGATGATCAAAAAGCTAAAAATGTGAGCCACATGGACTAAGCCATATTTTTCAAGGGCATAGGCAAATATACTTCCGTTGAGGGTTGCTTCTTGCCAAGGAACGATCAATACAAGAAGAAAAGTAGGAATTACATAAAGACCGATGATTCGAATCGCCACTTTTTCAAGTGTTGCAGGGATTGCTTTTTTAGGATTTTTTGTCTCTAATGCAGTTAAGCCAATGATTTCAGATCCTTGGAAGTTCGAAAGAAGGATCACCATATTGACGAAGAAAATCAAAAGCCCATTGGGTAGTAAGCCTCCATTATCGAGTAGATATTTTGTCCCAATGAAACTAGGTGAAGAGCCAATGTATCCAAGAAAAATACAAAAGGCTAAGACAGAAAAGAGAATCAAGATCCCGATTTTGATCAACGAGAGCCAAAATTCTAATTCACCGAAAGCACTTACCGATACCAAGTTAGAAAAAGTAATGATGAGACCAAAGAGTACTGACCATATGTAAGTAGGTACAAGAGGAACAAAATATTGCATGATCAATCCACCTGCAATGCATTCTGAGGGGATGAAAACGACCCAGCTAAACCAGTAAGCCCAGCCAACCCCACAAGCCCAAGAAGGAGAGATGTATTTGGCGGCTGAATTGACAAACGATCCTTGAGAAGGGGAGGAGACGGCCAATTCTGAGAGACAAGCGAGCATTAGGTAAGAAATAATGCCTCCCAAAATGTAAGCTAAGAAGGCAGAGGGGCCAATTTGTTGGACAATGTACCCTGTTCCCAAAAAGTAAGAAGAGCCGATGATGCCCCCTAAGGCAATCAAGCTCAAGTGGCGGTGCTTTAATCCGCGTTGTAATTGAGGGTAGGCCATTCTCTCTCCTAAGATAATTTAATAGATACTGAAGTGTTTCTATTAATCAATAAAAACTCGCATGTCTTGATAAGCAACTAGTTCATTTTAATTATGAATATAAAAATTATATCAGTATAATGAAAAATAAAATGAATAATTTGCCTAAATGGGGGAATATTAATGGAAACTAGATTTAAGAGGGGATTGATCACTCTTTTTGCTTGGGGCTTTTCACTGGGAGCATTTGGATGTACTGATTTCATTCTTCAAGATGCTAATCAACAATTCGTCGTCGGTAGATCAATGGAGTTTGGGATAAATTTGAAGTCTCAGATTTTTGTTCAGACACCGACGGGACTAAAAACTCAAAGTATGATCGGTCGAAGCAAGGGGGCAAGTTGGACGCAAAAGTATACAATTTTAGGGATAAATGTATTTGGAAATAATCAATTTATTGTAGATGGGATGAATGATCAAGGGCTTAGTCTTGAGTATCTTTGGTTTCCAGGTGCACAATATCCAACCCCTCCAGCAGGTAAGTTAGGAAAGACAATTAGTCTTTATGATTTGGGATCATATCTCTTGGGCACATGCGCTACTATTAGTGATGTAAAAGCAAAGCTTAGTGGGATTTTTATTTATGTTGGAGGTTTTGAAGAGATGCAGGGTCAGAAATTACCTCTTCACCTTGCCATTCACGAAGCAACTGGAGCCAGTATCGTCATTGAATTCATCGATAATCAAATGGTTATTTCTGATAACAAAGTAGGAGTTCTCACAAATTCCCCGAGTTATTCTTGGCAAACGACTAATTTGAATAACTACGTAGGGCTATCTAGTACAAACATGAAAAAGGACACGTTTGGTAGTGTTGTCCTTTCACCTGAAGGTCAAGGATCTGGTTTATCCGGTTTACCTGGCGGCTACACTCCTCCAGCACGTTTTGTGCGGATCGCCTTTTTAAAATTCTTTGCCTCTCCAGCGAAATCAGAAAAGGAGAACGTAAACCTAGCTTGGCATCTTTTGAACACTGTCGATATTCCATACGGGGTTATTCGAGCAGATAATGGCCAAGTAGGAGACTACACCCAATGGTCAATTGTCAAAGACCTTAAGAATAAAATGCTATATTACCGCACCTACGACAATCTAGTGGGAGGTTTTGTAGATCTTAATGAGATGATAAGTAAGGGTAGCATGGACCCTATTCCACTTATGAAACAGTTACAGTAATAGTTCATTATCACAAATAAAAAAAGGAGGCTTATATTGTGGGCCTCCCTTTTTTCTAGTAGGTAAAAGAGAAGGCAACTTCTTTCTTTTGAGTGACGATAGCCTTTGTTACGGCGGCACTTGCAGCAAGGAGAATAAAGTCATACCATGAGTGAAGTGCAACACTTTCTCGCAGGGAATGATTTTTGTAAGTAAGCCAACTGCAGTAAGCACCTATACTTCCAATCACAGGTAAGGAGACAACGTAATACCGTTTTCGGTCTTCCTTAGAAAAAGTGCTGGCATTTCCTATGTGAGCTGCTGTAAAAAGAAGGTTAGAGGTAATCATCCCTCCAATCGGAGTTAGTGATTCGGAGAGAGCCGATTGTAAATAACCTCTAAAAAATGACTCTTCTCCAATACCGATCGCAAACGCCATGAAAGGGTTAATAGCAGGAAATTCGCTGCAAATATGGGCGACGCTTGTTATGGGTTCATCTTTAGAGTGTGATAAAGTTACCACAGTCACAGCAACACCTAGGCATCCAAGGACTCCACCCCATACTTCGGGCTTTTTGATGATCGACCAATCAAATGGAGCGTAGAGCAATTGTTGGAACGAATCAGTTGGCATTGGGTAACGAAATCCGACCTTTTTGTTAAAGGCACGTACGTCACGGTAGGCCGCATAAATTCCATAAAATTGAGTTGTTCGGAGTGCCAAAGTATTACGACTTCTTTCCTCCTCATTTTTTGAGGCATAATTTAGCATTCCCATTTCAAGGCCATAAACACTACCTAATGTAGCTGCAGTTCTATAGTCATCGAGATAAGCATGGCCAAGGCCAGGGTAAATTGCAGACAAGCTAGTTGCAAGCCAGGGTCTTTTGTACGGTTTTTCCAATTCAGGAGGGGCTTGACTCACGGGCTCAGGGATAGCGGAACGGCCAACAAATGTCTGAGTAGGTACTTGAGTCTCTTCGAACAATACAGGGGCCGATTCTTCTGGTTCTTTTTGATCGTTCTCTCCATCAGCATACAGAATCGCAGATAGGCAAATCATTGCAATGAGTGGTTTGAACATAATTTTCCTTTGTAGTTTCAACGTAACATCCCCATCTTTTGTAGCTTTCTACCGATGAACCACTGAGTTCCCCTTGAACTATTTTCTTGGTAATCTTAACATCTCCTATCTCTTTGTTTCAATTAGGATGATAACCCTTATGAAAAAAATCGCTGTTTTTGATTTACACTGTGATTTGTTAGGAACAATCGATTGGAGTGGGTATACACTTAGCTTCGATTCCCCTGAGACAAATTGCTCCCTTTCACAATTGGAGATGGGGGGAGTCAAGCTTCAAGTCATGGTTCTTTCAGGTGTGACGGGTCTTGCCAATGGCCCGGTCATTTCAGGGAGGAATCAAGTAAGGCTATATCAGGAAATGAAGAAAATCACAAAGCTTGATTGTTTCTTTGCTGTGGAAAATGCCTCTGTACTTGTTGATGACTCAGAGCCGCTTGAGAAAGGATTTGAAAGACTTAAGCAATATCGAGAGGTAGAGGATATTCTCTATGTAAGTCTTACCTGGAATGATGAAAATCGATTTGGAGGGGGCAATTTAACTGATGTAGGTTTGAAAGAGGATGGGGAAGCACTTCTCGAATGGATGAATGAAATGGGAATTGCTGTTGACTTTAGCCACACTAGCGACCGCCTTGCCTACGATATTTTCTCCTATATCGACAGGAAGGGGCTTACTATACCCATTTTGGCAAGTCATTCAAATTTTCGTGCTGTTAAAGATCATCCTCGTAACTTACCCGATGATTTAGCATTGGAAATTATCCGGCGTGGGGGGATTATTGGAATCAATTTTGTACAAAGATTTATCGGAAGCGAGCCTGAGAAGCTGATCGATCATATTGAATATGGACTTAGCTTGGGTAGGCATTCTCTTTGTCTAGGAGCCGATTTTTATGGGGCCCTTGAAGTGCCTGATCAGCTTTGTCCAAAAAGAATGATGTCCCCTTTTTTTTCGACCCTTTCGAATGCGAGTTCGTACCCTATCTTGCAAGAGATGCTTTCAAAAAGGCTTTCCTCAGAAGATATTGAAGGGTTGTTTTGGAAAAATGGGACCAGTTTTTTGCGAAAGATTAACCTTCGTTGCCAAGAGCAGGTTTCTGTATACCTTTGAATATGTCGAAGAAACCCTGTGTCGATTGAGCTGGAAGTTGGATGATATTTTGATAGTTGAAGATTAGGTAATAGACCACAACTTGAGCGACGCGTCTAGTGATGTCACCCTTCGTAGTGACTACATCATTAAATACCATATCGTTAAATACTTTTGTCTCGGTTTTGCGCCCCGGGGTAATTATATTCACTGTCAAATGGTTGATTTTAAGATGGTGAATTATGGCATATTGACCATTTTTTTCTTCTTCTTTCTTCTTTTTTTCCGAAGCATTGTCAGTCGCTAGGCTTCCTACAAGAGTAGACCAGTTGTTTTCGGGACTTAATTTGTTTTTGAAGACAATATTCAGAGTTGCGTTGTGAATCTCTATTTCCTGAATCTGAATTTCTTTCTTAAAGTAGTTTAAGTAGGGTGCGTTGACATCAACGATGTCGATGTCAAGAGCAAGGGGAACAGAGTAATTTGGAGGGTTGTTCAAGGTAAATTTTTGAATGTTAACTTCTTGTCGCTTAAACAAAACCTTTTCTATTTTGACTAGGGTGCCAAACTTGGCACTCAACATTCTCCCTAAGATGTAGTTAAACTTAAAAAAGAAAAGCAACGCGCCGACTATGGCGACGAAAGCAGCGAGAGAGAGTACGCTCCAAACAAGCTTCATAGTTTGTAGAGTACATTTTTTAAGATAATCGTCAATAAAAAGCCCCCCAGGTGTGGGGGGCTTTAACTAGAAATGGTTTAGTATCCGCCCATTCCACCCATACCAGCAGCGGCTGCGGCAGCACCTGCGGCATCAGATTCTTTTTGTGGAATGTCAGTTACAACAGCTTCAGTAGTCAATAGAAGACCTGCAATTGAGGCTGCGTTTTGTAATGCAGAACGAACCACCTTAGTAGGATCGATAATTCCTGCTTCTACCATGTCGACAAACTCGTTGGTCAAAGCGTTCCATCCGAAGGTGTCATTCCCGTCTAACACTTTGTAGAAGATCACAGAACCTTCTTCACCAGCGTTAACAGCGATTTGACGTATAGGCGCTTCGATCGCTTTTTCGATGATGCGAGCACCCATTTTTTCATCAGCAACTGATAGAGTTTCAACAAATTTTTTAAGTTCTGGGATTGTATGAACGAGAGCTGCCCCTCCACCTGGAAGAATTCCTTCTTCTACAGCGGCTTTTGTTGCATGAAGAGCATCGTCTACACGGTCCTTTTTCTCTTTCATCTCGACTTCAGTCGCAGCGCCAACATTGATTAAAGCAACTCCGCCAGAGAGTTTTGCTAAACGCTCTTGAAGTTTTTCTTTATCATAATCGGAGGTAGACATTTCGATTTGTTTTTTGATTTGCTCTTTTCTTGAATTGATCTCAGAAGCTTTTCCAGCACCATTGATGACTGTAGTATCTTCTTTGCTAATAACGATCTTTTTTGCAGTTCCTAGTTGATCTAGAGTTGCATTTTCAAGCTTATGTCCTACTTCTTCTGTGATGACTTCAGCACCGGTAAGTACAGCCAAGTCACGGAGCACTTCTTTTCTTCTGTCACCAAAGCCTGGTGCTTTTACTGCACAAACTTTGAGACCAGCCCTGATGCGGTTGATCACTAAAGTTGCAAGGGCCTCGCCCTCGATGTCTTCAGCGATAATAAGAAGAGCTCTACCTGTCTCAACGACAGATTTCAGAATAGGAAGTAGTTCCTTCATTGAGCTAATTTTTTTATCGTAGATTAGGATATAAGCATCGTCTAAGACAGCTTCTTGCTTTTCACCATCGGTAATGAAATAAGGATTCATATAACCGCGATCAAAGTTCATCCCTTCAACAACTTCAAGCTCTGTGTCGAGAGTTTTTCCTTCTTCTACAGTCACAACGCCATCTTTACCGACTTTTTCCATCGCTTGAGCAATAAGCTTTCCAATTTCTGAGTCGTTATTAGAAGAAATTGTAGCGACTTGCTCGATTTCTCGGCTGCTGCTGACTTTTTTGCTTCTACTTTTGAGTTTGGCGACAACGTGATCTACTGCCTTGTCAATACCGCGTTTTAGCAAAATAGGATTTGCTCCGGTTGATAAGCATTTTAGACCTTCAATAAAAATAGCCTCTGCAAGAACGGTCGCTGTTGTCGTACCATCACCTGCTTTATCAGCTGTTTTGCTGGCTACTTCTTTTACGATCTGGGCACCGATATTTTCGTATCTATCTTCGAGTTCGATCTCTTTTGCAACGGTGACACCGTCTTTAGTGATATGAGGTGTGCCAAATGACTTATCAATAACAACGTTGCGCCCTTTAGGACCCAGTGTGACTTTGACTGCATTCGAAAGGATCACGACACCATTTTTAATTTTTTGTCTTGCTTCCTCTCTGAATCTAATGTCTTTTGCTGCCATAGTAGTATATTCTCCTGAAAATTTTGAGTTTTTTTATTCAACAATTGCGATGATGTCATCAGCTTTGACAATGATAAATTCCTCTTCATCAATAGTGACTTCTTGTCCGCCGTATTTGTCCCACATGATTCGATCTCCGGCTTTTACCCCGACTTCAATCATTTTTCCGTCTTTGTCCTTTTTTCCTGGGCCAACGGCAATAACTGTGCCGATTTCTTGCTTTTGTTTTGCAGTATCTGGAAGGATGATCCCTCCTGAAATAGTTTCTTCTTCTTTAGCCCTTTGGACAAGTACACGGTCAGCCAATGGTCTAAGCTTTGTTTTCGCTTGTGTTGTCATAAGAGTTACTCCTTGGTTTATTGATAGATAATCTAACGAGAATGGTACTTGAATTCTCTTTTTTTTGCAAGAGACTTAGCAGAAAAAAACAGAGTCTGCTAAATATTTTAGTCTTGTTTTTTTTTGAAGATTTAAAGAAGATGATCCCTTGGCTGGAGGCTAATATGACTCAAACACAAGGCAAGAAAGATAGAAAGAGCACATGGGATTTAGAGATTTTTTTTTCGACCCAAGATGAGTGGGAAAAGAAAATTGATAGTTTACAGGGGGTGGCTAAATCGGGGTGGGGTCGTCTTCAGGGATTTAAAGGAAAAATTGTTCAAGGTACCCCGGCTCTTATCAAGGAATTACTAGAAAGCTATTTTGCTTTTAGTCGCGATATTGAAAAAATTTAT
>CAYZDL010000013.1:0-14016 GCA_964477345.1 uncultured bacterium
TGTTCTGCGTCGATATACGCAGCAACCCCTCCCTTTTTTTGGCAGTTAGCTACAATATGGGTTGCAAGCGTTGATTTACCTGAAGATTCAGGACCATAAATTTCTACGATACGTCCGCGTGGGGCTCCGCCAATGCCGAGAGCAAGATCGAGCGTTATAGATCCTGTAGGAATCACCTGCACACTGTGTGTAGACGAGTGTTTCCCAAGGGACATGATAGAGCCTTCTCCAAATTGCTTTTCAATATGAGAAAGGGCTAGCTCCAGGGCTTTCTTTTTTGCTTCTTGTTCTGATGGTTTCATAAGACACCTCTTTTTTTAATCAAACTATCATGATATGGAAGAACTAGACAAAAATAAAGGTAAATTTGATGACATTTCTGGTTGGGGACATTGGAGGAACAAAGACACTATTAGCGTTAATCGATTCTGATGGTGGAAAGCTTAAAAAAAAGAAGCAAAAAAAATACCATTCTGCGAATTATAAGGGACTTGAAGATATCGTTGCAGATTTTCTTAAGGAAGAAGAAGGGCCGCTCTATCGTGCTTGTTTTGCGATTGCAGGTCCCATTGAGGAGGGTGTTTCTCACACAACCAACTTACCCTGGAGTATCTACGCTTCAAAACTTTCAGAACAATTTAGAATCGAACAAACCCATTTAATCAATGATCTTGTAGCAAACGCTTGGGGAATACAGAGGCTTTCTGCAAGTAGTTTTGTTTCTCTTAATGAGGGGAGGTCTGTTCCTACAGGAAATCAAGGATTGGTTTCTCCAGGAACGGGATTAGGAGAGGCGCCGTTATTCTTTAATGGTAAGGAACATATACCGAGTCCTTCAGAAGGGGGACATTCCGATTTCTCACCTCGAGATGAAATAGAAATAGAACTCTTTAAGTATCTTAAGGGGAAGTTTGGGCATGTCTCTTTTGAAAGAACGTTGTCTGGTCATGGGCTAGTCAATCTTTATCAATTTCTCATCGATACAGCAAAATATAAGGAAGATAATCTAGTTGCTGAAAGGATGAAAAAAGAAGATCCGGCAGAAGTGATTTCCGAAATGGCCATATCTAAAAAATGTAATTGCTGTCAACGAGCGCTCGCTTGGTTTTGTTCTATATTAGGTTCTGAAGCTGGAAATTTTGCTTTAAAGATTTTGTCTACAGGAGGAGTTTTTATTGGCGGAGGAATTGCTCCAAAAATATTATCAGAATTAAAAAAAGGGGGATTTATGGAAGCTTTTACCGATAAGGGAAGATTGTCTCCGATTCTTTCATCGATCCCAGTAAATGTCATTTTGGATGAAGATACAGCGCTTAAAGGAGCCGCTTATTATTGTTTAAGAACAACACTAGAAGAAAAAAACTAATAAAACTTGTTTTTTGTAACGCATTAATTATCAATATTTCAATTAGTTGATTCACTGATTTTTAAGAATTAACAAAAAAAATTGTTTTAAAAAAGCATTTACTGAATTATAGAAAATTTAGAAAATGGAAAAAAAAGAAATCAAAACCCCCGTGAGGTAAATAAAATGATTGGAGTTTCCAAAAAAGGATTGCCCGCTTTTGTTGCATCGATTGCAGCAATTTCTTGCATGTATGCAGGGCAAGACGACAATAACATGATGATGAAACCAAATGCTTGTAAAGGGCCAACTATGTGCCATACAAGACCTAACATCGATTCAAATGACTTTTTCTTCGATGTTGGATTTCTTGTTGAGCAAGCAAGGTTAACAGGAACTATGTTTGCAGGTGTTCTAGGGAACAATGCATCTCAAGGTTCCAACGCTCAAGTAATAAGAGGTTTAAGGCCAAAATTTGGCGTGAACTGGGGGGTGACTGTTTCTGCAGGACGCCACTTCGATCATGATGATTGGGATTTTACGATCGACTTCAACTGGCTTTCGTCTACAGCAACAGCTAATGCAAATCCAGACTACGGTCAAACGATTATACCAAACAACGTAAGAGCTGATAATTCTGTTAATGGTTCAACAAACCTCCTATATTCAAATAATGCTAACTCAAAACTCCAAATCAACTATTACATGTTGGATGCGATTATTGGTCGAGGAAGCTATCTTGGTGGGTGTTCTTCAATTACACCGCACGTTGGATTTAAATTAGCGTGGATTGATTACAAAAACACCGTCAAGTTCAATGGTGGTAGTCTTCCAACAGGAACTGTTTATTGGCTCCATAAACAAGATAAGTTTTGGGGAGTCGGTCCTGATGTAGGAATCGATGCCGTATTTGGAATGGCTGAAGGAATTAGCTTCTTTATGGATAACTCTGCAGCGATTCTTCTTGGGTATTCAAGCATTAATGATCACTCTTGGTCAACATATAATCCATCAGCTTTGACGATGACTTACAATGAAAGCAGCATTCCTATGATGTCGCCAACATTGAAAATGTACCTAGGTCTTCAATATGAAAGAGCTGTTTACTATGGTTGCCAAAACCTTAAAGTGAAATTAGGTTGGGATACAGCTTTCTACTTCAACCAGTTCATGAACTCTTACATACTCAATGAAAACCCATTACCGAATCCAAGATTCCATACAGATGAGAACAACACATTCTCTCTAACTGGATTAAGATTTGATGTTTGCTGGGATTTCTAAGAAGTTTCTAAGTTTGTTTGGTTAGTTTCCCTGGGCTCCTCGTAAAGAGGAGCCTTTTTATTTCCAAGTTATTTTAATCAAAACAATAAAAAAGCTTTTGTTTTATCTTTATCATAATTATTAGAGAACTAAAAGGTGTAGCTAACACCTTTATATAATTACCACAGGTTGATGGTATGAGTTGGTTGTTGCGTTTGCGCCAGGTTCCTGTATGGGCCGGTGTAGTTGCGATCGCAGCCATGGTTTTCATTGTCCTTTTTTGCTCGCTTCTCCCTTTGTCAGGAGGCAACGATTCTCTCTTGCAGGAGGAGAAAACAGCGGGGTATCAAGAAAGATTCTATGAGCCGCTGGGATCAGATGCTACATGGCTTGATACAGAATGTTATCCTTGGAATGGATACCTTTCACTTCATTTGTATAGGGTCAGTAGCGGCGAAGAAGCGTTTGCCTATTCGAGGAATGGAATCGGCACGACACCCCCGATTACTGCGGGAGTGGGAGAGTCAGTTCCAAGAGGTTGGACGTGGGCCTTTGCCGTCGGTGGTGGTATACAATTCTACCATTATGATTGGACGGCCAACGCACGATACCAATATTTTGGGGATAGCCAAGTAAAGAGTATTGCCGGGGTGGATGGCTCTAGTTTGATTCCTTTGCGAAGCGTCGCATTAAATGGCGACTATGTTACGAATGCAAAATCTAAAGTCCATTTTATCTTAAATGAGCTCGATCTCGATCTCACAAAGCAATTCCATCTTCATGAAAATCTCTTGATTCAAGCCAATGTTGGCATACGAAACACTTGGATTAAAAACAATCAGTCTTCCTTTTATACGGGAGGTCCGGCGCTCGGTACAAGTGTCGTGAATGTTCAACAAAACAATCAATACTGGGGTATTGGCCCTCTTGGAGGAATCAAAACAAAGTGGTTGATATTCGACTGTTTTTATCTTCTTGGAGCAGGGGATCTTTCTTTAGAATACACAGTCAACCGCTCTTCTTATGGAGAGACTCAATTGAATAATCCGAACGTTACGATCAATCTCTATGAGAGGAAACAATATGTGGCTCCCACAATTGATTGCAAAATTGGTCTAGGGATTGCTGACTACGTTTGTACGAATCAGGCTCATGTTTCACTTGATTTTACCTATGATGCACAATTTTTCTATAACAGGTCGAATGCCTTTGAAATTGAACCATATGCAACGCCTCGTTATTCGAGACCAACGAACAATGTAACGTTACAGGGGTTTGCTCTTTCTTTAACGATTCTCTATTAGCTGTGTTAGTTGATCTAGTGTTTTGGCTTCATTGACCCGATCGCGAAATTCGGCAATTTGAGGGCGTGTTTTGTAGCTCCAGGTGGTCACCTTACGCATATCGACCAAGGTTTTCCGGTCATCATTAAACGATTTTGAGTAAGTAAAATGCTTTTTCAAGAGATCTTTGATAAAATCATCGTCAATCGAGTGGGCAAAATTGCTTCCTGACAATTCAGCCTCGATGAGAGAGGCGATCCAGGGGACCCCTAAAGTTCCTCTAGAGACGAGAATTCCGTCGCAGCCGGTGGTTACAAACATCTCTCTTGCGCTTTCACTATCAAAAATGTCGCCATTACCAAATACGACGATTTTTTTTCTTGCATCAACGCATGCTTTGATTAATTGACGATTAGCAGTTCCTTTGTATCCTTGCTCTCGTGTTCGTCCATGAACAAATATCGCCTTTGCACCAGCCTCTTCCGCGATCCTTGTCACTTGTGGAGCCACGATATTTTGGTCATCCCATCCAACACGAATCTTGCATGTAACGGGAATTTTGACAGCTGAAATCATCTCGGCAAGGATGTCACCAATCAAACTAGGCTGCTTTAATAGTCCTGAGCCGCTGCAATCTTTTGTCACCTTGTCGACAGGACAGCCGCAATTGAGATCAATCACATCAAAACCAAGATCTTCGATGATCTTAGCCGCTTCTCTAGCCAATTTAGGCTTACTACCGACAATTTGAGCTCCAATAGGGTGCATATCATGAGTGTAACTGAGAATTCGGTAGGTCCCTTTATCGTGCCTGGCTAAAGCGTCCATCTTGACCATTTCGCAAAAGAAAAGGGAGGGGCGATAGAGGTTGACCAATCTCCGATAGGGGAGATCAGAACACCCGGCAAGAGGGGAGAACGCAATGTTATTTTTTAATTTTAACGATCCTATTTCCAACGGCTTAATGAAAGTTTGACTCATAGGATCCTCATGATCAGATTTTCTGCGATGCGGAGGGCAAAGAAGGCAAAAAGAGGGGAAAGATCTAGCATTCCACCAAGAGGGGGGATGACTTTACGAAATAGGGCTAGGTAAGGCTCGGTGTAATGGATGAGAAAGCGGGAAAAATGGCTCGATTGAAATTGGGGAAACCAGGAAATAGCGATTCTTCCGAATAGAATCAAAGTATACATGACAAACAACGAATGGACTATGGTCTTAATCATGGCACGATTTTACCCCTGGTAATCATTTTCGTCATGGACTAAAATGCGAGATTCACTTGTTTATGGTTCAAAACATGTACATTCTCAGTATTCATCCCGATGGAGATTATTTTAAAGTAGCGCTTTTGAGCCAAAAGGGAAAGAAGATGAAGATCGAGTTTATCAACGATCTTCGGAAAGAAATTACCGACTTAAATCAGCTCAAAAGAAAAATTGACGCAGCCACTAAGCTTAAAGACGATTCGGTTGAAGTAGTCTCTGCGCTTGGGCCTGAGGAGGTTTTTTCAAGGCAGTTAGAGCTTCCCCTGAAGCGAAAGCGGGCTGTCATGAAAGCTCTTCCTTTTCAACTAGAATCGGTATTGCCTTTTTCTCAAGAGCATTCAACGACGCTGTGTATGATCAAAAAGCGTTCCAAAGCTTCGCTAGTCCATCTATATAGTTTCTTAAACGAGACAATGGATGAGCACATTCAAAACGTGAGGACATTTGGCTTCACTCCTGACTGGGTTTCGACAGTGCCAAGGGGTTTAAGACGTTTTGTGGAGACATTTGGAGCCATCTCGGGCTCTTGCATGGTTTTTCATTTTGGATGGGCCCGGTCGTATTTGGTCACAATTGTTGATGGAGATGAGGTTTTTTCTACGACGATTTCTGTGGGTCTCAAAAACTTTATCGATGCATTAAAAGATGATTTAGCCACTTCTGAAGAGATCAGTTTAGGGATTTTAGAGGTTGAAATTGAAAAAAGCGTTCGAAGCAAGGAGACCGATACAGAAATTGGACGTATCTTGTTTGAAGTTCAAAGTCAGATTTATCGGAATATAGAATTTCTTAAGAGACAGGGGAGCTTTGCTGAGAGTCAAGGGGTGGTTTTCACGGGATATGTGGAAATCGTGAGAAAAATTTCTAACTGGGTGGAGATGTTTCCTTCAAAAATTATCGAATTGGTACCTCATTTGGAGTATGAGACGAAGGAAGTTTCAGCCTATGCGATTGAGATTGGGCTTGCGATTGATTGTATGGAAAGGGATGATGAGACGCTGCAATTGCGCGTGGGACGCTTTGTCCCCAAAAGGCTCTACACAAAGGTAAAGAAGAAGATGGCCTTGGTTGCTGCCCTTTCGTGTTTGACTTCTGTTCTTGCATTATCAGCAGTGATTTCGTACCACATCAAAAGGGAGGTTAATTTAAAAGAACGCTTTATGCGGATTGTGCAAATGAGCAATGCCGATATTGAAAGGTTCGCCTTCCTAGAAAAAACATTTGTGGGGAGGGAAGAAATCAATAGAGGGATTCAAGAGTTGGTGAAAGGATTAAAGAATGTCAAGAAAGAAAACATGCTTTCTGCCCCGCCAATCCAGGTTCATGAAACATTTGAATGGTTGTATCCTCACTTGATCCAGGGGATTGAATTGAAGAAAATACACTATGAATTACTTTCAAACCCCTCGATAGAACGGCCAGACATAGACTATTTGATCAAGTACACGTTGGTCTTTAAACCTGACACAGAAGAAACGGCCCAAACTTTTTATGATCGATTAGTAGAGAGTGGGGCAAATTTTATTGAAACAGATTCGTTGACAAGAGAAGCCGATGAGTATACAGCCAGCTTTACAATTAAAAACTCTTCTTAAGAGAGGAATTCAAAAGAGTTATGATGTTTTTGGTGATCCAGTTTGGGTGGCCAAGTCTTACCTTGCTTGGTTTCTCCTTGGTTTAAGTGTGCTTCCATTGATTTTCATTCTAGTCTTCAACCATTCGATGACAAAGCGGGCACGAGAGTTAGACCTTCGCTTAAAGATCTTAGAAAATAATGCTCGGGTACTTGCTAAAGTACAAAAGGAGCGAGAATTTTTCTTGCGAGAATTTGGGGGAAGCGACGACAATTTTCTTGCCAACTATGTCGAATCAGAAGTTTTGCTGAACAATGATATCCATCTTTTAAGGAAGATTTCGAGTAAAGATGAGTATGCTAGCTACAAACCCATCAAAGATAGGATCTCATTTTTATCGGGAGAAGAAAATAGGATGATCTTTGAGTTAATCACAGAGAGGAAAGGGGATTTTTATATAGAAAAATTGTGGCAACTCAATTCTCCTGTAGAAATGAATAGTGAAGATACCAAGAAAATTTTGGGACGGATTGAAGGGGTGAAAATTGACAACTATTTACCCAACCCTCTTCGTCCACTCTTATTGATCACAAAGTTTGATCTCTCTTTAAAGCCGCAAGATAACCACAACAAAGTATTCTTAGTTGACATGGAAATTTTACAAAGAGGTTGCTATTAGTATGAAAAAAGCATCGATCGCATTATTATCAATACTACTGGTTGGTTGTGGAGCTACAACCAATTCTAAGCAGAACCTTGCTGCGATTCAACTTTATGATCGCAATGGTGTACAAGAGACGATCAGCAATCGTGAAAGGACTGAACATTATGAAAAGACAGACTTTCTCTCCGCACAGCCTTATACAAAAGTTGTGAGAACCTTTGAAAAAGGGCGCGATGGAATCTCGCAATGTAAGATCACTACCTATCATAACAACGGTCAAATATGGCAATATTTAGAAACAATCAATGGTAGAGCTTGTGGGGATTACACCGAGTGGTATCCTAATGGGATCAAGAGAATGCACGCCAAGGTGATCGAAGGTGTAGGAGATTTATCGCTAAGAGCTCAATCTAGCTGGGTTTTTGACGGAAAAAGCCACGTCTGGGATGGTGATGGAAATCTAATGGCCGAAATCAATTACGACAAAGGAAATCTCGAAGAGAGGTCTCTTTATTACCATTCGAATGGAACTCTCTCCAAAATAATTCCGTATAAACATAATCAGATCGAAGGGGTTGTACAAGTTTACAATTTGGAAGGAGAAGTGATTGGGCGCACCGATTATACCAATGGGAAGAAAGATGGAGTGAGCGAGTTTAAAGGAAATGAATTTGTCCCCAAAAGGGAAGAGCTTTTTCGAAAAGGGGAGCTTTTGCGTGGAAAATATTGGGATTTTAGTCACAAATTGATTTCTGAAATTGAGGGAGGCAACGGAATCCGACCGATCTTTGAAAATAGCAAATTGACAGAAGAGAGAGAATACATCAATGGAGAACCCGAAGGTGAAGTGAAGCTCTTTCGTGAAAATGGAACACTCGAAACGGTTTATCATGTTTCTCAAGGGAAAAAAGAAGGGGAAGAATGGTGTTACTACGATTCACAAGATAAGAGACAAACTCTTCAACCAATGCTTCATCTCAATTGGCACGATGATGAAATACATGGAACGGTTCGTACATGGTATGAAGATGGCACGTTAGAAAGTGAGAAGGAAATTCTCAACAACAAAAAGAATGGAATGCTTCTTGCTTGGTATAAAGATGGGACACTGATGATGGTCGAAGAGTATGAGAATGATAAATTGATCAATGGTAAATATCTTAAACTTGGAGAAGATGTCCCCGTTTCACGTGTTGTTGGTGGGGTTGGGATTGCTACAATTTACGATCCTGATGGGAAGTTCGTGAGAAAAATCGAATATCACGAAGGTCTTCCTAAAAATGATGGATAAAGAACAGCAACGCGACCATTTTTTGAAACTTCGCAAAAATATCGATAAGGAAAGGCGTGAAGAGGCCAAGAAAAGTATTCTTTCAATTCTCAAGCCTAAATTGAAGCAGAGCTCGGCGGTTCTCTCTTACATGCCACTCAGAGATGAAGTTGATGTGAGTTTAATCAACGAACTATTGGCCGCAAGAAGGGCCCTAATTTTGTCTAGGATTGAAAAACATGAGATGAGGCTATATTCAGTCGGAAAAATAGAAAACTCTCTTATCAAAGGGGAATTTGGTTTTTTAGAGCCCGACCCGCGAGTCTGTGTTTTTGTTGAAAGTTGTGAAGTAGCATTGATCCCCGCAATTGCTTTTGATGGGAATAACAATCGGATCGGTTGGGGCCACGGACACTTCGATCGTTTCTTGAAAGCAAATCCTACAATCCATAAAATCGGAATTGGATTTAGGGAACAATTATCGCCAAAGGTTTTCTCTATGGATGAGCATGACGTTCCCATGGATGAACTGTGTTTAGTATAAAGGATGAATTATGAAGAAGATAGTAATGTTAGCTTTCTGTGCTTGCGCAGTTCAATGGACTCTTTCGGCTTTTCCCGCGAGGCAAGTGTTGCAAATTAGCTATTATGATGACGACAAGATTACCACACAAATGCCTAAAACCCCCAATTTTATGCGATCTCGAAGAGATGTCGGAGTCGATAGGGGTGTGATGGCTCTTTATGAATACACCATTCTTGACGTTTTGGGAGCCGTCTCTCTTCACGTTGGGGGAAACGTTGGACGATGGGAGCGAGGTTCAGAACAGCTCGTGACTGGTTCAGCCTTTCTTTCGGGGCGACTATGGGTTCTCCATCTTCTCTTTCTTCACCCCTACTTTGAATATTCTCTCTTAGGTCCTACCATTGCTTCTCGTGACAATTTTGCAGATATGAAATTTAAGTCAAACATCCTCTTTCAAAATTTCTTCGGGGTTGGAATGGACATCGGAGAGTCAAGAGGATTCAGCATTGATATCAAGACGATTCGCTATTACGAATCGGATAACTTTCATCCCCAAGATGGATTTAGAGTCCCTATCATCGCCTCAGTTGGAGTGATCTTTTAGTAGATCATTCCACACTCTAACCCTTACCTGATATCTGCAATGACAATGATGCAATAAGACTATTGTTGTTCGATCTCGGTTGAGTATGAGCCGTCATCTCCTGCTGGAGCGCCTTCCTCGTCGGTAAAGTCACCAAAGGGCTTGCCACCATCGTTGGTCCAAGAGAGACCACCATCGTTAGTGAATCGGCCATAGCCTTCAGAATTAATGTTAGGATTGCGAGCGTTCGGATGTCTCTTGGGAGCCGCATGGACATAGACAGGAGGCTTCTTGGGAGGTTGTTGAGATTTTTTAATCACGCAGGTTTTTTGTCCGCTATTGCAACCTTGGGCATTCACGGTTGCCGTGCAGGGGACTCCTTCCCAGATGCCGTATTCATTCTCATATTTGGGGGGAATTTTTTGCCCTTTTTTCTTTGGTGCTACTGAATAGTTATAGGGTCTTCCTGAAGGGCAAAGCCATCTCACTGTATAAGGAGTTGTCGTTGCATCAGCTGTGGGGCGAAAAGAGCCGTCGGTGTCGTACCAAATATAACTCTGACCAGGCGATAAAGTCACAGTTCCCACCTTGACCCCCATTGCATTCATGAGTATAGCACGCAAAGGATAGGCAGAATCGTTAATCAAAGTGATGGCAGCAGCGCTAAGCCACCCGGGGAACAAAAACATGAAAAGATAAGCTAAAAGCTTTTTACTTAACATAAGCCCACTTAAAGTCGATTTGTCCCCCTTCAGTGAGAACAACATCGCAGAGTTTATCATTCTTCACATGAAGCATAGTATAATGAAAGACAGGGATGACCGGCATCTCTTCCATCAAAATTTCTTCCCCATGACGCAAAGTTTCGATTCTTGCTATTTCAGTGGGGGCAAAATAAGAGTCGTTAATGGCCTTCTCATAATCGAGTGATTCCCAGAAAGTGTTATTTGTCCCGACGCTCTTTGTTTTAAACACTTCGAGAAAGTTGATAGGGTCGCGGAAATCGGCAATCCATGATCCACAAGCAAGTTGAAAATCACCTTTTGAGAGGCGACTAAAGTAGACTTTCTGTTCTAGCGGCTCGAGCTTAATCTTGATCCCTAGTCCTTTCATCCATTGGTCTTGTATGGCCTGAGCAATTCGATGAACTCTACCAGTATTTACATACGAAATGGTGAATTCAGGAAGTTTTTCGATATAGATTTGCTCTTCTGCAAGCGATGCTTCTAACAGTGCCATGGCCTCTTTTTGGTCACCATCTTCAAAGTAAGGGGTTGTTTGTAGCCCCATGAAGAAAGGTACGATGCCTGTTGCGGGCAACTGCCCTAGAGAGACATGTTCTACGATCTCCTTTCGATTGATCGCGAGGGCTAAGGCCTTACGGAGTTTTGGATTGTGCAAAGGAAAAAGGGAAGTGTTTGTGCGGATCCAAAATGTTCCGAGCATAGGATCTTTATGAATCAAGTTTTTCGATTGAAGATCCTGAATTGAATCTAGAGGGATCGATGAAAAAGGAGACCCTTCCCACGCTAGTTCGCCATTCTCAAACATTCGTATTCCTGTCTCAGAGTCGACCATTACCATATTGATCTTTTCCAAAGAGACAGCTTTACTATCCCAATAAAGAGGGTTTTTCAAGACAACAACTTGATCATTGTGTTTCCACTCTATGATTTGGAAAGGTCCATTATTAACGTAAGTTTCAGGGGAACGGCTCCAGTTTGGATCGGCGCTATCGACTAATTTGTTTATAGGAAATGTAACCGGTAATGTCAAAAGCTCTAAAAAGAAAGGAACCGGATATTCTAGTTCTACCTTCAAAGTATAATCATCTTTCGCTTCTACACCGAGCAAAGCTAAAGGAAGCAGCCCGTGCTTAACTGATTTAGCATTTTTAATTGGGTAGAGCATGAAAGCATAGTCAGAGAGAAAGTCAGGAGAGAGAACCTTTTTCCAGGCGTAAACAAAATCGTGAGCTGTAAGGGGGTCACCATTCGACCATTTTGATTCTCTTAGCTTAAATGTGTAGGTTTTCATGTCTTCGGAAACTTGGTATTTTTCAGCAACCGCAGGGGAAGTGACACCGTTTTGATTGACTCGCATCAACCCTTCCATCAAATTTCTGACAAGATTGATGTCGTTAAGGGACCGTGTTTTACGAGGGTCTATTGTATTTGGTTCAGACTCAATATTGATGGTGATCTCTTGTCTGGCCCTACTCTTTTTTTGTTTATCTCCAACAGGGTTAGAACACCCCACAAAGAGTATCGAAATAAGGAATATTGCTGCTTGAAGAGAGATGCTTGTTTTTTTCATTCGTCACCTATATGATAACCTTAAAACTAGTTCTTTACTTTAGCCATTTGATATGTTTAGTGCAACCACAATCAAACCTACACCTCTCTTCAACTCAAACGACCTAAAATCCCTCTTTTCTTTACCCTTTCCCCTCGATCAAAGATGGCTCTTGAGTAATTTGGAGACGATTCTCTATCCAGGTGTAACGGTTACAGTTGAAGGGGAGGGGGAAGTCGTTTCAATTGTGACAGACGATTACCCTTCAACAGTGCCTTTATTTACACATCGGAGATTTCTAGATTTTTCAGGGAATACTGAACCGATTAAAAGGGATCGACCCTCAACAAAGAAGATGATTGAAGCCCTTGAATCGACCCCTTTTCTTCCCTACATTTGGGGGGGAAATTTTCCCCAAGGGGTTCCCGAACTATTTGAACTTTTTCCACCTACTAGACAACTCCACGCTTGGGAGTGGCATCTTTTTCATTTAAGAGGCGTCGATTGTTCAGGACTAATTTATAACGTTACACATGGGACATTGCCTCGAAATACAGGGCCGATGAAAAATGCCTGCGAGGTGATCTCTTCTCCGACAAAGCCCCTCGATCTGATCTTTGCCCCAGGACATGTACTGATCACTTTATCTCAGGATCGGGTAATCGAATCTCGTCTTTATCAGGGAATTACAGTCAGCTCACTATCTAGCCGTCTAAAGCAACTAGAGAGAGAGGAAAAATGGATCAGTTTTGCCCGTTTTTAAGATTCTCTTCAAAGATTTTGAGTAGTCGGTCAAATTCTCTATTTGTTTGAGCAGAAGGCTTTTTTTCTTGGTCCCGCGGAGTTGTCTTTTTACTTAGGTACTTTAAGAAATCTGTGAGGGAAAGATGCTTAACACCCGTCTCTTTTGCAAAGAGGACCAGACGCTTATCATCAGTGACGAGTACCAGGTGAGATGTGTTTGATAGCGCCTCTAAATATTCGAGGATATACCGGTCAGCACACAGCCCTTTAGGAGAAAAAACGATTTCTAAATAGCGGGATACATGAGAAGAAGAAGGGTAGAGGGGCGCCTCTTTTTGGCAACTATCGAAAACCGTTGTGGCATAAAGGTTCGCAGCTTCCAGAGCATTCGATAATGCTTCAACGAACGACTCTCTCTTATCTTGTAGGGGATTGGGAATCTCTTCCAGGCGAAAGAAAAGGTTGTACCCATCAATTAAATAACGACTAATGTCTGAGCCTCAATTGTAATGAGAAGTTTGTCAAGGGCTCGTCTTCTGTGAGAGATTCGATTTTTCGTGTCATCTGCAAGTTCGGCCATTGTCTTATTGTAGTCATTCTTGATGAAGAGAGGATCGTAGCCAAAGCCACCATTACCGCGGGGTTCTAGAATCAGTTCGCCTTCACAAAGTCCTGAAGAGGACTTGATAATTCCCTCCGCGTCAGCCAAAGATAGGGCACATTCATAGTAGCCACACCGTTCACGCTCAGGGAGAGCTTTTAGGTTCTCAATTAATAAATCTCGGTTTTCCTTGTCACTTGCCTCTTCTCCTGCATACCGACGGCTTCGCACACCAGGAGCTCCTCCGAGGGCAGGAACCACAAGGCCCGAGTCATCAGCAAGAGACAAACAATGGAGTGCTTTTGCACAATGAAGCGCCTTCATTTCGGCATTTTCTAAAAAAGTGCTACCAGTCTCTGTTGGAGAAAGGTATTCAGGAAAATCCCTCAACGAGAGAATATCGACTTTTTTCAAAAGCGGTTTAAGAATCGCTTTTAACTCAAGAATCTTGTGAAGATTATTTGTCGCTAGTACCAATTGCATAAAAAGAAAGTATCACACCTATTGTTTATACTCAAACTCGACTTTTTTCGTCGGCTTTGGGAAAAGATTGAATCCGCTCATTTGTGACAGTTGATAAAAGACCACGAAGCTCGCTAT
>CAYZDL010000013.1:14026-31460 GCA_964477345.1 uncultured bacterium
ACAAAACAACGAAAAGAGAAGGGTTCTCTTCCCAAAAACTTGATAAGCGCCTGTGTGGTGATATTCAAATCCGTATCGCCCTCTCCATACCATCAATACAGGCAAGATGCCGAATAATATGACAGCACAGATACCTCCTGCAAATCCTAATGCAGCGTAAAAAACAGTAGGATCGAAGATGGCAAAGACAAGAGGAGGGATCAGCGCCAATAAGCAGATCCAAAGATTTTCTCTTTTACCAGACTCGACCTTCAAACCATCAGTCAAAAAATGAACGAGAGTCAATGTTTGAGCAAGAAAGGAGGTGAGAATGGCAAAAAAAGCCAATAACGCAGCAGCGGTCCCGATAAGAGGATTTTGTAGATTTTCCTTCAAGGCTTGAGCGGCATCAATACCCATAAGGTAGCTATTCAAAATTCCATATTCCCCTTTGACTGGCAAAACACCCAATGCCAATATGCTCCAGAGGAAATAGACGATTAGAGTGAAGAGAGCCCCCCCCAAAATCGAGCGTCTTACTCGCTTCGTATCTCCTCCGAGATATTCATTTAGTGTAGGGATCATATTCTGAAAACCAAACGAGATGATCAAAATCGGTAGAGGGAAAAAGGCATACTTAATATTCATGTAGGTTAACTTTGAGGGTTCGATAAAGCCAGCCCCTAAAGCGAGAAGGGAAATAAAGGCACTAATTTTAACGACCATTAAAAATCGATTTGTCAAATCGACAACCCTTGTTCCAAAATAGGCAATTGAGCCAAACAATATCACAAAGAAAAGAGAACCACACCAAATTGGGACGGCTCCATTAGTAAACGAAGCAACGTGGTTGCCACTTCCTGCAATGTAGGCAACTAAAAGGGCATAAAAGAGGAATAGATACAAGAGCCAACAAGCAATTTTCCCAATTGGACCGAGCATACGAGTCACAATCGTAATAAAATTATTCTTCTTATCAAACCATTGCCCGATTTCGACCAAAAGAAGAGAGGTCGCTGTCATAAAAAAACAAGCAACAGAGAACATGAGAAGAGAGGGGAAGAATCCGGCCATTCCTGTTAAGATCGGTAATCCTAACATCCCAGCTCCAATACAGCTACCCGCGATGAGCAGCATTCCTCCAACTACCGATCCCCTTTTTTGGGCATTATCAACGACGCTCATTATTCATTCCTTGCAATTGAGCCTTTGCTTCATTTCGAATTTCTTGATCTAGTCGTCCAAGATCATACCCATCAAAGTCGACAAATTTGAAAAAGCGCCTAAATTCAGGGACCGCTTTGAACGTTTCCGCGGCCATCGCTTGTGCAATCAATCGGTATCCTGGGTGTCCTTGAGGAGTCGATCTTAGCTCAGTAAGCCACTGTAATGATCTCAGGTTAATCCGGAAGTACCAATGGATGTTGTAGGCCATTGGAACAACATACTGGGCTTCTTCGGGCAAATCTGTGCGGATTTTGTCATAGACATCTTTAGCAAGATCCATGGCTACACGATAAGGCTTCTCCATTGGAGTATCTAAGATTTCCTTGGGAATATAATAGCCCCAATCGCATGTGAGCAATTGCCTTTCTTGCGTCAGCACTCGATGTCTTTGTAAATCGCGATAAATACCAAAATCGGCGACAATTTCAAAAGTAAAGTTTACGTGCTCTAGAGCGCGAGGGGACTTATGCCGCCTATTTTTTCTCGTATTAGCGGCGCTCTCTAAAATTCTTTCAACCTCTTCTTGAGGGAGCTTTTTTATGTGATCCCTCACGTTACTGAGGCTACAGTTAGCACGGTTGTAGAGAAGTGAGGCTGCAACGGCCCTTGCTCCATCCTTGTCAAAATCAACGAGCTTAACTTGAAGCCCGGGAGTAGGAGAATACTCGCTCAAATGTTCGTCAGCAAGTTGCTTGAGCTCCGCAGACATCTCATCTTTGAATTTTTGATAAGAGACAAAGTGGCGATGAGATGGAGAGGCTCTTCTGACGAAGGAAGGAATGACCTTAGAGAGTTCTTCAAATCCATGTCTTGCAATTTCATTGGGTTCGCTCAATGTTTCACAATGGAGAGTCATCAATAAATGTTCGTAAAAACGGCCATTACCAAAGATTCCCATGTTGGTCATTGTGCTTGCAGGTAGGAGTCCACGTAGGCAATCAAGCACTTTTGCTCTTAAAGCAGCTGTATAGGCAACATTAGATACATCAGGATCTTTCGGAAAGCTTTGTTCCATCACTTCTGTCAATTGAGGGATTAGCTCTCCGTAGACTTGGAATAAATGATTGCACATATTGATGTAGGCATCTTTATGGGCACTCGTCATCAATATAGGCTCGCGGTAAAACAAATATTGATCGTGAATTTTTTGATCGAAATAGACGTAGCGAGTCGATTTTTCTAAAGGAGAGCCCCCAATCCTTCGATCCTCGATGATTTTAGCAGCCAGCATTGAAATATTTTCGATCGCCAGGTGGGCCCCTCCCAATTCACCGATCGAGTCATCGCCGTAACCATCTAAAATTCGCTCGTAAAAACTTTGTGCTTTTTTAATCGCGACCAACTGTTCATCATCGCCTTCACAACTTTCGGTATAGCCGCCGCTAATCAAGGAAAACATTGTTTCGTCATTTTTGATAAAATCTTTTAAGAGGAGAGATCGCAGTCCCAGACTAGAACGAGAATAACGGGAAAAAAGAGCCCCCTTGATCACCTCAGGCAAATTTCGAAGAGCAAATACGTTACTTGTCGTGCTCGTCACATACCTATTGAGGATTTTTCTTTGTCCTTCTGTAAACTCTTCATAGCCTTCGAACATGAGCATTCCCCCTCTATAAGACCTACATGGAATATTTCAACAACATTCTATGAGGAATAGCCTTTGTAACTCCATAGAAAAATACACTGAAGTATATAATACGCACCATACCCATTTACTGATAATGGCCCTTCAAGTTATACTCCCCAGCAGTAGAATACCGCAATTCTTATTTAAAGGGACCATGGAGTATCTAAAGCAATTTCAAAGACACTTAGAAAATAACAATCTACCGAATGCCGTAGCTCTTTGGCAAGAGTATTGCCTCTCAGAGGAGTTTGAAGGGGAAGAGTTCAAAGAAATTCTTCAATGTATCAAAGATTCATCTCTTGTTACATCTTTTGGGATCTATATAGAGCAAGCCCTGCTCCTTTGGGAAACGATGAAAGAGAGTGATCTCAAACATGAGATACTAAAACTCATTTTTGATATTCAAACAACGAACGAAGCCAAACTGGCTGATTTAGCTCTCAACTACCTGACAAGCCGCTATCCTCAGGATGAGAATTTCCAAAAAAAGATCAAACTCGTAGGCTTGGTTGATAAAAGAAATTTTCAATACTCGATTAGTAACTTCGAACTTTTGACCCACATGAAAAAAGGAAACTTTTTCATCCATACCGGTGGCTGGGGAGTAGGAGAGGTTACTGAAGTCTCGATTCTTCGCGAGCAGGTGACCTTAGAATTCGATTATGTGGCCGGTCATAAGGAAATCAGTTTTGCCAATGCATTTAAAACCCTTATTCCGATCTCAAAAGACCATTTTTTGGCCAGAAGGTTTGGAAATCCTGATGAATTTGAAGAATTTGCCCGAAAGCATCCTGTTGAAACAATACATCTCTTGCTCAAAGATCTTGGAGCTAAAACAGCCGGCGAGATCAAAGACGAACTTGCTGATTTGGTGATTCCCGAAGTTGAGTGGGCCAAGTGGTGGCAATCTACGAGGACAAAGCTCAAGAAAGACACGTTTATAGAAAGCCCCGTTCAATTAAAAGATCCTTTTAGACTCAGGAAAAATGAAGTTCCCCATGAAGAGAGACTCCTCAAGGCCCTAAGCAAAAAGCCGGATGTGAAAACATTGGTTGAGATGATCTATAGCTTTTTGCGCGATTTTCCTTCAGCCATCAAAAATGCCGAATTTGCAAAGCATCTTGTTCAGGAATTGACAGAGATCCTCAACTACAAAGAAGTTTCCGAGAGTGAAGAGATTCAAATTCTCTTTATTTTACAAGATTTAGGGCACCAAAAAGCTCAAGATTTGGGAGCTCTCATCACCAGAATTCCTGTGATTGAAAGAGTGGTAGAAAGTGCTCATATCCTAGCCTACAAAAAGAGACTTCTAGTAGAAATTAAAAAATTCAAGACTGATTGGAAGCCCATTTTTGCACATCTATTGGTAGCGATCGATCAAAACACCTTGCGTGACTACATGCTCGACGAGCTGATGCAAGAACAAGACAAAACCAGCTTGATTCAGAAACTTGAAGAAATGCTTGAGTCGCCCAATATTTCTCCTCATGCCTTTGTTTGGTATTTTCAAAAAATTATGTCATCTAACAAATACCTCTACACTGACCAAGAAGGGATGGATCGCTTCCTCGAAGGTTTTTTTATCCTCCTTCACATCCTCGAGCCCAAGCCAGAGTATCGTGAACTTGTGAAACGAATGCACGCTCTCTTGCAATCAGGCCGTTATGGTCACGTCCGCCGCATATTCCAAAATTCAAGTTTAGAGCATGTCAAGGAGATCCTCCTTCTTTCGACGAAATGTCACACCTTAAGCGATCATGACGTTCGTATTCTCTATTCTCTTGCTGAAGTTGTCCACCCTTCAATCGGAGCTCTCAAAAAAGGAGTTCAAGAAGAGGAAATTGATCTGATCTGGACTACTCAGGAAGGGTATGAGAAAATTAAACACCGGATTGAGCAGATTGCCACAGTTGAAATCATCGAAAACGCAAGAGAGATCGAAGTAGCTCGTTCTCACGGTGACCTAAGGGAGAACAGCGAGTACAAATTTGCCCAAGAAAAACGGGCCCGCTTGCAAGGAGAGCTCAAGTTTCTATCGGAACAAATGAAACGGATGCGCATCTTGACCAAGCAAGACATAGATACCAGCGCCGTCAATGTTGGATGCCACGTTGAGCTAGTAAATGAAAAAGGTGAGCAAACCACTTACACGCTTCTAGGGCCTTGGGATGCCGATCCAGAGAAAAATATCCTCTCAGCGCAATCGAAAATAGCCCAAGAGCTGATTGGCCTCAAGATTGGAGCTACATGCACCATCCAGGGACAAAATTGGAGAGTTGAAGCGATCAAAATTATTAACTGCATCTAAGAATTTGTAAAGCAAACTTCTCTAAAGACAACTTAAAGAGGATTTAGGTAGAATGAATCGCTAATTGGAGAAGAAAAGTGGCCTTTCATTTGAAGAGTGATTTCGTCCCCTGTGGTGACCAGCCCCAAGCGATCGATCGCCTTGTCAAAGGGCTAAAACAGGGGAAGAAAAATCAAGTACTTCTCGGAATCACAGGATCAGGCAAAACCTTCACTATCGCCAACGTGATTGAAAAGGTGAATCGACCCACCCTGATTCTCGCCCATAACAAAACCCTTGCAGCCCAGCTCTACCAAGAATTTTCCGGCTTTTTCCCCAACAATGCTGTAGAGTACTTCGTCTCTTACTACGACTACTATCAACCCGAAGCCTATATTGCCCGGACCGACACTTACATAGAAAAAGATATGGCGATCAATGAGACAATCGACAGAATGCGCCTCTCTGCCACACGTACACTTATGGAAAGACGCGATGTGATCATCGTCGCCTCAGTCTCGTGCATATACGGCCTCGGAGAGCCAGAAAACTACCAAAAAATGGTGATCTCTCTCAAAGTTGGCCAATTTATCCAACGCGATCGTGTTCTTATCCACCTCGTCCACCTTCACTACAAACGAAATGACCTCGACCTTTCTCGTGGCCACTTCCGTGTCCGAGGCGATATCATTGAAATAGTCCCAGCTTACGAAGAAAAACTCGCCTTCCGCATTGAATTTTTCGGCGACGAAATCGAAAGAATTACCCAAATTGACCCCCTCACCGGAAAAACCAGAGGAGAACACGACGAAATCTCCATTTATCCCGGTTCACACTACGTCACTCCCGAAGAATTGCGCCACAAAGCCGTTGAAACGATCCGAGAAGAGCTCAACCTCCGCATCGAACACTATCACCAAAAACAACTCTACGCCGAAGAACAACGTATCCGTCAACGTACCCGCTACGACATGGAGCTGATCAAAGAAGTTGGATTTTGCAAAGGGATTGAAAACTACTCCCTCCACTTTTCCAGCAGGGCCCCCGGCGATCCACCCCACTGCCTCATCGACTACTTCCCCAAAGACTACCTCCTCATCGTCGACGAATCCCACCAAATGATTCCCCAAGTCCGCGCTATGTACAACGGAGACCGCGCACGTAAAACCGCTCTTGTCGACTTCGGATTTCGCCTCCCCTCGGCCTTTGACAACCGCCCCCTTCAATTCGACGAGTTCCACCAAAAAATCACCCAAGTGATCTACGTTTCAGCAACTCCCGCCCCCTATGAAATCGCCGAAGCCCAAGGGGAAATCATCCAACAAATCATTCGCCCCACAGGACTTCTCGATCCCCTCATTGAAATCCGAAAAGCCGAATACCAAGTCGACGACTGCCTCGCCGAGATCACCAAAGAGCGTGCCCGTGGCGGAAAAGTCCTTGTTACAACTCTCACCAAAAAACTCTCTGAAGACCTCACAGACTACCTCAAAGAGATTGGCATCCGCGCCAAGTATCTCCACTCTGACATCGAAACTCTCGAACGGATCCAAATCATCAAAGAGCTACGTGAAGACAAGTTTGATGTCCTCGTCGGCATCAATCTTCTCCGCGAAGGGCTCGACATCCCTGAAGTCAGCCTCGTTGCCATCCTTGATGCTGACAAAGAAGGCTTTCTCCGCTCAGAAACTGCCCTAATTCAAACCTGCGGCCGCGCCGCGCGGAACTCCCAAGGCCGCGTCATCCTCTACGCCGACACCATGACCAAATCGATCACCGCATGTGTAACGGTTACACAAAATCGTCGCAAAGCCCAAGAAGCCTACAATCTAGAGCACGGCATCACCCCCAGAAGTACCACCCGCGTTGCCGCCCAAAGTCTCCTTGAAACCTTTGGCGTCATCATGGAGAAAGAAAAAAAAGAGAAGGAAGAGGAACTCACGACTCTACAAATTGAGAAGAAAATCAAAGAGCTTGACAAGCTCATGCGGCAAGCAGCGAAAGAATACCGCTTCGAAGACGCCGCCCGCCTCCGCGACGAGCTCACCCAATACAAACAAATCGACCTCTTTGGACAATAAGATCTAAAATTTCCGATACCACAGTAGTTAAAATTTATTGGATATTTTTGTATACTTCACCTCTTGAAAAAATTGCAGGGGGATAAAAAATGCCCAAAATAGACCCTTCGGTCAGGTGGAATTTCTCCTAGACTTTTTATAAAACTTGCTCTTTTTTCTTTGTCTCTTTTCTGATAGAGGGTGACCTTTTTTCGTGTAATTTTGAGCCGTTTAAGAGCATAGAAAATTGCTTGAGGGGTTAGATTGAAATGTTTTGCCAATTTCAGACAAAAAATCATCTGGGTTCTTCCCTACATAATCAATGAGCTTTTGATCGTCGATTTTTTTATAAACATAAGGCTTGCGTATAGGTTCTACATTTCCTTTTTCTTTTTTACGAGCTAGCCAGCGATAAATCATGGCTATTCTTACTTGAAATACGAGGCCTGCGTTTTTCCTATTTTTGTTTTTCTAATAAATTTTAAACTACTATAAAATGACATCAAGAAATCACGTAACATATTATAGTTAAGCTACTTAAAATAACTAATTTATTGAGATAATAAATTTTTTAACACATTTATTGCGTGATGATTTATAACGAATGATAATGCAAGTTTTGGAAAAAGCATAGGGATTTAAAGTAGTTGAGAAGAGGATTTGTAATATGAATGCTAAGGGAGTTTTTGTGTTGATGTGTCTGAATCTAGTTTTTACGATTGGACCAATACCATTAGAATCAGGAGAAAGAGGCTTTGTAAGTAGTTATAAAGAATATGAATCAATCTGTAATGACACAAATGTCATAGTAGTAGGAAGTGTTGGACATTCAGGTTCAACGATGCTTTATGAGGCTGTCGTAGAAAGTTGTGAGGATCGTCCTGTTATTAAAACCCATTGTTTGCCTCCACCTAAAGATAGATTTCAAGGAAAGATAATCTATATATACTCGGATCCACACAAAAGCATAGAATCTCTTATCCATAAAGCCACGGGCACATTAAAAGCTCATATGAGAAATATGCAAACAGGTGATAAGGAACTGTCAGATGAATTATCTCAAGGTTTTTATGATGACAAAGAGATGATACTAAAGCAAAGACTATTACAGCAGGATTTGTATGGTTATTTTGTGCATCTCGACTGTTGGCTTCGCAGACTTCCGATATGCGATCCTGAACAAGCAAATGTTCTTGCGATAAAGTATGAAAATTTATGGGAAGAAGAAAGCATAAAGGCGATACGGTTTTTCTTACAGGACGATAGTTTCCAGTTACCTTTTTATCGACCCAGGGGTGATTATGAATTAACTGCTGTAGAAATTAATGCAAGAAATGCTATGAACTTAGGCTCTAAGGAACATCCAAGGTACAAAGCCTATGATGATGCTTGGAATATTTGGAATACTACTCCAAGCATCCAGTGGAGCAATCTATAAACAAGGGGCGAGCACATGGATATTCTATAGTGGATGATCAGACGATAGATACTGCGTTACAGAAGGCTGATTCATTGCTTAAAGTAGGGGGAACTCTTATGCTAGGCCTAAATTATATAGATGTTAAAGAGCAAGATGCTGATTCTTGGAAAGAAAAATTTAATCATCCATCATTAACAAATAAGTATGAAACGATATTTTTTGCTTTAGGTACAGACAATATTGTTTACTGGGGGAAAAAGTGCGAATGATTAAAAGTTTCCGTATAATTCTTTTTTCGCTTTGTCTATTCTACAGGCTGGATGTCGTAGCAATTCCCTGCACTGCAATGGAGGTAAATGACGATTATAGTGCACTATATTCTAGTATATCTGATTTCAAAGATCCATCACCACAAGATTGGGCAAGAATACAGCAATACTTGCGTAGAGACGATCGCGACTACCTTCGTTGGATTCACCCTCATTATGTTAAGCTAGCTAGAGAAATTGTTCTTTATGGAAACAAGCCCTGGCAAAAACCTCAAGAGGGGGTCGAATATGTAAACTGCGATGAACATTATCATGAAAATTGCGTTATTCTATATTCATCGATGAATTTGAATTATCCTAGTGGTGTACGACGACTAGTCAAAAATTTGAAAAAATCAGATTTTGTAGGGCATATTTTGTGGAAAATTGGAGGTTGGCCTAATTTATCTCATGATGGTCTAAGAGTTGTCCATGTCCCTTATGCGTTTAAGCCTTGCTTTTTTATGGAGGCTTTTCATAAAGGATACAAAAGAGTGTTGTGGCTAGATGCTTCTGCGGTATTGCTGACAAGCATTAATAGAATATTCGAAGTGATAAAAGATCAGGGATATTTTTTAATGCCTGGAGGCGGAACTGTAGACCAATGGATCACGGATGCTGTAGCCGCTGGATTAAAGGTTCCAAGAAATATTTGTCACGACCACCGGCAGTTTAGAACGGGTGTTGTAGGTTTTGATTTAACAAATAGTCTGGGCCGAAACATTACTATGAAATGGTATGAAGCAGCGAAAACTACCCTTGCTTTTTGTTCTGATCGACCAGAGCAAATTCCTTTATCGATAATAGCTTATTCTGAAGGAGTGCCCCGTTGGGAGGAATCTCCTCAGAACCCAGATCGTGTAAGTTTAGAAGAAGGTACACGTACAAAGGAAGGCATGTTCATATAGTTTGACCAAGAGTTCGTTCGTCAAAAAGTAGACCCTTCCGATTGGCATTAAGAAGGTGATGCACAAGAAGCAATCGCTAATCCTGCCAATGCCAAGGGGGGCCTTGGGTTTCAACCAAAGTTTTCTTTAATAAACATGCTTGCGTCAGAATGGGAATCTATGAACCAATAAAATCTTTACTAAAAATTTTATCTTTAATACGATGGTGATCATAAATGAGTTTTTCTCAGAGATTTTAGGTTCATTAGAAAATATTCGGAATTAGTAAACAAGGTTGACTATGTTGAAATTGATTAGTAGATATGTGATAGTTTTGGTTTTTTTTTGCTCACTTTCTTCTCTTTTTGCAGAAAACAAGAACAGGTTAAATATTGCAACGAAGTCCGATAAAGTAGATGTGTTTAGGAAATTTGTAGTTTTTATCCCTTCTTTTAACAATGAAACTTATTGCAAAGACAATCTTAACTCTGTTTTTGAGCAAACGTATGAAAATTATAGGGTAGTCTATTTTGATGATAAATCGACTGATTCAACGTACGAAAGAGTTTTAAAAATAGTTATGGAATCAGGCAAATCCGATAAGGTCATTATAGTACACAACCAATTCAATCAAAAAAATATAAAAAATCTCTACGATTGTGTTCACCAATATTGTTCGGATGATGAAATTGTAGTTAATTTGGATGGTGATGACTTTTTTGCGCACCCAGATGTTTTAAAAAATTTGAATGCTTACTATCAATCCGACGATGTTTGGATGACTTGGGGTAGCTATAAAGTTTTGTCGACCAATGAATTGGGCGAGCATGCAGCCCCTATTAGTAAAAAGGAGCTAAAATATGGAGACATACGTTCTTTACCTTACTGCTATTCTCATCTTAAAACATTTTATGCAGGCCTATTTAAAAAAGTTAAAAAAGAAGACCTTCTATTTAGGGGGGAATTTATTAAGCTTGTTGTTGATCTCCCAACTATGTTTCCTTTAGTTGAAATGGCAAGGTCACATGCTTACTATATCCCAGAAATCCTATACATCTACAATGACAAGAATCCTCTATCAGAGCGAAATATCGTTGCAAGACAAGACTGTATTGATGTAAGTAACTATGTTTTTAGCTTACCAAGGTACGACTCATTGAGTACAAGAGATTGGTAAAAAATGTAAAGAAATGAACGAAAGTAAATATTTAACACTATCCGAATTAATAAACTTATTGCAATTTTTTTTTTGAAGGAGTTCCACATGTTTAGCGCTCGTATAATTTTTTTCCTTTGAATTAGCGGGCAAAAACAACATGAAGAAGTTTTTCTACCCAGTTTTCTTACCCTATAAAGGTGGCCTTCCCTTTTCCGAAAGAGCCCTAAGTGTGATGATATGTGGAAATAAATATTCTACAACACCTGGGGAACTCTATTCAACACGACGAAATATAATTATCAAATATTTTTTAGATAAAACAGATGATTTTTCCTTGTATGGCACCGGTTGGGAGGATTCTCAGTTTCCCTGTTACAAAGGTCAGATTCCCTATAAATATGAGGTTTTAAAGAATTATAAATTCAATTTTTGTCTCGAAAATATTCAAGGACAAAAGGGGTATGTGACAGAAAAAATCTTTGACGCTTTTGAGGCGGGCTGCATTCCTATTTACTTAGGTTCCTCCAACATTTCTGATTATATCCCCGATAATTGTTATGTAGACTTTTCGAAATTTGAATCGATGGATGAATTGCTTTCGTTTATGGAAAAATTTACTGAAGAAGAATACAACCAATATATTATGAACATAAAGGCATTTCTCATATCTGAAAAAGCACAGAAGTTTAGTGAGGACGTTTATGTGAAAATTATGACTCAAGAAATCGTGAGTTTGTTAGAGAAAAAGAACTGATTTTCTAGAGCGTTGTTACTTCATTCAACGAATCGATGGCGTTATAGTAGTTCAAAATTTATTGGATATTTCTGCATACCCCACTTTTTGAAAAAATTGTAGGGAGATATAAAATGCCTAAATCTTATTCCATAGACCTCCGCGAACGAGTTCTTCAGTATTTAGAAAAAAAACAAAAACAGGAAAGGCGCAAGCCTCGTATTTCAAGTAGAAATAGCCACGATATATCGCTAGCCCGTAAAAAAGAAAAGGAAATGTAGAACCTATAACGCAGGCCTTATGTTTATAAAACGACGATCAAAAACTCATCGATTATGTAGAGAAAAGTCCGGATCATTGCTTGTTTTTGGCAGTGGCTGATGTCTAATTTAAATTCAGCGTGTCAGCTTTGAAAACTTCCCATTTTTGAATCTCTCCTGGTATACTTCTCAGATATGAGTGGCTAACAATTAACCACAAGAGGGTGTTAAGGATTTACAAGCAGACCGGACTAAAAATTCTCAAACGGGGTGGTCGTAAACGAGCCTTGGAAACCAGAGTTGTTATCATAAAACTGACAATAGCAAATCAGGAATGGCCATTAGATATATACTTGCGAATGGAAGAAGAATTCGGATTTTGACAGTTGTAGACGACTTTGTCAGAGAAAGCATCAAGATCGCAGTGGACACATCCCTAAATGAGCGCCGAGTTTGTGAAGAACTAGGGCAAGGGACAGAGATGCGAGGAAAACTCTACCAAAATGGCTACATTGAGAACTTTAACGGTAAGCTCCGAGATGAATTAAATGAAAATATCTTCGTAAATCTACAAGAAGCAAAGAGGCTTGTGAAAGCGTGGAGAGAAGAGTACAATGAGCGACGTCCCAGCCCCTTGAATGGGAAAACTTCGAACGAGGTGACCAAAGGAGGAAAAAAATTAGCCAAAACCTCTAACTAGAATTGGACTAGAGAAGGGGGCAAGGTCAATCGCAATAATGCTTATTTAATTCTATTGCTCGAAGGTTGGGATTAAAAAACCTAGAGGCTCTATTCAAATTACTAACATTACAAATTAAAAAATCACAGTGTGAGATAAGTAAACAATCAATAAGAGCTGTTTTACCATAATAATATTGATTAACTCCTCTATAGTGAATAGGCTCTCCTTTTACAGATCTCTCTATATCACAAGCCATAACTAGGTCTCCAAATTTTGCGCGAATATAGTTGAGAAAATCGCACTCATCTGTAGCAACAAAAATTTTCTTTGGTCCCGTAATACTATCTAAATATTTACTAATTTGAGCAACAAATAAGTCATAATCGACTTTAGGTGAGTCAAGATGTTTATCAGTCCCTCGATAGTGGATGCCTAAAATATGGAATCCATTGAAGCAATTTTCAAGGAAATCCCCTATCTCTTTTTGAATGTGAGGTTTAATTCTTATGTATGTGTCTATTATTTCTTTGCCTCGGATTAATGGCATTTCTCTTCTTGCATATGTGCTATAGCCAACTGGAAATAAAGTAGGTTTATTTTCTTTTTGAAATTCAACTTTTATTGGATCAAAATAATACTCCCAAAAATTATTCCCTAGAGTTGATTGATAGTAAATCCCTCGATTTTCAAAGTTTACTTCAAATCCAGCGGTTTCAGTACGTTCTAAAATATCTATGGCTCCAATAACCTCAAAAAATTCAGAAAAAAAGCCGGTAAATCCAATACCGCCTATAATATAGTAAGGTAATGGTTCAGACGAAAAACTTGGAAAACAAATGATTAGAAAAGAAAAGATAACTCTAAATAATTTCATAAAATTAAGGCTCCACTATAAGCAACACACCCACTATACCCTGGTGCTTAAGATTTAATTTTGCCAACTAGTTGCCCAGTAGTGAAGGGCAAATGAAGGTGAGTTTCGATAGATTTCCAATTCACTATTCGATATTTTACCACTCCAGTAGTCAAATCTTCTTCCTGAGGGCATTGGAAAAGAAAATTGAGGCTCGTACATTCTCATAGATTTATCGGCTGTTAACATCCAATAATCCAAAACACAACGCGTAAAAAACCATGGTCCAAAACTATCCATGATGTCATCAAAATCAGTTATTTTTGCATTGGTATGGATAATTCTTTTAACACAGATTTGCAAAAGGGGATGGTGAGCTTTACACCCAATAAAGGCATTTGAAATTGCATTGTCATCAATATAGCAACAATAAAATTCTGTATTATAATGAAGCTGATCCAAATTCTTTAAACACTCATAGTCAATATCAACATAAACGCCGCCATATTTTTCAAGAATTTCGTAACGCAAAATATCAGCTTTAACACCAAAATTTGTAGCTTCATCAAATTGTTTTTGATTGATAAGATGTAACTCTTCAATATCTTTGTCCGTCCACAATATGTATTTCCAAGTTGGGTGCTTTTTTCTCCAAGATTCTGTCATCCAAACGAATTTTTCAGGTAATTTGCCTCCCAACCAAATCTGATGAATAATTTTTGGTATTAGGGGCCCTCCGCTGGGTATGTCTTTGGTGTAAATAGGGCAGGGTGCTTTATTTTGATAAAATAAGGTTTTTGCTGATCTAGAATAACGAGGCCTTGTATAGTCTGTCGGATTATCACAGTCTCTCCCCTCAACATGGCTCAGCAACACAAGTGTTAATAGAAAAATGTATTTAAATGGAGTTTCTTTTTTCATTCCGTGCTCTTTTCTTGTGAAAAATGTTTTAATTGAGCGTTATCTATTTGTAAATTTAACATCATAATCTAGGTGGGGTGATGTGTTTTTTATGCCTCTAAATATTTCGATATCGATCTTCATTCCTTGATTAAAAAAATCTTCTAAAACAGCAGCAGAATAGGAGTAATTACATCGATTGTTAAATTCACTAACAATATTCAAAGGTAAATTCACAATCTTCGAGTTTTTGAAACAAATTCCAATCTGAGAATGATCCGCTACTAAATGCCAGTAAGCTTCGAATTCATTAGGAGTGTTGAAGGAAATCGACTCAATAGCTGGCTTTATTTTTTCTTTTGAATAGAGAGTAAAATCGAGATTATTTGGATAATTCCAACCGCTCTCCCCTTTATCAAACCTCCAAAGACAGACCTCATTTTTCATTTCGAAGAAGGGATCCGGTAATCCGTGTTGTATATCGAGCATATAACAATAATTAATGTGGTTGCCTAAACGAAAATAAAACCCATAAGCATCATACTGTTTTAATAAATGGATGGCGTTTGTAAAATCTATTTCCTCTTTGATAATAATATCATCTACTGCAAAAGCGATGTAACGTGAATCAGTTTCATCATTATTAAACAATAGGCTTAGAACAAATGGCTTAAATTGCTCATGCGCTTTTTCGTGAGATTGCTTAATAAATATCGTTTCTGAAAAAGCTTGAGCGACCTCTTTATAAGAATCTTCAATAGAAGCGTTTGAGGATCTATAAAGGACAAAAACGCTACCCACATTACTAGCATACCTCTTTAATGATTCCAAAAATGCATAGAGCTGAAGTGGACGATTGTAAGAAAACACCAAAATATCAGCACAATCATTTTTATCAAATTCGAAAGGTAATCGAGGATCGATTTTAAGTGACTCATAGGTTTTTGCGTATGTATTCCCTCTTATGCGTATTGTTGTATTTTCATCAATTACCCCAATATGATCTTTAGCCATATCTAGCATTAATTCTTCACCAATAAATCCATTGTCTGGTATAAAAAAATTGCCATCTTGCATGAGGTCAGCAATTTTGATCCTTTTGAATAGTCCCGCATAAAAACATTTCAAAGATGAGTACTTTCTACTTTTTGTACCCATTGAATTAGAAACAAAGGCCCAGTTATTGGAATCATCAAAGTAATGATTTAGCTTTTTTAAGAAATGGATATCAGAAAATTCGAATTTTTCTTCGACTAAGTAAATAATCTCATCATTCATGCATTGATGAATAGCAGAAATCAAGTCTATTGCTGTTTGAGATTTTTGATAATTTTCAATTAATTCAACTTTAATTTTTTGAGGATTGGAATTTTCTATTGTTGATTGAAGTATGTCATGTCTTTTTTCTGTTGTATAGGGATCAAAGTATATAACTCTAAAGCAAGGATAGTTTTGATGTAGTACCATCTCCAAATTTTCTTTAAGAAAATGGTTTGTTTTTTTTGGTTGGATAACCAATACAAATTTCGGTTGGAACAAAGGCTCATCCGCATTGGCTAGGGCAGATATGACAATCGTGATAAATAGAAAGCATCTATTCAAAACCAAATTTCCAAATTCAAAGTTTTGTAAAAACCAAAAGATAATTCCCTTCAAACGTCAAGGGGTCTTCGTCTAATATCGTTACAGAAAACCCCAAAGATTTTAATCTTTCAACAAGCTGAGTTTGATCAAGGTTATTTATACTAAAGAGATGGGAGATCTGATTGCAAATCATATAACCAAATTTTGCCTTAGAAATTACCTTGGATAAGTACTCTTCTTGTATGGATCTAGAACATTCTGAAAATGCGTAGTTACTAATCAACAGATCATAATCTTCAACATCATGGAGTTTGTCAGTTGCGATTATTTTGTGGACTACATTAAAACGTTTCAAATAAGCCGACTGAAGTTTTAGAGGAGAATCTAAATCAATCAATTGATAAAGAGGAACGTTGAATAGCTTATTTAAAACTAAGGCTTGGCCGCCATAACCACCCCCAATCTCAAGGATTTTTTTACCATTTAAGCGGGGGAAAAATCTTTCCAAATCCCCGGCTATTTTTGCGTATCTAAGAGTTGAAGGGCTAATTTGCCCAATTCCTGAATATTGATATAGAGCTGGTGCGCCTACTTTGTCGTTAATCTTTAAGGAGCTTATTCTTTTAAAAACATTGGGATACTCTTTCTTAATAAATCCTAAGTATCTCTTTCCATCTTCATATGTGGTATGTTCTAGAACCTTAACATAACTTGGATCACTCTTGAAATTTCCGAGTGTTTCTGCGGCCTGGGCTGCTGCATTTAAGTATTCCGTGTCATCGCTAATGCTTGTTTTTTGATTGCAGTTTACCATGCTGCTACTTAAGATAACTCCTACACAAGCCAATAAAGGCAAAACCTTTGAATTTTTCATAATCAACCTATTCGTTAATCGTATTTGCAGCTCAATGAATTTGAACGAACCTTATTAATACTAATAAGCGATTTACGTTTTTTAAACGCCGTACATTTTCCCCGACGCTACTTTTATGTTTTTTTCAAAAAAAACATAAGCGACAGTTTATTTTAACCTTAAAAAAATGTAAAGCAATAGTTTCTTTTTCTTTGTGTTTTTAATTTTTTTAAATACTGAACTTAGAGCAAGCTTTACATTCATTGAAGCTCTCTTGAACAACATTCAGTATCTGAGATTCTATTTTCAATGGTATGAGTCACGATGGGGTGTCTAGTAACGTATTGTCGTAGATTAGGTGTGTAATGGATTGAATGATCTATTGGCGCCCAAATTTTGAAAGCGGTTTGAAATTCATAGAGTTTTAGTAGACCTCTGTATGAAATAAGCATAGAGTACGTGCCATGTCTACAACCAATCTTTAGAAAGGTATTATTGATAATTGTTTTTGTGTGGTAATAATCTTCTCCAAGAGACTCGATGAAAGGGGGGGGGGGGGTAAGAAGAAATTTTTTTTAAAAGTTTAAATAAATTTTTATTATGTTTTTATAAGTT
>CAYZDL010000013.1:31470-42916 GCA_964477345.1 uncultured bacterium
CCCCCCCCCCACAAACCCCCCCCCCCCCCCCCCCCCCCCCCGGCGGGCGCCCCAAAGAAGAACTTTTTTTTCAAAGGTTCCATCACATTTTCTTATGTTTGTATCAGTATAGAGAATATCCCAGTTGGGATCGATTTTTTCTAGTTCCATTAATAATTGTGACAAAACATGTGGAGAAGAGAAACATTCAATGTCATCTTCAACTACCCAGATAATTTTAAAATTTCTTCCAATTGCATCTTTCCACACTTTCAAGTGGCTTAGTGTACATCCAATCTTTCCACAATTATTGTAGCTATGAAAATTACCTTTTTTGACTAATTTGAGCATGGCTTTTTTCTCAAGACGCCAGCCATTTATGGCTGGCACTCTAGTAGGAAATAACTTCAAAGCATCAAATACAACCCTAATCCTTTCCCATTTTTCAGGTCGTTCATCTAAGTTAATTACATAAATTTGATCAACTCCATTCAATCCCGAAGAATTTGACAGAGAAGTTACTGGAGACAAATATTTTTCAAATTCATCCGTAACCAAGGCGAATATTGAATTTGATAAACAAACTAACAAGATAAAGGGGAATTTGAATACCGTAGCTTCACTCCTATGAACTTAGAATATTGAGAATATTTCAATTGTAGCTTCTCTTATAAAGGCATATATTTATTCATTTTCTTGATATATTCGAACAACTCAAGCTGAAGAACACGGTCTTTTCTATGATCATTGATCGGATTTTCATCATTGTAAATGTACACGGTCTCTGGAATAAAAGCATGATTTCGTCCAGCCATTTCAATCATTGGGTACATGATTGCCAAGTCTCCGGTCATGGTAAAAAAATCACCTTCATAGAGCAAGTCTTCCTTTCGAATTTTTTTAAATAACCAAGCGTAAAATGTTCTTAGGTGAGAGGGTTGAAAAAATTCTCTGAAGGTGTTTTTTCGAATAGTACTTCTTGAAGCGGGGCAGCTAATTCCGGGGACTCCCTTTGATGTTACATAGCTTCCATGTGTGAGCCAAACTGGTTTTTCCTGAGAATAGGATTGATTAATGATATTGAAAACGTTTTCATGAGCCAACCAATCATCCCCGTCAATAAGAACTACTATTTCATCATCATTGCAAAGATGGACTGCGTGATAAATATTGAAAAGGGCCCCTTTTCGTGTATCATTATGTAAAATAAGAACTCTTGGATCTTCGTACTTTGCTAGAATTTCATTGACTTGTAATAAAGTTGAATCGATTGAGCAGTCATCAATGTAGACAACACGAAAATTTCGATAATTTTGATTTAATACAGAAGTTAGATTTTTTTCAGCCCATTTTCCGTTATTGTAAGAAGGAATGACTGCTACAATCTGTTTTTCTTTTATAGTATCTCCAAACAATAAGGCAAAAGAGAATGTAACAAATAAACACGTCTTCTTTATCATATTCTACTCTTCATGCAGGGCGTCTAATTTTACCATATATTTAATCAGATATTATCGTTTTTTTACAATTGTTTTACTCTAAATGCTTGAAGTTAGATGAAATTAAGGAATACGACAAGGCTCAATAGACTTCTTTCGAAACTAAATTTTTGAGGATATTTTTTTGCCAACAATGAGGGGGGAAAGTGAAATTCGAGACAGTAAAAGAGCTAGACGACGAAAAATTTCGTCGTCTAGCTGGTGTAAAACGCACTACAAATGTTGAATATGATGTAGTTTTAATTGATGCGACGGAAACACCTATCGAAAGGCCAAAAAAAGCAAAAGCACTTCTATTCCGGGAAGAAGAAAACACACACACTGAAGAGCCAAATTGTGGTAGGCAAGAGGAGTCAACAAATCATCTGTACAGCATTTACAAATGGGAAGCGGCACGACTTCCGGTTATCCAAAGAGTCAAAAATACAACTACATCGCAGGGATTTACAACTTGAAACTAGTTCAGTGAGTTTCGAAAGAAGTTCGCTTTATTTAGATGAAAGTGGTATCAATCAATATTTGCATCGAGAATATGGAAGAGAGGCCTTTATTGCCGACAAATATGAATGATTAGACCAAATGATTGGGCATGAAGGATAGATCTGATTCTCGAAGGGGGTATTTCAATATGAATATGGACTTGTTCGATACCTATTTTAACTTAACCAATGGAAGCTATAAAGCATGAAGCTATACTTTTTGATCATAAATTTGACTATTAGTACGTTTGGATCTTCTGTTTTTTCACAGATCTATGGTTCTTGCAACGTAAAGCAAATGGATTTTTACTCTCAAGCCTCTCAGGATGTTTTTGTTTTTAATGTCCTCTACGGTATTCTGAATAAGAGTGATAACGGCTATTATCTCGAAATAGGGGCGGGCAACCCTCAAGATATTAACAACACTTATTTCTTCGAAAGAAACCTTGGATGGCACGGCGTGAGCATAGATCTTTTAGATAGTGATTGGTACTCGGTTCGAAAAAATCCCTTGCTTGTGCAAGATGCAACTCAATCTGATTATGTTTCGATTTTGAAATCTTTTCCAATAGTCATTGATTATCTTTCTCTAGATATTGATGGGGATTACGATACGGTTCTACAAAGAATACCTTTCAACGATCATATCTTCAAAATTATCACTATAGAGCATGATTTCTATCGATATGGGGAATTATTTAGAGAGAGTGAGCGGCAGATCTTGATATCTCTGGGTTATCACTTGCTCTGTCCAAATGTGTCATGCGGGGGCTGTTGTTTTGAAGACTGGTGGATCCATCCAAGTGTCTTTCCACCTGCTGTATTCTCTGCACTTGCCTCTTTAGATCTAAAAGAAAAAGACCACAAAGAACTCGTTAAAACTATTGCTTCTTATTGTCAATTAATGGAATAGCTATTTATTCTCAACAAAATATTTTTGATTTGTATTTCTAAGATAGGTGCTTCGAGATGTGGCCGGCGAGCTTCATCATGTCGATGGGATCTTTGTGGCCGAGGAACTTGGCGAACTTGGCGTCGGGGTTGATGACGCGTTTGTTCGATTCGTCTTGGAGTTTGTGCTTTTTGATGTAATCCCAGAGAAGCTTGGTCACTTCTGGGCGCGACACTTCATCTTTGGTGCCAATGAGAGCCGTTAGTTCAGGAGAGGGGCGTGAGGTGGCTTGCTTGCGGGGAGTTTTTGCCGTTGGTTTTTTCGCTGTGGCTGATTTTTTGGTGGTGGATTTGGTTTTCTTCGCAGGGGTTGATTTGGTTTTGGCGGCAACCCCTTTCTTTGTGAGTTTTTTGCGGCTTTCGTAGGGCGTCTTGGGATAATTGTGGTATTTGTTCTCGAGGTCGTCGATGTTGTTGACGATGACGTTGCAGTCGGGGTAGTTGGTGCAGGAGAAGAAGGTTTTGCCAAAGCGGGACTTGCGAGCGACAATTTGGCCGTCGCAGCCGATGGCTGGACATTTGGGGAGGTCGGTGGGTAAATCTTCACCCTTCTTGGGGATATTGACAATGCCGCGGCATTCGGGATATTTGGTGCAACCAAGGAAGATGCCAAAGCGGGATTTGCGAGGTTTCATCTCGGAGCCACAGGTGGGGCATTTTTGATCCCAGTCAAAATCATCGGCATAGAGTGATTTGTCAAGGGTGAGCTCTTCGAGAGGGGCCGTGTAGTCGCAGTCGGGGTAATTCTCGCAGCCGATAAAGTAGCGGTCTCGGGACCAGATTTTTTGGAGCTTGCCGCCGCATTTGGGGCAGATGAGGTCGGTCGTGATTTTGGGGACGTGGGCCTCTTTTTCCGCAAGCTCAACCGTGGGGGCAAATTCTTTCCAAAAATTCTTAAGGAAGGCTTTCCAGTCGATGTCCGTTTCTGCAATTTTGTCGAGCTCATCTTCCATGCCAGCCGTAAAAGCAATGTTCATAATCTTGGGGAAGTTGTCTTCAAGCATCTGACAGATAATTTTACCAAGTTCAGTCGGGATGAGGGTGTTGCGTTCCTTGGTTGTGTAAGAGCGGCTTTGGATTTTTTGCATGATGGCAGCGTAGGTGGAGGGGCGGCCGATTCCAGATTTTTCAAGCTCTTTGACGAGGGAGGCTTCGGTGAAGCGGGGGGGTGCTTTGGTAAACGATTGGGTGGCGAAGGTGTCGTTAAGGTGGAGGATTTGCCCTTCTGTGAGGACAGGGAGGGTTTTGTCTTCGTTGGAGTCATCTTGGTTGTCTTCTTTTTCTTCGTAAACGGCAAGAAATCCGCGGAATTTGATCACTGAGCCAGTCGCTCGTAGCTGTAGCTCTTTGTTAGTTTCAATTTCATAGGTGACGGTGTCGTAGATAGCAGGGACCATTTGTGAGGCGATAAATCTTTTCCAGATAAGAGAATAGAGTTTGAATTGATCAGGGGTTAGGTAATTTTTGACTTTTTCGGGGGGGTATTCAAAGTCGGTAGGGCGGATCGCTTCGTGGGCGTCTTGAGCATTTTTTTTGCTAGCGTACGCAGGGGGAACAGCAGGAACGTATTCGTCGCCATAGGTAAGTTGGATGTAGGTTTTCCCTTCGCGCTGGGCTTCGGGGGCAATTCGGGTCGAGTCGGTTCTCATATAGGTAATAAGACCTTCAGCGCCGGAGCCAAGCTCAACTCCTTCGTAGAGGCTTTGGGCAACCATCATAGTGCGAGAGGCGGAAAAACCGTAGTGTCTGGAGGCTTCTTGTTGTAGGGTCGAGGTGATGAAGGGGGGGACCGGATTTCGCTTCTTTTCTTTTTTCTCAACGGAGGCGACTTTGTATTTGGCTTCTTTGAGACTTTTTTCAATCTCTTTGGCGGTCTTTTCGTCACTGATGAGAAAGACTTCTTTCTTTTCGCTCTTTTCTTTATCGACGCGAAGGCCTTTGACAGTGTGGAGGGAGGCTTCAAAGATCCTGTCTTTAGGGTCTTTGGATAGTTGGGCTCCGAGATTCCAGTATTCGACAGGAATAAAGGCTTCAATTTCTTTTTCACGGTCGACAACTAGCTTGAGGGCTACAGATTGGACGCGTCCGGCCGAGAGGGAGCTGTCTTTACCGCCTCGTCCGATCTTGCGATGTAATATAGGGGAGATCTTGTAGCCGACCATGCGGTCGAGAAGGCGACGAGCTTGCTGGGCATCTACAAGATGATCATCGATGTCGCGCGGATGAGCAAGGGCTTCTTTAACGGCCTCTTTTGTAAATGCATTGAAGGTGACGCGTTTGAAGGGGGTCGACTTGGGCAAAATCGAGGCAATGTGCCAGGCAATCGCTTCTCCTTCGCGGTCAGGGTCAGGTGAGAGAATGACAAGGTCGGCTTTTTTTGCGGCTCTCTTGAGTTTCTCTACAACCTCTTTTTTGCCTTCAAGTATCTCATATTCAGGGTCGAAGTTGTTCTCAATGTCAATTCCAAACTTTTTTGGAGGAAGGTCGCGAATGTGCCCCACAGAAGATTCAAAGGAATAGTTGCTTCCTAGAAATTTCTTAAGAGTCTTGATCTTAGTGGGGGACTCAACGATGATTAATGTTTTACTCACTTCAAACCTTCTAAGGCTATATTCCGTCCAGGATAGGTTGTGGTTACAATTAAAGACAAGTATAGACTTTTGATTTTTTTTTTGATAAAGGAAGGGTTGAGGTGTTTGTTATGAGAAAAAAACTACTTATAGCCCTGATAGGGATTGGAATCGTTTCCTTTGGGGGGCTCTTTTTTTTAATTGGAAAACAGGTGGTAAGAGTAGTCAAATCTTATTACGCGAGTCATTCTGATTATAAGCCGATGTCAAAGAATCTGGTAATGGAACAAAAGCGGTTTGTTGTTTTAATCACCTCTCATAACACGGAAGAGTTTGTAGAAAAAAACATGCGCTCTGTTTTAGAGCAAAATTATGACAATTTTCGAATTGTATTTATCGATAATGGGTCGAGTGACCGTAGTTTTAGTAAGGCGGGCGATTGGGTTAGACGGTATAAAATGACTCCCCGTACAAAATTTGTGCGAAGAGGAGAGAAGACGTCAACTACAGAGCTTCTCTATTTCGCGATTCAGGAAATGAACAATCAAGAAATCGTGGTTCTTCTCGATGGGAAGGATTGGTTTTCTCATACCGAGGTTTTAAACGAATTAAATCGGTACTACAATGATCCGCACGTTTGGCTCACTTATGCGCAATACTCAAATTTCCCCGAATATGAAAAGGGGAATGCAAGATCGCCAATCCTTCATGCCAAAAAACAGTTGGTTTTGCGAGCCTCTCCTTGGATCTATTCTCACTATTGTACGTTTTATGCAGGGTTGTTTAAGAGAATTAAAATGAGGGATCTTCTCTACGAGGGATCATTTTTTCAATACAAAACCAATCGAGCTATCTTAATGCCGATGTTAGAGATGAGTGAAGAGCATGCGATCTTTATTCCTAGTGTTCTGTATGTTAACAATCGAAAGGTGCAAAAGGAGATGTCGCAAGAGGAAGTCAAGAGTATACGATCTTATAGCCGCTACATCCGCTCATTGAGACCATACAATAAACTAACGCAACATCCTAAGTATGAAATCGCTTCTAATCAGGAGGTCGATTTATTTATCTTTTCCTCTGATCGACCGTTGCAACTTTATTCATTTTTGGAATCGCAAAAAAAATGTGCACCAGGAATCAACGATGTCTATGTGATTTTTTCGGCGAGTGAAGAGAAATATATGGAGGGGTATGAACTTGTCCGCAGAACTTTTCCCGAAGTGTGTTTTATTCACAAGGGGACTAAGTCTTCTTCATTAAAATCGGATCTTATGGCTCAAATCAACAAGGTGAGTTCAGACTATGTAGCTGTGGCGGAAGATCAGCTGATCTTAAAAGATCAGGTCGACCTGAATAGAGCGGTTTCTCTTCTTGAAAAGACCGGTGCCTATGGGGTTTATTTTTCCCTTGGACTTAATTTAAGTAGTTTACCAAAGCAGTACTACAATTTTATCGAGGGGGCGATTGCTTGGCAATTTAATCAAGGTAAGGATGATTGGGGTCATAGTCACTCGATGGGGATGGTCATTTATCGTAAAAGTGATTTAATCGATTCAATCGCCCGTTTAAGTTTTCAATCAATCCCCAGCTTTCAAAAAGCATTCGTTGAGATGAGTCAAAACGATGAACTGGGAGTTTGCTTTACTGACAGCAAATCGGTTTTTAATTTTTTTGAAATATTTAGAGTAAAAGAGGGTGGGAAAAAAGTAGCCTATACAACAAAAGAGCTCAATGATCTATTTCTTGAAGGGATGAAACTTGATATTAGGCCACTTTACCGAATTCAAAATAAGGAGACAAACGTGAGTAAAATTCCTCACTTTGTCAATCAATAAGAGGGAGAACGATTTTTATGAAGTATGCGTTGGGTGTTTTTCTTTTGTTTTTTGGGACCCTTTCCGCTAGTGGTATCAACCTAGGGCAAAAGGGACCTGGGCAGCAGCCGCCCCTTGTTAAAGAAGAGGCGCGAGATATTTTTGGATATGCTGAAGCCAGTTACATTTATTGGATAGCAAGACGGGATAGCGTGGGCGGATTTATCTCTAATATTTACTACCCTGCAACAGCCGATCCTAAGCAAGGAACAGTAGTTTATGCGCCCCATTCAGCTCAATCAGGGTTTAAGGTTGCTGCAGGATTGAGATTTGTAGAACGAGAAATGGAGTTGCTTCTTCGATATACTTGGTTTAACAATAATCATCCAGGAACGGGAGTTTATTCTTATCCGGGGGGTCAGGCTTATGTGCCTATCGATCCTTCTCTTACGACTACAACGGGAGGGACGATCCAATGGAAAAACGAATATCAGAAGATTGTGTTAGAATTTGTCAACATCTTGCCTACATTTCAATACCTGAGTCAGAGACCTTATTTTATGCTAGTTTCCGCATGGGATCATGAAGTGACCAAACTGTTCTCTGAGAATGGAAATGGGAAAAATCCAAGCACAACTACCTTGGACCAAACTTGGTGGAGCATTGGACCTGAATTAGGCCTTAGATTTGGCTATTTTATCTACAAAGGAAAAAAGAATCAGCTCTCCATAATCAGCATGAATGGTGCTGCGCAGACTTGGGGGCCTACAAAATCGACTCTTCTTGAAATAGAAAATTCTACGGGTGACACAGTATTGTCAAGTCAAGAGAGTGTTTCTACAATCAGCACGTTGGTCGATATGGAAATTGGACTTGCCTATTCTTATCGCGATTTAGAGAGGAATACTAGCTCTGTTGAGTTCCGTGTTAATTGGGAATTGCAGACTTGGGTTAACAATTATTCGGCTTTTAATGAGTCATTATTGATTCTGCAAGGGCTTACGATGACTCTAGTGTGCGTATTCTAATGCACTTCTGACAAGAAAAAAAATAGTTCTTGATCATCTTCCCAACTTTTCTTACAATTCGGTTTTAACAACAAGTTGTAAGGTACGTTATATGAATTGGACAAAATATGCTCTTAGTTTATCTCTTCTATCCCTTAGTGCTCTTTCTGCTAGTGCCACAGGCAGCATGCAGAAAAATCCACCGCCTAAATCGGATGAAGAAACAAGAAATTTCTATGGAACGGGTGAAGCAAGTTACATCTATTGGCTAGAACGACGTCAAAATGATGCTATATTTGTTTCTAACTATTACAGCACACCAACGGATACACCGGAAAAAGGCTCAACAGCTTACGCGCCTGTATCAGCTCAGTCGGGGTTTAAAGTAGCGTTAGGTTTAAAAAGTGTAGAGCATGAAGTAGAGCTTAACGTTCAGTATACTTGGTTTAACAATAACAACCCTAAGGTAGGAGTCTTTTCTTATCCAGGAGGGCATGCGTATAACAAGCCCGCGCCTACTTTCACTACTGCTAGTGCAGGAACAATTTCTTGGAATAGCATGTTTCAGAGAATCGATTTTGAATTTCTCAATAGTCTGGTCTACAGCAACTATTTTTATGTTAGACCCTATATCAACATAGTTGGTGCCTGGGATCACGAAACGACGACGGTTGCTTCCACAAATACTAATACAGATTCGGTTATCGAAACATTGGATCAACATTGGTGGGGTGTGGGACCTGAAATAGGTTTTGGAACAGGTTACTTCTTTTTTAGGGGAGAGAAAAATCAGGTGTCGCTAACTTCAAGATTTGGTGTTGGCCAGACTTGGGGTCCAACTAATACAACTGGACTTTTAACAGATACTGTTTTAAATAAGACCGTAGTCTCTTCTCAGGACAATGTCACAGCTGTCTATACTTTAGCTGAGGTGTTGTTTGGATTGACCTATACATATCAAGATATAGAAAAAAATGCGCAATCTTTTAGCTTGAGTGTTAACTGGGAACTCCAGACATGGATCAACAACTATTCTGCCTTTAATGGACCTCTATTATCTTTACAGGGGCTTACTTTAACTCTAGGTGCCGCATTCTAGAAATAATTTTGTGTAAGAGAATCTAATTGAAAAGGCTCGCATTGCGGGCCTTTTCTTTTCCTGATTAAGAGTACAGTAAGTATTTCTGCCTTTTCTTGAGGAATTGTTCTCGTTCGGCCTTTTGAAACTGAAGTAGTTTCCATGTGACGAATTTTTCTTGAATGATCAGGTCAATCATCGATTTGTTGCCCAATACTTGATTGAAACACTCTCTTTGGACGGGTTTAAGTTGAGACAATTTTTCAGCGACGATTTGTGGATAGAGCGATTTAAGAATTCCGATGAGGGTAAATTGTGTGGTGAGAGGTTGGTATTCGTGTGGGTCGATGATCTGAATCTTGACTCCATGGCAATCAAGGCCTTTAAAGCTGCCAAAAAAGGGGCGGTAGTGGAAAGGATGAAAGACAACCCCTGGATTTTTTTGAGCATTGAGGGAATTAGCAAACTGCTCGGCATTGATCCATGGGGCTCCAATCAATTTAAAAGGTAGAGTGTAGCCGACTCCTATGTTGACGAGGGAAAGCTCGCCTAGTATGCCTGTTGTGGCATAGTAGAGAGGGGTGTCATCTTCGGGAATTTGTGGAGAAGTCGGGATCCAAGAGAGACCTGTATCTTGGAAAATCATATTCCTAGACCATCCTTTCATCGGGATGATTCTCAGATTACATCCAACTTTGTACTCTTCATTAAAAAATATCGCAAGCTCTCCAATCGTCATTCCATGGCAGTAGGGTACATTAATGTAGCCTAAGTAGGAGCGAGATGTTTCTTCAAGCATCGGGCCGTCGACAATGATCCCCCCCATTGGATTGGGGCGGTCGAATACAATCACTTGAACACCTGCTTTCGCCGCCTCTTCCATGGTATAAAATAGGGTAGTTGTAAAGGTATAAGCGCGTGATCCAACATCTTGGATGTCGTAGATGAGGACGTCAACTTTACTGAGCATCTCTTTGGTCGGTCTTTTTGTCGCACCATAGAGGTTATAAATAGGAATCTCTTTGAAAGAGGCTCCATTATCTAGGTTGCGATTGGCGTAGGTTTTCCCATCAAGACCATGCTCTGGGGCAAAGAGGGCGGCAACTTCGTATTTATTGGGGTTTTTAAGGAACAGGTCAATCGTGTGTGTGAGGTGACCATTCACCCCTGTTTGATTGGTGATGATCCCTACCCTTTTTCCTTTCAGAGAGTTGTCAAGGGCCTCGTTGAAAAAACAATCACTTCCTAATTGAATCTTTGGCGCGCCATTCATTGCCCCTAAGGCAATTAGAAAAAAAGAAAGAAACCTCTTGATCACCATTCCTACTCCCACTAGAATCGATTTCCATTATGCAGAAGTTAGACGATTTAAACGAAGAGCAAAAATTAGCCGTTGAAACCCTCGAGGGGCCTCTTTTGGTGATTGCTGGAGCAGGTAGTGGTAAGACTCGTGTCGTGACGATGAGGATTGCTCGTCTCATTGAGCTGGGGGTCCCTTCTTCGGAGATTGTAGCTCTTACCTTTACCAATAAAGCGGCTGAAGAGATGCGCTCGCGTGTTCGTTCGATGGTGGGGAGAGAATTGCTTGCTTGCACCTTTCACTCGCTCGGAGCTAGGATTTTGCGCGAGGTGGCGACAGAGGTGGGGCTCGATCGATCCTTTACGATTTACGACGAAAAAGATAGTGAGAACCTTCTCTCGTCATGTTTTGAAACCTTGGGAATCAAAGATGAAAAGGGGCTTTTCAAGTCGATTCGGCATGAGATTTCTCATGCGAAGAATTCGATTTGTGGACCCGAAGAGTTTAAGCATGAGGCGGGGAATAAAACCCAAGGGAGTTTTCGCGAAATCTATACCCTCTATCAGGAACGACTACGCCAATACAATGCAGTAGATTTTGATGATCTGCTCTATTTGACGGTCAAATTTTTTGAAACATCACCAAAAGCGGTCGAAATAGGCCGCCGTTTTTCCTATATTCTCGTCGATGAGTATCAAGACACCAATCATGCCCAATACCGAATGTGTAAGTTTCTATCGCGGGAAACGGGGAATATTTGCGTTGTTGG
>CAYZDL010000014.1:0-21600 GCA_964477345.1 uncultured bacterium
CGTACCGCCAATACTGTACCCTACTTCTATTTCAACCTTACCCACAACTTCATCAATCAAAGGTTGATAAGGAAGCCCTGACTCGTAGCCAATTCGACCAATCTCTGGTTCCATATCAGTCATTACATAGGAAACAAGATCCAAGCAACCAGGCGGTGAAGGAGACCCACGAGTCACACGAAGAGTCTTTAAGCTCATAGATCGAGTTGCAGGGACCAAAATCATCCCTATTTGCCCCTCTCCAGTCACTAAATGAGCCGTTACCCTATAGTATTGCCTTTCCTCGTTTTCCCCAGGAGCAGGTAGATAGACACCCACTTGTAAATCTTCACAGGCCGCATAAAAACCAGAAATTCTCTCATAATAGAGGAATTGATTGAGTTGATGACTTTCCGCTGCAACAGTCATTCGTTTCTTAGCAAACCAATACGGGTCATAACAAAAGCAAGAAATCACAAAATGAACAAATTTCTGTACTTGATTTTCAACACTAGAAGGGTTTGTTTTTTTGATCATGGAATCATCAAACGGCCGAGAGAGTGCTTGATAAACCTCTTCGAAAATTTTTGAAGGAAACAGTTCTGGAGAATCATATTTGCTGATTTTTTCAATCAATTCTTGTGAAATAGAAGAAGGCCTTGTTCCTTCTAGAAGTTCGACTATATCTTCCCTTAAGACATCAGTGGTACCAATAATCACCTTTGCTAAATCACGCATCTTGTATTTTGTCTTATTCTCAAGATGCATTCTCTTTAAGATTGAATCAAATCGACGTTTTCCAATTTTTTCGACAAATGATTCCTGCCACCCTATCGGTGCCGTTTCTGTATAAATCGGATCATCATCAAAATCGAAAGTATCCATAAGTGAACCGTATAGGATCTGATTATTTTTTAGCTAGAGCCAAATCTCTCTCTTGTTTGAGAAGCTTTTCAAAGAGCTCTGCCTCTTTCCCCACCATCCCGGCTAATAAGAAAAGGCCTAATAGATTAGGAAAGGCCATCAAACCGTTCATGATATTGGCAATATCCCAAATCACCCCAAGGTTCATGATAGCGCCCGGAAAGACCACGAGAGTATATAAAATACGATAAGGAATCGCACCTTTGGTTCCGAAAAGATATTCAGTACATTTTTCCCCATAGTAAGCCCAAGCTAAAATTGTAGAATAGGCAAATGGGACAAGGGCAATTGTAACAATGATCCCTCCTTTTGGAATCATCGCATCGAAAGACCTTAGAGCCAGGGCAGATCCATTGAGAATCTCTCCATTGGCACCAGTTTGACCTAAGACACCCGCCATCGCAATAACAAGCCCAGTCAGAGTACAAACAACCCCCGTCGTGATAAAGACACTCGACATAGAGACAAGAGCTTGTCTGCCAGGAGAATCCGTTTTTGCAGCCGCTGCCGCAATAGGTGAACTTCCAAGACCTGCTTCACTTGAAAAAATCCCTCTAGAAACACCAAACTGAATCGCAAGCATAAGGGTCGATCCGACAAATCCGCCTGTTGCAGCTTGTCCTGTAAACGCAGTTTTTACGATCATACTGAATGCATGGGGAATTGCTGTAAAATTGTACAAGATGACAAAAAGGGCACTAAAAATGTAGAAAAACGCCATCGCAGGGACTAGAAAGCTCGAAACCTTTCCAATACTTTTTATCCCTCCAATAAGAGGCAACCCCACAAAGATCATCAAAATGAAACCGACCCATAGGGGGTTCAAAGAAGGAGCTAACTCAATCATTGCAGTTGCGACTGAATTAGATTGGATCATATTTCCTGTCCCTAAGGCCGTCAACGCAGCCAAGGCAGCAAACAAAATACCCAACACACGGCTATTAAGCCCTTTTTCCAGATAATACATAGGACCGCCGGACATTTTATTCTGTCCATCGACAACCCTGTATTTGATCGCAAGAATTGCCTCTCCGAATTTTGTGGCCATCCCAAGAAGCGCGGCTACCCACATCCAAAAAATCGCCCCTAGACCACCAATTGCAACAGCAGTCGCAACTCCGGTGATGCTCCCTATCCCAATTGTTGCCGCCAGAGCTGTCATCAAGGCTTGAAAATGGCTAATATCTCCCTCTGAATCATCATCATTTTGGGTAAATGCAAGTCTATGAGCATACCCAAAGTGCCGAAACTGGACAAAACGTGTTTTTATTGTTAAATAAACCCCAACCACGACAAGGAGGGTCAGAAGAGGAGGCCCCCAAACCCATTGATTGATAACGCTTAGCCAATAAACAAATGATTCCATAGCCATCTCGTATTCTAAATTTTGGCAAGTATGTTACTTGGTTCTAAAGGGAGTGTCAAACAATTTAGGCCAGAGTGGCCAATCATTTTAAATATTTTCGATGAAACGACTCATAGGGGTATGAGTATAGATCTAAATACTTTCCATAATTTTCTTGATTTTCAAGCCACCTTGCCTCAACTCGCCTTCTCCCATCCCTTGAGGCCTCGATATAGGTCTCTTCAGAAGATAGAGTAGCTCGAATCTTCTCTAACATTTCTTTACCCGTCCTAAAGCGGATCGGAGCTATCGCAAAGGTAGGGATATCTTGACACGCAATCGGTAATCCTAATGTTGATGCTTCAAGAAATTTTAAATCTGATTTACATCGATTAAATCGATTATCTAAGAGCGGGGCTATCGCCATGTTTACATTCAAACTCGCCAAAAACCGAGGATAATCGGAAAGAGGGATCCAATGGTGATATTCAATTAACCCCTTTTCAACAAGAGGCTTCAAAATTAAAGGGATCCCCCCAACAAAAATCCAATGAAATTCTGTTATAGTGGAGAGAACCTCTTCCTTTATAGGAAAAAAATCATCAACGATCTCCTCTTTTTGAATTTTTGTTTCAAAGTGAGTAGACGATCCTGCAAACAAAATTCTCGGCTTTTTTCTATATTTGTGAAAATTACCGATTAGATGTTCTTCATCATAGAGGTGACCGAACAAATAAGCAGGGGGGAAATTCTGAATCACAGAGACTTTTTTTTGCGATGTTTTTTCCAAAATGTATTCTCTCAATGCATAGGTTGAGACCGTCACCTCATCGCAAAGCTCGATCGTCTTTCGAATATTATCAAACTCTCCCACAAAAGGACGCATCCGATCCTTACACAAGTTATAGTCTGGGATATCTTCGAAAAATAGAATATCGTCAGTATCATAGAGAAGCCTCAGCTTGAACCGATCCCGTAGCCTCGCGATCTTTTCGTATAGAGCTATGGGATCGTCAAGTCCCTTTCTCTGAAGGTGGATAGCATTCATTCGGGCATAATCTAAGATATTGCGAGAACATTGATCGGAGAAAAAAATCTCAAAGGCTCCTTTCATGTTGAGTAAATGACCGGCCCAAAGCATGCGCCAAAATGCACACCCCCCCATGCCTGAGACAACTTGTAATACTCTCGGCTTCGGCACCGGGTTTTTTGGTAAATCATGGCTCAAATCAAAACACCTCGTTTATTTCTCTTCTTTATATAGATAAACGAAAAGAATCACTGCAAAAAAAATCAAATTTTGTCATCCTCTAAGGCATGAGCAAAACTCCAATCTATTCTCCTAAGTCTCTATTTAAGGAACAACCTCTTTTTGAAAGAGAAGCGAAACTTGTTAAGCGGTATCGGCAAATTGCAAAACGAATTTGTGCAGGTGAAATTGATCGAATCCCTGTAATCGCAGGTCCCTGTTCAATTCATTCTATTGAAGGCGCCCTTGAATACGCAACCCGCATTAAACACCTCTTCAAAGAAGTTTCTGAAACACTATTTCCCATCATGCGCGTCTATGTAGAAAAACCACGCACAACCGTAGGATGGAAAGGTCTTCTCTATGATCCTTATCTCAATGGCAGTAATGACATTGCTTCAGGAATTCGTGCCGTACGTTCCCTTCTTTCACAAATTGCAAGATTGGGGGTTCCCACAGCAACTGAATTTGTCAATCCGATTACAGCCCTCTATTTTAAAGACTTAATCACTTGGGGTTTTATTGGAGCCAGAACATCAGCTTCTCAAATTCACCGTGAATTTGCCTCATCGCTCACTTTCCCCGTAGGTTTTAAAAATGACCTTAGTGGGAATTTACATGTAGCGATTAATAGTATTATTGGTTCGCGATCAAGTCACACCTACCTTTCCCTAAACTTAGATGGCTCCCCTGCTATTGTTAAATCAAGCGGAAATCCATTTACGCACCTTGTTATGCGTGGAAGTGATTTCCAGACCAATTATGACGCTCAAAGTATTGAACAAGCCATGTCTATTCAAAAGAAATCTGGTTTGACAAGCAAGGTACTGATCGACTGTGCCCATGGGAACAGCAAGAAAAATACACAGCAACAAAAGGAGGTCTTTTTTGAAGTCTCCGAACAGATTGCTTTGGGAAATATAAATATTCTAGGCTTAATGCTAGAGAGCTTTCTTGAAGAAGGAACCCAATCTTTCGAGCATGGGGCCCAAATCTCTCCGTTTGTCTCAATCACCGATCCTTGCATCAGCTGGGAAGATACAGAGACTCTACTACGTTGGCTTAACAATTCGTTAAAGAAAAGCCACGCATCACTGATTGTCTAGCTTTAAAAGATCAACCCACATGCGTTGCTGATTGCAATCAATGACATGATCATCCTTATCCAAGAGCTCGGCCTTATAAGTAAAAAAACCGCTCGTTTTCTTAAATTTGTCCCCTACTAAATCAAACCCGACCGCTCCGATTCTGTGGTAGATGGGAAAAATCTTTTCTTCTTGTTCGAGGTTTTTGTAAATCACCTTGAGCCTGATTTTTAAATCGTCTGTGCTCATTGAAAAAGGAATCCGGTAGGAGATGTACAATTTTTCCCCTTTTGGAACAACTTTTGCCTTGGGATCTGGGGTCCCTGCATAGGTAGAAGCTAGACTTGTCTTATCAACGGGTACTTTAACCACTGAAACATAATGAGAAGAGCATCCAAAGCAACCAAGCGCTATTAAAAGAACTATGTACTTATTCATCGGTTTTTCCTACACTGATGAGGCCATTATAAGGAATGGTTTGATTGATGTCTAATGAGATCAAAAGTGTTTTTGGAATTCTTCTTTCTGAAGATCATCTATCTTTTCTCATGGTAAAAAGAGCCGATATTCCAATTTGGGTCTTCCCCGGTGGAGGGATTGAAAAAGGAGAGACAGCCGAGGCTGCTTGCTTAAGAGAATTCCAAGAAGAGACCGGTCTAAATTGCCAAATTGTCAAAAAAATTGGGGATTATAATCAGAGGGGGATCGTATCCGTTAAAGCTTCAGTCTTCCTCCTTAAAAAGGTCTCTGGTGCCCCCACTATCACCCCCGAAACAAGAGGAATTGATTTTTTTCAGATACACTCACCTCCTAAACCTTTCCTCCCTATATTCAAGGAATTTCTTGAACAAGCGTTTGATCTTAGCCTTAATTCGGCTCCAAAATTGAAAAGCGTTAACATTCGTGCTTTTTTTAAATTTTTTATTAACAACCCAGGGATCGTATTTCGCTTTTTGTTGACCAGATGTGGTTTACATTTAAACAGCAAGTAATTATAATTATTGTTATGCAATCCACAATTAATCATAATTATGCTGGTTTTCAACCTGATGAGCTCCCAGGGGGCTTGAGCGATTCGTCGTTAACCCAATCAATTGAACTCTTTTTCACCAAAGGAGGTCAGGAGATACGTGTGTCTCGAAATGGCAGCCTTATCAATATGGATTGCCTGGCTAAAATTATCTTTTTTATCTTAGATTTTTTCAGTCTTTCGACAGCTTCAAGAGCAGAAATCGTTCAGTACCAATTTATCAAAATTCTCTACCTTGCCGCTTCTCGCGATCTTTTAAACGGCAAATTGGAAGAAACTATCTCAAAGACCAGGATTGATCAACTATTAATCGGAGTGAGTGAAGCGATAGATAAGCGCCACAACCTTCCTTCCCTCAGTTCATCTCTTGTCAAATTTTCCCATAACCATGAGATCAAACCGGGTTTGCTTGGAAGACTCTTAAGCGCCACCTTCCCCCGAGACCTCCTCGCTGAAGGAGAAGATTTTGGATTGACCCATTTAAGTTATGCCAGTTCTTTCAATCTCCCTTGTACCTATTTCATCGAACCTGAAGTAGAAAGAGCACTCACCTTCGTTGATCCTGAGACGAGAATGCCCTCCGCAAAATTTTGTGTAAAATTTGTAGAAGTGATGAGAAAACAACTTCAGCTCTTCAAAGGTCATACTTTTAATAAGTGGGACAAAATCAAAATTAATTCCATTTTACGAAAAGCTCTAGGGGCTCTTGCCTCTGAGAAACGGTTTCCCGAAGCATTCGCAACGATCGAAGAGTTGAGACCAAGACTCCTTTCAGAAGAAACTCTCAATACTTCTGACAAAGTGCAACTCGTCCTTCTTTATGGATGCTGTGCACCTAAAAAAGTTGCCAGCCTCCTTAATGAGAACGATTATTCTCAATTCTTTTCGTGCAACGACCTTTCCAGAGGAGAGCAGCGTGTTTTCGCAAAAATGTTGTTTAATCATTTAGTCAAGACACAAGATCTCCCGTTAGAGAAGCAAGTTTCTATTTTGATGACCCTCTTGGAATATTTGGTCGATGATTATGATCTCGAACTCGCTAAACAAATTTATCCCACCCTTCGATTTTCTTTTAAAACTCTTGTAGAACAGGTTCCTGATCGATTTAAAGATACTATGGTCCGTCTTTCTATGATCAATGAGGGAAAGAGCGTTCCCCTAGCTGATCTGATTACTACAATGGACTACTTTCTCACGCGTTACGGAAAGGATCAACATGAGGGTTGGAAAATGATGGTCGAGGCAGCTTGTTATAGATTCTCTCAACTTAATCAAGATCCTCTCCAAATGGAAATTTTCTACACAGCTTTTGGGAACAATCGGGGTCGCATTGAACAATTTTTAATCATGATCCGTGAATTAGGTCATGATGATATTGCTCAAGAGATCCTCAAAAAGCTCCAAAAGTCCCATCTTGACGTCATTTTTAATGTGGCTTAGTCATCTCTTGAGGCTTGACCATTTGAGCAAATTGCTCCCTTGTCAAAAAACCTAATTGAATTGCCGCCTGCTCTAGCGTTAATCCTTCCTTATGGGCGAGTTTTGCAATCGTTGCTGCCTTTTCATACCCAATATGTTGATTTAAGGCAGTCACCAACATAAGTGAGTTATGTAAATGCTTATCGATCATTGCCTGATCGGCCTCGATGCCAAGAAGGCATCTTTGTGTAAAGCTAATCGCTCCATCAGACAAGAGTATAACCGACTGAAGTAAATTGTAGGCAACAACTGGCCTGAAGGTATTGAGCTGTAAATTACCACTCGCCCCTGCGATTGCACACGTAACATCGTTTCCTAGTACTTGAGCAGCCACTTGGGTCAACATTTCGCATTGGGTGGGATTGACCTTGCCTGGCATGATCGATGAGCCTGGTTCATTGGCAGGGAGTTTTAGTTCACCGATGCCACAGCGGGGACCTGAACTTAAAAGACGAATATCATTAGCAATTTTCATAAAAGCCACAGCCACTGTTCTTAAAGCTCCGGAGAGAGTCACTAAACGGTCCATGGAAGCAATCGCTTCAAACTTATTAGGTGATGTAATGAGATCAATGTCGGCAAGCTCAGAAATTTTTTTTGCAACCCTCTCAGCAAAATCTGGATGGGTGTTGAGACCCGTTCCCACAGCGGTCCCTCCTAGAGGGATTTGCGCAGCCGACTCAGCTGCATCAGAAACATCGGAAATAACATTTTTTATTTGCATCGCAAACCCAGAAAACTCTTGTCCTAGAGTTAAGGGGACTGCATCCATCATATGAGTTCGACCACATTTGGTGATCGGATCAAATTCTTTAGCTTTAACCACAAAGGCTTCATACAGGATTTGAAGATGTGGTATCAAACTTTTCTGCACCTTTTGACATACAGCGACGATGATGGCGCTAGGAATTACGTCGTTTGATGACTGAGAACGATTTACGTGATCATTAGGATGGATCGGCGTATGGCTACCAATCTCATTTCCCGCCTTAAGATTCGCAACGTTGCTGATTACCTCGTTGAGATTCATATTTGTTTGGGTGCCAGAACCTGTCTGCCAAACTTTTAGAGGAAAATGATCATCGAGCTTGCCGGTGAGAATCTCATCACAAGCATATACAATTAAATCTCTTATCGTTTGATCGATTTGATTGAGTTCAAAATTGACTAAGGCCGAGGCCTTTTTTACCAAAGCAAGAGCATGAATGACCTCGATGGGCATTAACTCCCGACCGATTTTGAAGTTTGTATAGGAGCGCTGGGTCTGCGCCCCCCATAAACGATCGGCAGAGACTTCAATCCAACCCATTGTGTCATGTTCTCTTCGAGTCTTTTTTTCCACTGATCACCTCTCAATCCCCATTAAAGTAGGGATTTTGAGAAAATGTCAATCCCTACTTGAGGAGTAGGATCGCAAAAATGGCCGCAAATATACCAAACGACTCGAGTACCCCGATGGCTACGAATGTCTTACCGAAGACTGAGGGTTGTCTTGCTGTTGCCTGAATCGCAGAACCACAGGCAAGCCCTTGATAAATCGCTGTGATGCAGATAGCAAAACCGCTAGAACCACCGATAAAAGCTGCAGACATAGCCGAAACAGTCCCTTCCATGACAGCATTCTTAAGGGCTAGCATCAAAACGAATCCAAAGATTAGCTGTGAAGCAGGGGCTGCTGAAATTCCTAACAACTTACCATGTCCTTCTTCAATTCGGCTCATAATTCCGTGAGAAATCATTCCAGCTATCCCACAACCAATTGCCGCCCCAACGGCACTTAATCCCAAGGCAAGGGCCGGTCCAATAAGTCTATAATCCATCATACATTCTCCTTATACCAATTATAAAAAATAAACGTTTCAAATGCCTTTATTTTTCATAATGGGTATTATTCCCTAGTAATTAACCTTAAAGGATTAAATTTCTTTCCTCCCCCTGTATAACAATGGTGGTACCATTCAAGAAAGTTTAACCTGAGGCCATGAATCAGTCCAGCAGCAGCGCCTAGTCCAATATTGATGGTATGTCCACCTAAAATAATCAATCCCCCTAAAATGTAGCCCGCCCCTTGCCCCATTTCATTAAATGTTACAGCTAAAGCCATACTTGCAAGGCCAAGGGCATAGAGTCGTAAATAGGAAAGGGTGTCCGCGAAAACTTCAATCGCTTTAAAAATCGCTGATACACCAGCGAGTTTTTCTTGAATAATAGCCAAAACCACAGCAACGACCAACCCTCCATAGAGAAGCTGCTCCCCTACAATCTTGCATGCTTCAGGAGTTAGCCAATTCATATAAGTAAATAGAGACGTTGCATCAATGAAAGAAGGGAAAAAAAGGTATCCACCCCAAATAGTAGCAATCCACCCAATACCCGACCAACTTTGTTTCAGATTTCGTAAAAAAGACAAACTCAAGTGGATCACCCCTGCAATTATAGAGAGCTCCATTAAGAGTGAATTATACATTTCGTCCATTATTGGGTATTCGATCGAGCCTCCTGGGGCTATTTTTTTCACGCCAAAGATCGCTTTTGAAGGCAGTGTATTAACAATTTCAGGAAACTCATGTACCCATCCATGAAAAATCTTACCATCTTGGTGTTTATAAAAATCGACTTTGTGCACCCCAAGATAGTGTAGTAATGAGATTCGATTTAAAGGGCCATCGGGCTGAAGTTTTATTCCAAAATATGAGGCGATCATCACACCCCAAATGATCGAAGTACAAGAAAGAAGGGTGATCAATTTCACCATCCTTTTCCCTATTGGTTTTTTCATTTTGGGATATTTTGCCCATAAAAATAAAGATAACAAGAGAAACAAGATGCCATAACAGGCATCGGAAACAATCATCCCAAAGAAGATCGCAAAAGACCAGACTACCCAGGTGGAGGGGTCTTTTTCAAAATGGTAAGGGGTGTCGTAAATTTCAACCAGGTCTTGCCCTACCTGTCCAAGACCTTTGTTTTCTAGATAGGTTGGAACTGCATCCTCTTTTTCTACAATCACCTCTTCATAGTGGATAGGAAGATCATGGGTCAAGCGGCGGAGTTGATCAAGGTGATTAATAGGAATCCAAGCATCAATTGAAAATAGATGCTCCTCTAGGCAAAATTCCGCATCTTGCTTAGAGAAGCTAAGATTAATTTTATTCATTTCATGTACAAAAAAATCTTCAAAACTCTCGTAATAGTCGGCCATTGACTTAAGTTCAGTCTCAGATTCATGAGAAACCTTTTGCAATCGACGTAACTCTTTTTCAAGCTCACTTAAACTTCTCTCGATGGGAATTTCGACAAAACCACTTACTTGAAAATCGTTCGCGGAGATCAACATATAGTAGTCAAAATCAAACTCTCGGTTTAGATAAATTAATTCGGGTGGTACCTGGTTCTTCAAATACTTGTCGTGTCGAACAAAAAAGAACCGAAATCGTTTTTTTGTTTCCGCTTCAAGGTGCATCAGCTCTTGTACATCGAAATAACCAAGGGGGTGCATCTTAGTAATTTCTGCCTTTATGTAACGGATCTCTTCATGGAGATTTTCGATTTCTCTTTTAAGAATGAGAACACGTTCTACTAAGGAGGGCACTTCGCTAAAGTTGATGGCTGCTTGTTTGTGTGATACGAGCAACTTTCTTAATTCTTTGATTGCAAGCTTCAAATCTTCAATGGGCTTTGGAAATATGTGAGCTTTTGTTTTGGTCACAGAGACAAATTGGAACCATCCTATTTCTTGAGCTCGTTCAAAAAACAGATCGAGCGAGTGGTTTGACCCAACAAACAAGACTTTTTTAATGTCAACCCTCATTCAGAGCCTTTTTTTTCTTCTTTAGGAGTATTTTGTTCTTTGACACTTTCGCACTAGCAACTGCTTGTAAATCTTGATCACTAAGAAACACTTTGATTTTGTTGATGATCTGAGTTGTTTCAGGAATTATACGTTTCTCAAAAAGGTTTACACGGATGGAAACTACCCTCAACTCTTTCTCTAAGATGCTCACCTTCTCTTGAGAAACCCTAAGCCTCTTCTGAGCCCGCTTTAGATCTCTTAAAAGTCCAATCATTGATTCAAACCAAATCGGCTCAGATATAAAATCGGCATCAGTAGGAACAAAAATAAGCTCTTTAAATTTAGGTATCTCAATCCCTGCAATATTCTCAATATCGACTACAAGTTTTTTCACTTGGAGATGGCTCAAAAGATTTTCGGTAGCAGGGTCAGTCAACAATTTTGCATGGTCTCTTACTTGGGTCAAAAGCTTCTCGTATTCTTCTTGATTCTCTCTTACCTCCAATCTAGCTTTGGCAACTTCTGCCGTCAAAAGCATTTTTTTTAATTGGAGAGTAGGTAGATATTTTTGAGAAAGAGCCTTCTTCTTATTGTACTTAGCAAGTTCTATCTTTGTGTACTTTATTAGAGCCATTACTTATCCCAATACTTCTCAATCAACTTATTCTTAATCCCCACCTCAGTCTTGTCAAAACATTGACGTAAGATATTCCAAGCAAGGTCTAGGGCCTCATAAAGGGTGATATTCACCTCAAGGTTCATCAACTTCATTTCAAACAGATCGGCGTATTTTTTAAGTTTCAGGTCCCACTTAGATAATTTAAAACCCATACTTTCGAGTTCACGAGATTTAAGAGCCTCTGCATAAAGTCGAATGCAAGCATTCATAATATCGCCATGGTCATCTCGACTCTTTTCTCCTCCGATCACATTCTGTTTCAATCGAGAAAGAGAACCAAATGGGGAAATTTTTCCACCTATGAGATAAAACTGACCTTCGGTGATATACCCTGTATTGTCAGGAACTGGATGGGTTACATCATTACCTGGCATGGTTGTCACACTGATGATCGTAATTGAACCTGAACCTTCAATATCGATTGCTTTTTCATATCTTGCAGCCAAATCAGAGTAAAGTGACCCTGGATAACCCCTGTTTGAAGGTACCTGCTCCAAGCTAATGGCGATTTCTTTTGCCGCATCTGCAAAAGCGGTCATATCCGTTAGAAGAACTAATACCCTTTTTCCCTGCTGTGCAAATTGTTCCGCGCAAGTCAAGACCATATCGGGCACTAGTAAGCATTCGACTGGATAATCTGTAGCCCTATGTATAAAGATAGCGGTTTTCTCTAGCGACCCCATGCTTTTGGCATTCTCAATAAAGGCATGAATATCGTCTTGCCTTGCAGACATTAACCCGATGAGAACGATATCAGCATCTGTCTGATTGGCGATTCGCATCAATAAGTGATTGTAGGGTTCACCGGCTACAGAAAAAATGGGAATTTTTTGCGATTCTACGAGAGTGTTAAAGAGGTCGATCATAGGAATATTGGTTGCGATCATATTGTGAGGCACCACCCTCCTAACTGGGTTTGCAGAAGGGGTTCCAATTTCGACCATCATCCCTTCAGGCATAGGCCCATTATCCAGGGGCTTTCCCATGGAATTCATAATGCGGCCTAAAATATTATCACCCACGCAAACTCTCATAGCACGCTTTAAAAAAGTGACACTATCACCTGTAGATAGGCCTCTTGTCGATCCCATCGCTTGAATGATCACACGGGTTTGATCAAAACTTATGACTGATCCATAAAGTTTTGTCCCATCAGCTTTTTCAACACACACCATTTCACCGATGGCGACACCGTCGGCTTCCACAACGAAAGTTGAGTTTCCAATCTCTGAAATCTCTTCGTAAATCTTTTGCATCTAAACTCCACTCTTGCGGCATTTTTCCTCGGACTCTGCGAGTTCTTTTTCGATTGCTTCTAATGCCGACCTGTAAGGTCCTGAGTCAAATTTCATGTAATTAATATTTTTGATCTCATTTTGCAACCTTAAGAAAAATGTTTTCGCTTCGTCAACATCTTCAAAATAAGAAAACGTAATATCAAAAATTCTATTCATTAGCCTAAAGTGAACCTTTTGTTGCTTAATGCTGCAATAGGCATCCTCTTTTTCAAACGCATTTTGTTGCAAATAAGCAAATGAAAATAACTCAGCCTTTAAATAGGTAATGACGTCATCAAGGCTAGTTCCTTCTTGCCCAACGACTTCCATTCTACGTCCGATTTCATCACCGTCGATGATTAGTTGACGGCAGCGAGCTACCCATTCACCCCATTGTGGAATCTCATTTTTGTATTCTTCTGCCACAGTCCCAATGTATTTTGACCATGACTGTGTGGGATCAATAGCAGGATATCTTCGTCTATCAGAAAATTCACGAGAGAGACAAATAAAGCATCCAACCACGTTCATGGTTGCTTGAGTAACCGGCTCGTTCATATTTCCTCCCGCAGGAGAGACAGCCCCTAAGATCGTCACCGATCCCTCTTGTCCATCTTTTAGCGAAAGTGCTCCCGCTCTTTCATAAAAGCTTGCAATCCTAGATGCAAGATAAGCAGGAAATGCCTCGTCACCTGGAATCTCTTCCAAACGTCCCGACATTTCACGCATCGCCTGTGCCCATCTTGAGGTTGAATCAGCTAAAAGAAGTACGTTGAGTCCCATTTGACGATAGTATTCTGCAATGGTGACACCGACATAAACTGAAGCTTCCCTAGCAGCTACAGGCATTGAAGATGTATTGCAAATGATGCAGGTTCTTTGAATAAGAGGCTGATTTCGATAAACATCCATCAACGTTGGAAATGTCTTTAAAGTTTCAACAACCTCTCCAGCTCGCTCTCCGCATGCAGCAAGGACAACAATGTCGACATTCGAATATTTCGAAATAAGCTGCTGAGTAACAGTTTTTCCTGCTCCAAATGGTCCTGGGTTACACGCTGACCCACCCTGGGTTAGAGAGATCATCGTGTCGATGATTCGAATACCTGTGGTGAGTGCCTTTTTGGCTTTAATCCGTTGCCCTTCGATAAGGGGGAACTTTACAGGCCAGCGCTGTACCATTTTGATGTCATATTCTCGGCCAATTTCATCGACCACTTTGGCCACTACTTCATCGACAACGTAACTTCCTGTCTCTATCACCCAAGTTAATGTGTATGTTGCAAAGAAAGAGAAGGGAAGCATGATCTTATGGGTAAAATAAGACTCGGTCACAACCCCAATGGTATCACCTCTGACAAGTCGATCACCGACTTTCGCTATCGGTTTGAATTCCCATCGTTTGACCCGATCGAGCGGCTCAATGTATCTGCCCCCTCCAAGGTACAATCCCTCAATATCGGCGAGTTTTTCAAGAGGATTTTGGAGGCCATCATAAATTTCTCCCAGCAAACCAGGTCCTAATTCGACCTCAAGGAGTTCTTTTGTAAATCTCACCGGTGTTCCCAGCTTGATCCCACGAGTATCTTCAAAAACTTGGAGTTTCGCTTCACGGTCTTTGATTTCAATAACTTCAGATTTTAACAACTCACTCTCTAACTGAACGTATGCGATCTCTCCTTGAACGATTTCACCCTCAAAGGCAACTTTGATTAAGTTTCCCAGGACAAATACTACTTTTCCTTTTGCCTTTTCTTCATGATGCATGCTCGTTCTCCATCAATTTCATTAATTCTTGTGTACCCTCCAACTCATCCAATGCATACACCTCTTCTAGCTGCATCAATTGCATCAAGTAAGCAAATGCTCTCCTTAGAGTGAAGGGAAAGTCATACTGCATTTCAGCATAAAAGTCGAACCGATATTTTGCTATGGCAAGCATTTGTTTTGTCGGATTCGAACCTGCTTCCTTGAGAAGGAGTTCAAGCCGGCTATACTCAAAGGGAAAAACAAACTGACCTGGCGAATCTTTTTGAACTAGGGCTATTTGAATAATCGGATCGTTCATATCTTCAAACCTCAGAACATCCCCCAAATTTCTTCCACTTTTTTTTGTCATGTAGCTTGCTAAAATGATCCGCCATTCATTTTCAAATTGCAAAAATTCTTTGAGTAGACCAGTCGCCTTTTTTCTCTCGTAACGAAAATAGTCGGCGATCAGATAAGAAAAATTCTTTTTTTGAGATTCTTCGGTATCAAATTTAGAGAGAAAATCAAAAAAATATTGGGGTAAATCTTGTTGACTCTCCAAACACTCTTTAAGAGTTGATTTCGATTCATTGCCTCTATAGTCAAAATAGGTGTGGTGATGAAGCACACGAGAAAGATTCCGTAGATCAATCCATCGCCTTAAGACCTTTAACTGCTCTAAAGCCTTACCTGACAAGTTCATCTCAAAAATTTCTATGACTGCCACTGTTGTCGTATCGGGCTTAGCATCAAATTCAAGCTTAGGCAAACTTGCAATTGCAAAGTACAAACTCATCGAAATCCATCCCTTGTCGACAAACTAGTCATTTCTAAAGACTAAAAAGTCTCTTTCTCAACTCATCGGATAGATAGTGTGATAGAAGCTCTTGCAACGTTCTTTCGGTCATCTCGATAGTAATTTTCTTATCAATAATTTTGACCGATGCGCCTGCTTTAAAGTCCCCTATGACTACCCCTCCTTCCTCGATTCTTTTCCCCACTTTTGAAAAAAGCTCTCTAAGGAGCTCATCCTTATTTACCTTTTTACCTAGAGCTATTTGAATATCTGAATCGATCCCATCTTTTTCAATCGCCTTGACTATGACGTTGATGATCTCAACCATGACATCGGTCTTTTCCATCTTTTCGGTAACCATTTGACTGAGCTGTTCGGAAAACAGACCTAAGATCAACTGTCTTAGCTTAGCAATCCCCTGCTTGATAGAAAGTTCTATGGTCGCATCATGTACGCTTTTCTGTTTTTCGAGGTCCCTTTTCAAACTCTGTAATATATCATCCGCATCTTCATTGGCTTTAGCTCTGATTGCATCTCCCTCCGCATGAGCCTCTGCAATGATATTGGTTGCTTCATCTTTTGCGGGTTGCAAAACGTCATTTCTGATCATTTTACAGATCAGATTAACCTTATCTCGCCCTGCCTCTACCCCAGTCATAAAACCACTCTCTTAGTTGATATTTAAGTTGCTTGAGTATTTGAACCCATCCCATCACTTTACAACCCTTGCGAGTAAAACCCAAGAAAAATTTCCTGTAAAGGCTATATAGTCGTTTGAATCGAATTTCATGTGTCTTGCAGGGTGATCGCCTCAGAATTTTGTCAGCATAAAAATGGTGAAAAAATCATTACTGAAAATGGAACCGGTGAGGTGAGCAAAAAGATCTATTAAATGAAAATCAATTGACTATAACTTGTCTTAAAAAGATAAAAAAGTGTAATTAGAAGTTAGAAATCAAAAAAATCAGGTTAGAGCAACCCATGAGGTTAGTTTCAATGAAGAGAGCACTTACTTTTTCATTCATATTAGTCTTCGGATTTACAACCAGCTGCCTTCAAGCAGATACGAACCTATTTAACGACAGAGACAAGGATAAAGATCACTACTCTTGGCGACCCACAGATGAGTCTCAATATCGCCAAGCGATTGGGATGGTTATTTGGGGGTTTTCTATGGCTGCATTTACAATTCTCCTAACAGCCCTTGTTCCTAACTCGACTTCTTCTACAACAACAACAGGCAAAGCCAACACAAGCGGGAAGCTCTTTTAACCCCTAAACCTCAAACTCAGGTTACTAGAACCACTAGATCGCCTTTTTACAAGAGGAGCCTGAATTTCCGCCCATAAAACGCTGATTGATATAATCTTCCAATTGGATTGTATCTTTAGTAAAGTGGCGAATGCCCTCGTGAAGCTTTTCAGTAGCCATTTCATCCTCGCAGAGGAGCCGACGGTACATTTTTTCATCAACCTCGATTTTCTTTACATCCATTTTTGCAGAAACCATCGGGTCGAGTTTACAAGGCACTGGTCCGGTATCTTTTGCAAGCTCAGCTAACAATTGAGGAGAAATCGTCAATAAATCAATCCCTGCAAGGGCTTTGATCTCACCGATATTTCTAAACGAGGCCCCCATAATTTGAGTCTTGTATCCAAATTTTTTATAATAATTGTAGATTTCAGTAACCGAGATTACCCCCATATCTTTCTCAGGAGGAATGGTATCGAGGTTAAATTTTTTCCGTTGCCAATCGTAAATGCGTCCGACAAATGGAGAAACTAGAGTCACTCCAGCCTCAGCTGCTGCAATTGCAGAGGCTAAATTGAACAAGAGAGTCATATTGCAATGAATTCCCTCTTTCTCTAAAGCTCGAGCAGCTTGAATCCCTTCCCAAGTAGAAGCAAGCTTAATCAAGACTCTTTCTTTCCCTATTCCAGCATTTTTATAGAGTTGAATGTATTCATGAGCTCTTTGAATACTTCCGTCAACATCAAATGAAAGTCTGGCATCAACCTCTGTCGAAACCCTACCGGGAACAATCTTAAGTATTTCAACGCCAAAATTAACGAATAGCTTAACTACGGCCTTCTTAGCTTTGCATTCACCTGCAGGGGTGTTCTTCTCTGCCCATGCAACCGCGTCTTTGACCTGAGGAAGATAGGCATCCATTTGGGCTGCTTTATAGAGAAGGGAAGGGTTTGTGGTGGCATCCTGGGGCTTATATTGGGCAATCGCCTCAAAATCCCCGGTATCGGCCACTATGATGGTGCATTTTCCTAATTGATCTTTAGCAGAATTAGACATAGTTACCCCCATTTATGGCCTATCATGCAACTATCAGGCATTAATCAAAAGAATTTTGTTATCTATTTGATTGTAAACAATATGGGCAGCCACTTTTGGTGACTGCCCATGAGAACTATACTTGGACGAATTCCTCTTCATTATCGAAAGAGAACTCGAAATCGTCGTCCTTCTCTTGCTGAACGTTTTTCTTCAAGCGACGATCATACCGTATGTGTCCTGTACCGGATGGCATTTGCTGCCCGGTAATGATGTTCGACTTGAAATCAAGGAGATAATCGACTTTTCCTTCACAAGCTGCATCAGTAAGAACCCTCGTGGTCTCCATAAATGAAGCCGCTGAGAAATACGATTCTGTTCCGAGAGACGCTTTAGTAATACCGAGAAGAACAGGAGCTGCTTGCGCAGGTCTTCCACCTTCATCAATAACCTTACGATTCTGAATATGGAACTGTTTCTTATCGATGTCTTCACCATAAAGGAACGTCGTGTCACCTGGGTCAGTAATGCGAACCTTTTGAAGCATCTGACGGACGATAATTTCAATGTGCTTATCGTTAATGTCAACACCCTGAAGGCGGTAAACTTCTTGAACTTGGTTAACCAAGTATTTTTGAAGTTCCCTTACACCGCAAATTTCCAGAATTTCCTGTGGTCTAACAATACCTTCAGTAATTTGCTGACCTTTTTCGACGTGATTTCCTCGCTGTACGATAAGGTGCTTGGACAATGGGATGAGATGTTCCTCTTCCATACCCGACTCTTCATCTCGAACGACGACGATACGTTTATTTTTCTGGACACCTTTGAAGTCGATAATTCCATCGATTTTCGCAATTTCGGCAGCATCTTTCGGTTTCCTTGCTTCAAAAAGCTCGGCAACACGAGGTAGACCACCCGTGATATCCTTCGTCTTAACCGCACCTTTAGGCAATCTAGCTAATTGAGTACCAGCCTCCACCATTTCGCCTTCTGTTACTGAAAGAAGGGCACTACTTGGGATTGCATAAGTACCGATCAGATCAGTACACTCTGAATCAGAGTAAATAACGACCTGTGGGTGCAATTCACCACGGTGTTGTTTTACGACAATCTCGGCTCCACCTGTCTGCTTATTGATCGTTTTCTGAGTAGAAATCCCCTCAATAAGGTCTTCAAACTTTACATAACCGCCTTTTTCGCAAATGATCGGGAAGTTGTGTTGCTCAACATTAGCAATCCTTTGCCCTGGTTTGATCCTTGATCCATCTGATATTAAAATCTCCGATCCAAGCTCAATCCCAAATGTGGCAAGAGGTTCAATCGACTTTGTGCTAATGAGTTTTTTGTACTCTTCGAGATTCCTTCCTTCATCCTTAACGACATGCAAAAAGCCGTTTTTGTTCAAAGCCAACCAGACGCCATCTTTGTTCTTAACACAACGAACATCTTGATAGACCAAGATACCATCATGCTGAGATTCTACCTCTGGGTTAGAGACCGCAGAAGCGATACCTCCCAAGTGGAACGTTCTCATCGTGAGCTGCGTACCAGGTTCACCAATTGACTGAGCGGCGATAATTCCAACGGCCTCTCCCTTAGCCACTTTTCGTCCGTTAGCAAGATTGATACCGTAACACTTAGTACAAATTCCTCTTTTTGATTCACAAGTAAGAGTAGAACGAATTCTTAAGCTCTCAACCCCTGCATCATCAATTTTTTCAGCTTGTATGCGAGTTAAGATCTCTCCTGCCTTAGCAATCAATTGAGTATTGTCCCCTGGCATATAGAGGTCTTCACAAATAGCCCGTCCAAATATACGGTCTTTGAGAGGCAATAATTCTTCTTGGCCTTGCTTGATCGCTGACACTTCAATGCCACCTAGAGTACCACAATCGTCCTCATTGACAAGCACATCTTGAGCTACGTCAACAAGTCTTCTTGTCAAATAACCTGAGTCAGCTGTTTTAAGCGCCGTATCAGAGAGACCCTTACGAGCACCGTGAGAAGAGATAAAGTATTCAAGAACGCTCAATCCTTCACGGAAGTTTGACGTAATTGGAGACTCAATAATCTCGCCCGACGGTTTTGCCATCAAGCCCCTTAAAGCTCCCAACTGTCTCAACTGAGATTTGTTACCTCGAGCACCTGAGTCAATCATCATGTAAAGCGGGTTAGGCTCTCCCAAACGAGGTTTCATGACTAAATCATAAACCATGTCAGAGAGGTGTTCGGTGATATCTGTCCAGATCGAAATGATCTTTGACTTTCGCTCACCCTCTGTAATGATACCGTCCTCATACTGCTGAACAACCTGGCTTACTTTTACCTTTGTCTCTTCGATTAGAGCTGCTTTATTCTCAGGAATGATGACGTCGGCAATACCCATTGAGAGTCCTGATTTAGTCGCTTGGTCAAATCCAAGTTGCTTAATATCATCGAGGAAACGAACAGTTCTCTCAAGTCCAACTCTTTTGTAAGTCTCGAGAACAAGTTCTCCAAGTCTTTTCTTTCTTAACGAGTAGTTTTGAAATCCTAACTCTTTAGGAACTACCGTGTTAAATAAGACCCTTCCTGGAGTTGTTTCAATTAAGCTACCATCATCAAGGCGGACAATAATCTTTTCATGAATAGGAATTCCTCGTCCTGTATCATCGATCCTCTCCCCTTCTTTTGCTTTTATGTGGCTACGCCATGTATAGCTTCCTGAAGCCTGCATAGCAACCAACACTTCCGCAGTCGAAGAAAACTTACGAAGTTTTTCACTCTGGTCTTTCTTGACAACGCTAGGATCAGCCATCACATAGTAAAGACCTAAGATCATATCCTGAGATGGGATCGCAACAGGTTTTCCTGAAGAAGGAAGGAAAATGTTGTCTGGTGCCATCATCAAGACTCTAGCTTCAATTTGAGCTTCGATTGAAAGAGGTACGTGAACGGCCATTTGGTCACCGTCAAAGTCAGCGTTGAAAGCCGAACACACTAATGGGTGAACTCGAATCGCTTTACCTTCAATCAAGACCGGTTCAAACGCTTGAAGTCCTAATCTGTGTAGAGTTGGAGCTCGGTTTAGAAGCACAGGGTGACCTTTAATGATCTCCTCAAGCACGTCCCACACTTTCGGATCCTCTCTTTGGATCATCTTTTTTGCAGAGCGGATTGTATATACATACCCGTAGTCTTTTAGACGTTTAACAATGAATGGCTCAAATAACTCAAGGGCCATTTTCTTTGGTAAACCGCATTGATTGAACTTTAATTCGGGTCCTACGACGATTACCGAACGACCTGAATAGTCAACCCTCTTTCCAAGAAGGTTTTGACGGAAACGACCTTGCTTTCCTTTCAACATTTCAGAGAGCGACTTTAACGGTCTGTTTCCAGCACCCATTACTGGGTGTCCGTGGCGACCATTATCGAACAAGGCATCGACAGCCTCTTGAAGCATCCTTTTCTCATTTCGAATGATCACATCTGGCGTCTTCAATTTGAGAATTGCTTTCAAACGGTTGTTTCTGTTGATCACCCTTCTATAAAGATCGTTGAGGTCGGATGTAGCAAAACGGCCACCATCTAGTGGGACCAATGGTCTAAGATCAGGCGGGGTGACAGGAACACATCTCATCACCATCCAATCAGGATTGTTTCCTGAATGAGTAAATGTCTCGACGATCTTAAGTCTCTTTGCGATTTTCATTCTGGCTTGAAGAGATTTTGTCTTACGGAGCTTATCTTTAAGCTCATCAATAGTGGCAAGCAAGTTCTCGCTGCCTAAAAGAACCTTAATTGCCTCTCCACCCATCATAGCTTTGAATGAATCGGGACCCCATTTTTCTTGAGCTTCTCTGTATTCAACGTCATTGAGGAGCTGTTTTTTTTCTAGGGTTGTACGACCTCTCATCAAAAACGCCATTAAAAGTAAAAACGTC
>CAYZDL010000014.1:21610-42696 GCA_964477345.1 uncultured bacterium
GACCTGGATCAACAACTGTGTATTCTTCGTAATAAATGACTCTCTCGAGATCCCCCGCAGGCATTCCCAAAAGGTTACCAATTCTTGAAGGTTGTGTCTTAAAAAACCAAATATGAACAACGGGTACCGCCAATTCGATGTGCGCCATTCGTTCACGTCTTACTTTAGAGAGAGTGACCTCCACTCCACAACGATCGCAAACAATCCCCTTGTGTTTAATTTTCTTGTACTTACCGCAAGCACACTCCCAGTCGCGTGTAGGACCGAAGATTTTTTCGCAAAAGAGACCGCCTTTTTCGGGCTTAAAAGTTCGGTAGTTGATCGTTTCAGGTTTCTTAATCTCCCCGCGAGACCATTCATCGCGAATGACATCATCAGAGGCTATGCGAATCGATAAATTTTCAAAATAATTACTTTGAAAATCTTCTTTTTCTTGTTCAGTCATTGACTATTCTCTCCACCAAAAGAGGTTAATAGGTGGCAACCGTCAAGTAGCCACCTAAATACTAGTTATTCTTGTCCAGTTTCTGCTCTTACATCCAAACAAAGTCCTTGCATTTCTTTCACAAGAACATTGAATGATTCAGGAATTCCTGCAGTTAGGAAGTTATCGCCTTTTACAATCGATTCGTAGATACGAGTTCTACCGGCCACGTCATCTGATTTGACCGTCAACATCTCTTGTAGGAGGTTTGCAGCACCATACGCTTCTAGAGCCCATACCTCCATCTCACCGAATCTCTGACCACCCATCTGTGCTTTACCGCCTAATGGCTGCTGAGTAACAAGTGAGTAAGGTCCTATCGCACGAGCGTGGATCTTATCGGCCACTAAGTGTGAAAGCTTCAACATGTAGATGTATCCGACGACGATGCGGTTGTCAAATCTCTCTCCAGTTCTTCCGTCATAGAGATGGATCTTCCCATCATTAGAAAAACCAACTTCCTTCATCATCTTCCATATTTCACTTTCTGGAAAACCTTGGAAAACAGGGCTTTTCACATAGATACCCGATCTTTTAGCTGCAATACCGAGGTGAGTCTCTAACATCTGACCCAAATTCATCCTCGATGGTACCCCGAGTGGATTTAAGATAATCTCAACCGTTTCACCATTGTCAAGGTAAGGCATGTCACACTCTGGAACAAGGTTTGATACAACCCCTTTGTTACCGTGACGTCCTGCCATCTTATCCCCGACTTGGAGCTTTCTCTTGGTGGCTACGTAAACTTTCACCTGTCTTATGACACCTGCCTCAAGCTCAACGTCTCCTTTACGGAGAAATTCGGTATGAGATTTGTATTCCATTTCCAAGTTTTCATGAGCACGCTTATGATCAACTAAGATTTGCTTCATCGTCTCATAAGTTTCACAAGCTGGAATGATGAGATCAGAGAGATTCTCTTGCTCCAACATCTCAATCATCTCTTGTGTCACTTCTGCACCTTCAGCAATAATTACATCGCCGCTCTTCTTATGCATGATCGACATAGGAGCCGGTTCATCCATCAAAAGAACACCTAATTTTTCGTGAAGTTCAAGTGATAACTCAAGCTCTTTATCTTTGAATTCTTTCTGCAGATCTTGAACCTTCGTCTTTTCTTCAACGAGTTCATCGTCTGTTTTGGATAAACGGTCACGGCGGCTAAATACTTTGACATCCATGACGACTCCCTCAGTTCCAGGGGGAGCAGTCAAAGAGGCATCTTTTACATCTGCCGCTTTTTCTCCGAAAATTGCACGTAATAGACGCTCTTCAGGAGAAAGCTCAGTTTCAGACTTAGGAGTGATTTTTCCAACCAAGATGTCCCCTGGTTTTACTTCAGAACCAATACGTATGATTCCGTCATCTCCTAAATTACGAAGAGCTTCTTCAGATACATTCGGAATATCTCGTGTAATTTCTTCTTTTCCTAATTTTGTATCTCGAGCTGTCAATTCAAATTCTTCCAAATAGATCGAGGTATAATAATCTTCCCTGATCAATTTTTCAGAGATAATGATCGCATCCTCATAGTTGTAACCGCACCAAGGCATGAACGCGACTAGCACGTTTTTACCCAAGGCAACCTCACCACGATCTGTCGATGGACCATCAGCTAGCACGTCTCCTGCAATCACCTCATCGCCTACTTCAACAAGAGGCGTTTGGTTTATACATGTGCCTGAATTTGAACGAATAAATTTTTTCAAATGGTAAGTTCTTTTGATCAAAACGTTTGCCTTAGAGGCCACGACGATCTTAAAGCCGTCCACATAATCGATAATTCCATCCTCATCGGCAATCACAACTGCGCCAGAGTCTTTCGCCGCACGAGTTTCAACACCTGTACCAACGATTGGAGAATCTGTCTTCAACAAAGGCACTGCTTGACGTTGCATGTTCGATCCCATCAAAGCCCTGTTGGCGTCATCGTGCTCCAAGAATGGAATCAAACCAGTGACAATCGAAACAAGCTGCTTTGGAGAAACGTCCATGTGGGTCACAAGATTTGCAGCCATAACAGCTGATTCACCGTTGCTTCTTGCCCAAACTCTGTCTTCAGCAAACATCTTAAAGTCATCAAGTGCAGCAGAAGCCTGTGCAATAACGCACATCTCTTCCTGATCCGCAGTCATATATTCGATTTCATCTGTAACAACTCCTTCTCGGACAATCCTATAAGGTGTTTCAATAAAACCAAATTCGTTAATTTTTGCGAATGCTGATAAGGAAGTGATCAAACCGATGTTTGGTCCTTCAGGCGTTTCTGTAGGACATATCCTTCCATAGTGACTTGGATGAACGTCACGAACTTCAAATCCGGCGCGCTCACGGTTCAAGCCTCCAGGCCCTAGTGAAGAGAGACGTCTTTTATGAGTTAATTCAGCAACAGGGTTAGTTTGGTCCATAAACTGAGAAAGCTGTGAACGACCAAAGAAGTCCTTAATGACTGATTGAAAACCCTTAGCGGAAATAATTTTTCCCGGCGTCAAAGTATCAGAAGCGAAATCAAAAAGATTCATTCTTTCTTTAATGATTTTTTCCATTCGAACAAAACCAATACGGCATTGGTTTTGAACAAGCTCGCCCACAGAACGGACTCGTCTGTTTGCTAAGTGGTCAATATCATCAATAAAAGCCCTTTCATCACCTTGTCTAAGCTTAATCAAGTACTTTATCGCATGGATGATGTCCTCTTTTTTTAAGGTCACCTGCTCTAGTACTGCTTCAGAAGTCTCTAAATCAAGTTTTTTGTTTAATTTATATCGTCCTACTTTTCCTAGGTTATATCTTTTAGGATCAAAGAACAATCTCATGATCAGTGACCGAGCATTCGAAAGTGTTGATGGCTCACCAGGTCTGATCTTTCTATAGAAATCCTTAAGCGCGGACTCATATGAATCAGTAGGATCTTTTGCAAGCATTTTAATAATCGGTGACGACTCATCAGCATCTTCAGCAATTCTGATTGAAGAGATATTCGCGTCGAGAATTCTCTTCAACATTGCTGTTGTTAGCTTCTCTGATGCCTTTCCAAAAATCACACCATTTTCTTCGTCAACAACATCTTCGGCAAGTATCTTACCGACAATTTTTGCAAAATCTTTGTCAGATTTGATTTTAATCTTTCTAGTACTGAAAAATTCTTCAATGATATCGGAATCTGTAGAATAACCTAGAGTACGGATAAATGAAGTGGCCAAGACTTTTCGGCGTCTTTTCTTCTTGTCGACATAGATATAGATCATGTCATTGATGTCGAAAGCTCCCTCTAGCCATGAACCTCGATAAGGAATCACACGGAAAGAGTAGAGAATGTTCCCCTTAGGATGTTTTTCTTGTTCAAAACAAATCCCTGGTGATCGGTGAAGCTGTGATACAATTACTCGCTCAGCTCCATTCACGACGAAAGTCCCTTGTGGGGTCATCAAGGGAATGGTTCCCATGTAAACTTCTTCTTCTTTGATTCCAGTTTCATCCGTTAGGCGGAACTTCGCCTTAAGTGCGGCATTATAGGTGATTCCCCTGCGAACACATTCTTCAGGCTCATACTTTGGAACCCCTAAAAAATATGAAATGTACTCAAGTACAATCTTTTCATCGAAGCTCTTTACAGGAAAAACTTCTTGAAATACTTCCTCAATACCGATACCGTCACGTTCAGACTCAAGCCTATCAAGCTGCAAAAAGTCACGGTATGACTTTATCTGAACCTCAATGAGATTTGGAAGATCGATTATTTCTTCTTGTTCGGTAAAACTCACTCGTCTAGGCGGCTTTTTGAGCATTGATCCCCCTTACTACTATGGATAGTGTGAATAATTGTTGAATAGCCAATTTGCAAAAAATAACTCTTTTTTGAGAATTCCAAAATTTGAACTTCTCTCTTAATAGCACGAAGCAGAAGACGACTCTTAAGCCTGTCTTCTGCTCCAAGAAACTCAAAACTGACTGCTTAATCCTATCAACCAATGATTTAATCACCAGCGTTAACTGTTAGTATTCAGCCTCAAAATTTGTCTGCTCAGGTTAAACTGACAGTCCTGAGGTTTCTAAAGAGGCACCACTATTTTGATGATGCCTTCTTGTATTAAAGACCTTTAAGCTCAACTTTTCCGCCAGCTTCTTCGACCTTTTTCTTGATCTCATGAGCTTCTGCTTTTGTAGCTGATTTCTTAATTTCGCTAGGTACTCCCTCAACAAGTTCTTTTGCTTCTTTTAGACCAAGCCCTGTTACTTCACGAACTGCTTTAATGATAGCAATTTTCTTAGTATCATCAGCGCCGACTAATTTAACTTCGAACTCTGTTGACTCTTCAACAGCTTCAGCACCAGCTCCTGCTGCGGCTACTGCAGGTCCTGCAAAAGCGACTGCGGCGGCTGCTGCTTTAACGTCCCATTTCTCTTCAAGGAGTTTTTTAAGATTTGACAAGTCCAATACTGATAGATGGCTTAATGTCTCAACAATTTCTTCTAGGTTTAGTGTCTTACTCACGGTTGTTTTCCCCTATAGTTTAAGATTCTTTTTTAGCTTTATTTTCCAAGCAGTAAATGACACTCGTCAATAACGCTTGTAGTACTCCCAATGTCTGTGTCATCGGCGCTTCTAGTGTACCTAAGAATTGCGCTCTCATTTCATTGAGAGATGGGAGTTTTGATACCTCTTCGAATTCAGTTGGTGAACATTTTTTTCCATCAAAATGGCCCCCCAAAATCTTGAATTTCTCAGTATTGCTTTTCTTAAAGTCGAATAACACCTTTGTCATCGCTATGAATGATGCATTCGTAATGACCAAGCCTACGTGTCCTTCTAACTCGTTTAGCTCATATTGGAGATCGAGCTGAGCAGCAGCTTTAAGAAAAACTCTTTTTTTAACTGCAACAAAATCGCCCCCTGTCGCAGCAATCTGCTCGCGAAAAGCGGCAAACTCATTGGCAGTAAGCTTCTCATATCCAGTTAAAATAAACCCTACTTCAGGTTTTAGGTTTGATCTAACCTCGTCGAGCAATAACGTTTTCTCTTTTCTCATATTCAATTACCCCGCTTGAGTGAGTTGGTGTTCTATTTTTAATCCAGGACCCATCGTACATGACATGACCATAGATCTAACAAAACTTCCTTTAACGCTATTTGGTCGAGACTTCATGATCGCCTCAAGCACTGCCATCAAATTTTCAACTAACTGATCAGTTGAGAAAGAAGGTGTGAATATTTCCACTTTTATCTACTTTAAACTCAATTTTTCCTGCTTTAATCTCTCTTACAGCAGTAGCAACGTCCTGAGTTACCGTTCCAGCTTTAGGTGCAGGCATCAAACCTCTAGGTCCCAAAACCTTTCCGAGCTTTCCGACAATTCTCATCATATCAGGAGTCGCAACCACACAGGTAAAATCGGTCCATCCACCAAGAATTTTCTCTGCTAGATCATCACTTCCAACATAATCGGCACCGGCATCTCTAGCCTCTTTCTCTTTGTCACCTTTAGCAAAAACTAAATCCACTGCTTTTTTGCCTGTTCCGTGTGGCAAACTTACGGTATTTCTCACCTGTTGGTCAGCTTTTTTAGGATCTACACCGAGCTTTAAACAAAGCTCCATGGTTTGATCAAACTTCACCTTAGGGAATTTTTGTAAAACTTCGATGGCTTCACGAGGGGAATAGGTCTTATCTACATTGACCTCCTTCACTCCATCTTTCATCCTCTTACTCAATTTGCTCATAACTCACCTCGCTCTATTATAGCTCTACTTCGACACCCATCGAACGACAAGTACCCGCAACAATACGAATTCCTGCTTCCTCATCACCTTGACGTAGTCGTAGGTCAGATTTTTTCTTGTTCACAATATTCAACAACTGTTCGCGATTCAATTTCGCCACCTTATCACGATTTGGCACCTTAGACCCCTTTGTAATCTTAGCCTCTTTTTTAATTAATTCGGCCATTGGGGGTTGTTTTGTGATAAACGTAAAACTCTTATCCTGATAGACAGTAATGACTACCGGAAGAATGTCAGAACCTCCCTGGGTTTTTGCATTGAATTCTTTGCAAAACGCCATGATGTTGACACCCGCAGCTCCTAGCGCAGGACCTACCGGGGGAGCCGGGTTAGCCTTTCCTGCTGTGATCTGCAACTTAATCTCTTTTATTACCTTTTTCTTCGCCATATCGAAGTCCTCTTAATCATTAGAAATCTTTTCCACTTGCCAGAATTCCAAATCGTCGACACGTGTGTCGCGACCAAAAATTGAAACTAGCACACTTAAACGGCCCTTATCTTGAAAAATCTCAGTCACCGTACCAGTAAAATTGACAAAGACGCCATCGGTGATTTTAACCTGATCGCCAGTATCCATATCATACTTATGGACAACTTCCTCTTTCTTCTTATGAAGATCATTTAAGATCTCTTCTACTTCTTTATCAGAAAGAGAATTCGGCTTACCGCCTCCAAGAAAACCAATGACTCCATTGGTTTCCTTAATGTAGTGCCAAGCGTTATCATTGAGATTGATTTTAACCAAAAGATACCCTGGCCAAAGAAGCTTCTCGCGAATTTTTTGCTCGCCTTGCTTGACTTCAGCTACGTTTTCAACTGGAATAATCACTTCACCGATTAGCTCAGCTACGCCACTCGAATTCTGATTTTCTTTGATTGCTTTCTGAACTTTCTTTTCGTGCCCTGAAAGAACCTGTACTACATACCATTTTTGCATGACCAAAACCTAACCAAATATCTTCTGAACTAAAAAGTTCAGCCAGTTCAAACCACCTTTGATGAAAAGATCAGTGAGATAGATCCCAAAACCAAAAACAAATACGAAAAAAATGACAACTTTCGTACATTGAAAAAGCTCATCCTTTGGTGTCCAAGTAATCTTACTAAATTCGCTCTTAAGCCCCGTAAGAAACCCTCTACCGAACAATTTTTTCTTTTTCGGCTCTAGCTCCAACTCTACTATCTTCTCCATCACATATCTTCCTTTCGAGTGCGGAGGGTCTCGAACCCCCAACCTGCGGCTTTGGAGACCGCTGCTCTACCAATTGAGCTACACACCCCGACTCGCCGTCCATTTTTCTTACAAAATACACGAAGGGAGAGAACTTTTCCTCCCCCTTCAAGTGCAAAATGCATTACTTTATGATCTTAGAAATCGTTCCAGCACCGATTGTTCGGCCACCTTCGCGGATCGCAAATCTCATTCCTTCTTCCATTGCAACAGGATGGATTAATACACCCTTAATGCGAACGTTATCACCTGGCATAACCATCTCCACACCCTCAGGTAGGTTGACCGTGCCTGTTACGTCTGTAGTACGAATATAGAACTGAGGACGATATCCAGTAAAGAACGGCTTGTGTCGTCCACCCTCTTCTTTTGTCAAGACGTAAACCTCACCCTCAAATTCGGTGTGGGGAGTTACGCTATTTGGCGCGCAAAGAACCATTCCACGTTCAATATCTTTCTTATCAACGCCGCGGATAAGGATACCTACGTTTTCACCTGCGCGAGCTTCGTCCATAAATTTATTGAACATCTCAATTCCAGTAGCGACAGCATCTCTAGTCTCTCTCAATCCTACAATTTGAATTTTGTCGTTTAATTTGACAATACCACGGTCAACTCGGCCTGTAGCTACAGTACCACGACCTGAAATTGAGAAAACGTCCTCAACAGGCATCAAGAAAGGTTTATCTACTTCACGTGTAGGCGTTGGGATCTTTTTATCTACAGTGTCCATCAACTCTTCGATTGACTTAGAGTATTGTGGATCACCTTCCAAAGCTCTTAAAGCCGATCCTCTAACGAAAGCTGTATCTTTATAACCTTGAGCTTCTAAAAGCTCTGTCAATTCCATCTCAACTAGATCGAGAAGCTCAGCATCGCTTTCATCAATCATGTCGCATTTGTTAATAAATACAACGATTGCAGGAACACCGACCTGCTTTGCAAGTAGGATGTGTTCTTTTGTTTGAGGCATCGCACCATCTGTCGCTGCGACAACGAGAATCGCACCGTCCATCTGAGCGGCACCAGTAATCATGTTTTTAACGTAGTCGGCGTGGCCCGGGCAGTCAACGTGCGCATAGTGGCGAGCTGCTGTTTCATATTCCACGTGGCTTGAGTTGATCGTAATCCCTCTTGCCTTTTCCTCTGGAGCATTATCGATTTGAGAATAATCTTTAAATACAGCACCACCCTTCGCTGCTAAGATTTTTGTAATCGCCGCCGTTAGGGTTGTTTTACCATGGTCAACGTGTCCAATGGTTCCGATATTGACGTGTGGCTTGTTTCTTGTAAAAGCTTCTTTAGCCATTAGTGTAGTCCTCCGAATAGACCTTGTGAATTTTCGTTACTTGCCCAGGATAGGACTCGAACCTACGACCTCTTGCTTACCATGCAAGTGCTCTACCTCTGAGCTACCTGGGCCGAGACCAAATAATGTCGCCAAATATTAAACCCCCAGAACTTTCGTGCCTTAGGGTGCCTTTTTGGCAACACTACCTTAATCCTGCTTAAACTTACCAACCAGGGTAAATCTGTTTTCGCCTCATCGGCGCCTTCATAAAAAGTTGATTGCTGAGAGCATAATCTTAAGTTCAAAAAAATGCAAGCACCAATCGTGAAATTTTCAACTATCTCTGTCGATAGATGATCCTTCCCTTCGTTAAATCATAGGGGGAGACCTCTACTTTTACCCTGTCGCCTACCAAAACACGAATATTTTTCATGCGCATTTTGCCACATAAATGGGCACCAATCTCAATTCCGTTATCAAGTTTAACGATAAATGACATATTGGGTTTAAGTTCCTTGACAATCCCTTCAACTTCTAATGTATCTTCTTTCTTTGACATATTCCAATCTGATAGTTAAATTGGTGGAGTAAACCCACCAGGTTGATGATAATAGACAAATACGTTATTATCTTCAAAGAAGTTTTTTCTAGAATTGAAGTTAGATGAGCATATGACTATTATTGAAGAAAATCAAAAGAGGCTAATCGAGCAATTTACTCGCTTTAATTCTAATGAAAAAATTTATCATGAACTAATTTCTTTAGGCCAAAACTCTCCACCCCTCCCCTCTCAATATAAAGTTGAAGAGAATCGAGTGCATGGGTGCCAAAGCCAGCTTTATTTGATTTGCGAAGGTACTTGTGAGGCTCTTTTTTTTAAGGCTGATTCAGATGCTTTAATCTCAAAAGGGCTTGCTACGCTATTGATCTCCATTTATCAAGGCGCCCCTGCTGAAGAAATCCTAAAGTCCTCCCTCTCTTTTTTTAAAATAATTAATCTTCATTCTATTCTCTCTCCCTCTCGTCTAAATGGGCTTGATGGGCTAGAAAAAAAGGTTAAGCAACTGTCTATAAACTATTTATTATAAATTGCCTTTTAGGCACCCCCATCTTATAATAGACTATAAACTTTAGGAGAACTCTCTCAGTTATGTTTAATTGCTGCTTTACCTCCTCACCAGAAATCAACCCTTTCCAAAATGTGTTGCTTGATATTGATCATGAGATGAAAAACCTCAGGAGGGAGAGTGCTTTTTATGAAATCGCCTATGTTGTCAGTTGCATTGCTGTATGGGCATTAGCGATTGGGGCTATATTTTATTTAGCAGCAGTAGGATCACCTGTTTGGGGCATTATTCTAGCCGGTGGAATAGCTCTAGTTTCTATCAACTTTATTTTTGAGTATCTACTTTATTCTTTGGGTGACATGGCCACCAATACAACTAATCAGTATCTCTTTGAAAAAGATATCTCTGAACTTTCAAAAACTCTTATTCGAGAAGGAAGGAAGAGTGACCGTGAAGAATTCTATTATCAAGAAAAAATTAAAAAAATGGGGTTAACAGACCCTTCCACAGATTTAAAAAGACACATTCAGACTTGCTATAAAGAGCCAAAATCATCCCCTTTGCGTTATCTTGCACCCTTGATCGCAAGAGCCGAAGCTTATCATCGAATAGCGCAAGAAAGACTTGATGAAATTGCTCTTACTTTCTATTCAGTTCCCAAAGATTCTAAAAGCAATCCATACCAGGCGGAGATCGAAAGACTTAACAGCATCAAGGACCAACCAGCACACGTAATTCCCGCGGTAAGACAAAAGGTAAGAACATTTGAGGCAATACATACGATCAAATGGAAAGAATACTTCGAAAATCGATTTAAGGAAATTTTTGTCGCTCATATCCTTGAAAACCCGGTACACTCAGGCAAAATGACAGACGTCGGTTACCTAGCTGAGGATGTATCTCTTATCGATTATCTTCTTGAGCATAGACGTAAAGAAAGAGGTACCCTCTTTGCCTTTAATCCACACTTTCTGGAGATTACTCGAGAGAGCTTTGAAGAAAAGCACAAAGAGGCCTACCGTAGAGCAATTGCTGCAGGTCTTCTCCACCTTATTGAAAATAATACGGGGCCTTTTCTTGCTCCAGATGAAGCGACCATTAGTAGATTGAAAGAAGAGGCGAGCAGTATACCTGGCGCTTCAATTGGAGCCGTAATTGATGCCTTCGCTTCTAATTATGCATGGTCCCCTTCAGTTTCGTTTCAAACTTTCCAGCTGTTTCTCGATCGCCACTTCGAAGAGCTTTTCTGTAAAAAAGAGATTCAAGAGGCAATTAGACCCTTGGTTAATGCTCACTATGTCGGCATTTTAAACAAATACGATCTCTCTTCTTTGAGAAGTAAACTCGGAATCGAACTTTTAAAGAAATGTGATATTAGTGTGAATGGTCTACCTTCTTTTCCCACAAGGCTTGATTTAAAAGCCGATTTTTTCAGCACTGAAATTGTAATGGAATGCAAACGTCTTTTCGGTGAAATGGAAAACCATACTATTTGTAATTTTTTTGAAAGGACAGAATTTCATGGTCTCTTAGACACGCTAGAAGTAAATTACTATGCTCTCAAGATTACAGCTTCTAAAACAACACCTTAAGGGAGTCTTCAACTCCTCCTGTTACTTGAACCTTTCCATTTTGATAAAGGATATCGAACTCAAGCCTAAGTCCGAACTCGCCTGGAAAGTAGAGCGCAGGCTCGATTGAATAACAAGTCTGATCGATCAATTCCCGCTCATCAAGAGTTTCAAAACTATCAAGATTGGCACCATTTCCATGCAATTGCCCTGTGATGTTATGTCCAAGGCGGTGTAAAATGTTCTCTTCATACCCCCTCTCGATCAAGAACTCTCTCACAAGCCGATCTACATCACAGCCTCTTATAGTTTCTTTCATTTCGATCATCTCTACAGCCATCCGCTGGGCCTCTCGCACCACTTCAAACACAGCAAGTTGCTTTGGGGTCGGGTTTTCTGTTGAGGCAACACGGGTAATATCCGCGTAGACACCATTCTCTCCTCTTTTTTTACACCAAAGATCGATCAAAACAAAGTCGCCCCGCTTGATAACCGACCCCTCTCCTTTTGGCATATAGTGAGGATTTGCAGAGTTGACTCCTTTTGCCACAATAGGAGGATGGTCTGTGATACATCCCGCATTGGTGAATCGATTGAGGATAAATTCCTGTACATGACCCTCATGAAGAAGCTTACCCTGCATAATCTCCCCTCGGACGAAATTAAACGCTTCATCGGCAACTTTAGAGACAACATCAGCTGCTTCTAGATGGGCTTTGATCTGCTCTGGGGATAAGATACTCGTAAATTTTTGCAAAAGCCTGCCCGAAGAAACAATCTCTGTTCCCAGCCCCTCTACGAGGGCATAAGTCCCCGCATCTACCTTTGAAATCGCAGGAATTTCCTTCGAAACTTCCATAGCAATCCGTTTACCCAGGATCTTTTTTAATACACCCCTTAACTCTTCTTGTGTTTTGTAAACAACAGTTGTTCCATCAAGAAAATCTAAAACGTGTGATTCAATCGCATGGACAACTTTGACTGGCTCACCACTCTTAGGGATCCAATAACAGATCCGCCTTGTGATGTGAGCCTCCTTAGGGAATTTAAGAACCTCACGCATCAAATCATTGGAGCCACGAAAATCGTACATGAGCCAACCATCGAGCTCTTCATCGGTAATATGACGCCGTATTAATGATATAGACATTGGATAATACTCGAGGCTGCAATGGTTCTTGGTAATGTAAACGGTTCTTCTAACACAGTCAATAGAAATGGAATGCTTTCTCGGGCGCCGACATGTCCCAAAGCTTCCAAAATTGAAATTTTTTTATCCCAGTCAACCTTCCAATAAGCCTCTTCAAGCACTTTGGCTGATCGTTTTTCTCCACCGTAAAATGCTAGCGCAAGAGCTGCCTGGATCCGCACAGTTTGGTCTTCATCGTCGAGCAGCTCTTTGACCAAATCGATAGAGGCCATCTCTGCCTCTTCGAGAAAGAAGACAGCAGCTGAGCCAACAACACCCCACACCTGCCCTTGGAGGTAAGATTTGGCAATCTCCTTCAAATCGGGAATTCCCACAACAGCCAATGCATTGAGAATCTTTAACCTCGAAAGTTGATCGACCATTTCAGGGTATCTTTGTACGTTTGGGACATGATGCACCTTACTCGGCAAAATCTGGGTAAAACAAGGGTAGATTCCATCCCCCATCATGATTTTTTCACTACGATCTGTCAAAAAAGAGCGCAAAAAAATCCCAGCCGTTTGAGTTTCAATTCCTTGCTCGATCATTTTATAGGCTAAATTCGCTTTGACAAACTTATCTGACGCTCTGGTAAAGCAACTCTCAAGTATTGAGGCTGTAGTCAATCCCCCAGCTCCAACAACGCTTGCAGCAAATCGCGAAGCATTCAAATTTTTTGAGAGAATCCACTTGGTTAATTCTTCTTTCCCATATTCTGGATCGATCTTTAACAAAACCCAATCGGCCATAATCGCCACTTCAGGATTTAAGTCTTTTGAAAGCTCTTTCAGTTTTTCCTTAATCGAAGAATAGATTGAGAGATCAAAATTGATAGACCCTAACATTGCGAGCATTCTTGTTCGTACACTTGGAGATGAATCTGAAAGAAGAGGTAACAAATGCGTGATTTGCTCTTTCTTTTCAAAATGATCAACTAATACGACAGCAAGTTCACGAAACCCTGCCCGTTTACTTTGCAAAAGAGAATTCATTTCTTCTCTTGAGAGGTCATCATGAAGCATCACAAGTGATTGAATCGCCATTTCCTTTTCTTCTGATGATACCGCTTTACTTGCGATGATCTCTTTTAAATCGATGGCAGCCTCTTTTAGACGCATTCTCCCAATCGCTGAAACCACCTCTCTCTTCACATACCAGTTTTTCTCTTCTTGGAGCAGACGGAGAACCTCTTGTTGCAATGGGCGATCATTATAATTGCAAGCCAATTGGATAGAGAGACCACGAATATAAGCATTAGATGATTGCATTCCATCTTTCAAAAGCTGAACAGCCCGTGCATCTTGCGTTAGGTACGCTCCAATTAATGAAGCCAGCACCCCCATTTCAGAATCTTTTTCCCTCTGAGATAAAATGCCCCATGAAAGTGACTCTAAAAGATCAAAGTTCTGTAAAAGCTCATTACTCAACCGCTTCTTCTTGAATATTTCAAGAGCCTTTTCACAGTCTCCCCCTTCGGAAAGAGTACGAATGTAGAGATTCTTTAAACGAGCTGAGTCGGGAAAAATTCTCAATGCCGTTTCACAAGAAATTCTAGCCCCTTCGTAGTCTCTCACCAAAAGAAAAGAGACCACTTTCCCGGCAAAATCTGCCTCATTCGAAACAAATTCAGCGTGAAGAATCCCAACGTAAAAAGTTAGAGAAGAAGCAAATACAAACCATTTCATTTAATCCCCTTGCTCCCAAGCTTTCCCCCACCCAATACATGAAAATGGAGATGCGGAATTGTTTGCCCCGCACCAGAACCATGATTTGTCAGAACCCGGTACGAATTATCAATCTCAAGCTTTACCGCTACCGATTTAATCACATCAAAAATCCTACCCAGTAAGCAATAGTCATCTGATTCTAACTCATGAATAGAAGGAATCACCTTTTTTGTGATTACGAGAAAATGTACAGGGGCTTGTGGATACTTATCATCGATGCAAATCACTTCTTCATCTTCATAATGGACCGTCGCAGGAATTTCCCGTTTGATAATTTTTTCAAATATCGTCGTCATACTACTTTTTTTCCCAACACTTGTTTTAATGCCTTAATAGCATCTTCTTTTCTATTCCAAACTGAGATAAAACGCCCTTTATGGCAAAAAATAGCCCCATCGATGCCACTTTTTTCTTTCAACTCTTCACCTAAACGTCCCGCCCATTCTTCAGGTAGAGGACGCCTAACCTCCATCCTCTTTTCATACGATGGAGGAATTCCACGTAGCTTCCAATGATCCCCCGTTGGCATAATCACAAACTCTGCAGGATGTGTTTCTCCACCTAACTCAAAAAAGGCCTCAAGCCACGGCATCGCCTTATCAAACACAAGACACTCATCCATTGTGTCCATCACCTCTTTGATCTTGGCCTTACAACTAATCATATAGTCGTATTTATTCATGATCCGATGTAAATGATCGAGGACAAAGTCAAGTGCATCAGAAAAGCCCTTTTCTTGCTCCAGTTCTGAAGCCTCATGAGACGCAGGAACAAATGCTGAAATCACCTGAGAAAAGCTAGCAAAACCGTATTTAGGTTCACTAAGGCCATTATCGATTTGATCAATTCCATGAACCAAAGAACGGTTTAGATAATCAAATTGGTCAAAAGAGATGATCTTTTCATTTTTCAAATACGCAAGAATCATCCCTGCACTACTCAACTCTCCACGATACTCAGCCTGATGATGATCAAAACGACGATGTAGAGGATCGTAAATCCCCCCAACATCACAAACAAAATCACAAGTCTGCAATCTACCTAAGTCACGAGTGCGCACAATCTTGTCTTTGTCGATTAGAGAAAAAAACAAAAGAAGAGCGCAAGCTGTTACTTCATCTGCATGAAAAGTTCCACTGTGAGTGCCAAAACTTCTATGAACCTTTCCAATTGGCGTGGTCATATACCTCTCCTGAAATATCGGGATGATACTGCAAATGATCTTATGTGACAAGAAAAGGATCTGAACAATAGTTGTGGAAAGTTTGAAGAGAAATTGTGCATGAATTGTGAAAATTGAATGGGTAAGAGCGGATATTTGTCGATAGTTTTTGGGGACAGCTATTTCAATAACTCATTCAAACCCTTTTCCGACAATGGTTTGAATGCTTATTTTTTTGTGGAATAGCTGTAAAAAAGAAAACCCTAAAAATTCTTTAAGAGAGCTAAACAATTGTTCATAACTTGCTTTCTCAAGGAACAAAAAGCCCGCAAGAACAACTCCTTGCGGGCAACAAAATTCTCATGTCCTATCAAGCTGATGTTAAGAGGGCTTTCTTAGAGCTTCCGATGATACTCTTCTCTGATCCTGTTTTCTTCTTCTCTTTGACGGCGTCTTGCATCATCCCTTCTCTGATCATTCTCAGCATCTTCAGCTTTTTCTTTACGCTTATGCTCCGAAACTTCGAGATTCTTCGCAGAGGCTCTTGCAGCACGCAAGATACTTAGCTCGTGTATCGATTGTTGCGCGAACGTTGTTCCAAATTTTTCCATATCACGTCTTACTTGAGGTTTCGTAGAGCTGCTCTCGCCTCCATCCGCTTTCAGAGGAGTTGACAAGACCGATACACGCTTTTTAGAATCGGTTGACGTAGCTTGCGCTGTTGCTAACCTAACGTTTCCCACTATATTACTTGGATCAGGTCCATGATTTGTCACTGAAGGTAAAGCGCCCAGCGCTCTTCTATTGACATGGTTTTCTACGCCCTCTAAGGCCGGATTAACGATTTGGCGCCCTGTTTTCGGGTCAAATTCTACGTTTGCCACAACTACCTCCTTGAGAAGATGATGTTATTAATTTTATGGGTTTATTCTAGCGAATCTTTGCATAAACTTAAACAGAAATCCGACTGATCGACAAAAATAAATTTTATCAATCTACAATTGAAATTAACATCGACTCGTCCTATCCTTAGGATAAATGCCTAAAAATATCTTTATTCACCCCTACGATCTTGCCTCCCCTGATGGGTTCGTCCGGTCATTTAAACGGATTAATGAACGGCTCATCGAGGCTGAAATCATTATAGAGAATATTTCAAGCCGCTTTAAAGGGTTTGAGATCGATCCTTCTCTTGTTTACTTTACTATCAAGAGCACCTTTGCTCAGCTTGGAGTCGATGGGATCGGCTATGACTATCAATTATCTCCTAAATTCAACCGAGCTGAAATTAAAGTGCAGTTTAAAGCCTTTACTCCCATTGGGTATGAGCTGCTTAAAAATTTCAGTGAGGGGATTTACGTAGGCAAGCTATTTGCTGCTGACGACAGACGGCGTGTTCGGACTATCGACTACTTGACACGTCTTTTAAATAAATCAGATTCTGAGGGATATCCCCTTCTCATCTTTGGTGATCGATACAAAAGTGAAAAATTTATCGAAGATAAAGAAAACCAACGTATTGTTGTTGAGGTTCCTCTCTTACCAGGCCACTGGGTCTATGATGATGCGATACATGGTTTTCTACCAACGATTGTACGGGGCCTAAAGAAAAAAGGGAATTCGTTCAGAAAATTTCTTTTTCTTCATCAAGTCCACAAGCAGGAAGATAGACGGATCCCCGAGGATAGTCTTCTTTTAGTGAGGACGACTTCCATCAATATTCGGACATTGTTTGCAAGGGTCGTTCCAGACATGCTTCCTGAAGGATTTAATCATGCAACCGCAGATTTAATAGAGCCTCAACGAATTACAGGCGACATCTTTGAATTTCATGGCAAAAGCGACAAAGAGATTCACCACATCCCTTTAGAATTTTACACCCTTGAACCATTTAGAGAACACTTCTTCTTTGCCGATAAAGATCTACTCAGAGATGCCCTTGAAAAACCTATGACCCTCTTTTCCGCATTTGAAACCGCCCCTAGCAGGCCTGCAGCTACTTTCATAGTGAAAGAGGGGCAATTGACCAATCTTCAAAGCACCGATTGGATAGTTTCAGATCCCCCTGGAGAGGAAAATTTAGTGATTCCTCCTCAAGACCGAAAACAAAAACTAAAAATTAAAGAATTTCTCGCGGCCCAAGCGATCGATGTCATTGCCAATGCGATGCAAGAAGGGAATATTACAAGCCAAGGAGTGATTCTCTCTAATTACTTCCCCAATTCTCTACTAAAGAACCTTCTTCTAAATGATCGAGTTACCCGTTGTTTACGCGCCATTTATTTCCGCTCACCTTCTCAAAAACATGGAGAGTATTTTTCTCATAACGATCGCTCGATGCTCTTTGACCTAGCTAGAGCCTCTGTCGATGTTTTTTGGGTAGATTTCAACTACAATCTAGTCCTAAAGTACGTCTTACGAGAAGGGAATGATTTTGGTCTTTTTGTCCCGCTAAATAAGGAAAAAGAGTTCATCAACGCCACATTCTTCGGAATTTACGGATCGAGGCTTAAAGAGCCAGGAGCTGCTGGCGAGATCTACAAGCTCTTTAAGGGCCTCATTGAGATGAAATCTAGCTTAGATCACGATCAACTTAACTCCGATACTCCCCTTGCCATCACCACGGGAGGAGGACCAGGTGTCATGACCATGGGAAACAAAATTGCATCTGACTTAGGAATTCTCTCGGTCGGCCATGCGGTCGATTTTACTAAGCCCCATGAAGATGAAGCAAGCGAAGAGACCATGAACCCGTACATCCAAGCGAAAATGACCTACCGGCTTGAACACCTTTTTGTCCGTCAATCGGAATTCCATCTCGACTTTCCAATCTTTTTCGAAGGGGGAATCGGAACCGACTTTGAGCTCGTCTTAGAACTCCTTCGCACTCAGGTCTCCATTAAACCCCCGGCGCCAATACTTCTCTTCGGCCCACCCTCCTATTGGCATGAAAAAATTACCCATTGTTTTAGAATCAACAGAGAATCGGGTACTATTCGAGGCTCCGAATGGATTTCAAATAATTTTTACTGCGTTCAGAATAGTGAACAAGCTCTACAAACCTACTACCGATTTTTCACAAATCGCCTACCCATAGGGCGTGACGCTCCGGGCAATAACGACGGATTTGTAATCGTCAAAGACATTCTTTAAAAAAAGCGTCCACTCTGGCCAGTCAATCACGGGTTGTTACAAGGCGATGAGGCTCCTAAAAACATAAGAGAACTTGAAGTCATCGCTAAAATCTTAGTCGACGACCTCAAGTTCTCTAATAAACAAAAGCGTATCCTGAGAAGATCTTTCTATCCTCTCCTACATCAGGAAGTTGAATTCTATGAATCCAAGCAACCGTGCATCACTTCAACGAGCTGATCTCTCTGGATGAAACCAACCTTACGTTCCACCTCTTTGCCACCTTTGTAGAAAATCAATGAAGGATAGGCGCGAACCTTTAGCTTAGCGGCCAAGGCTCTATTTGCATCACCGTCAATCTTGATAAAGACATACTTGCCTTTCATCTCTTCTGAAAGAGCGCTCAAAACAGGGGCAAGAGCCTTGCAAGGACCACACCAAGAGGCGTAGACATCGACGATCACTTTGTCATTCTGTGCGATTAACTCTTCAAAGTTACTCTCATCGGCAACAATCACTTGAGAGGCTTCTACAGCAATTGCTGGTAGAGTCGTTGCCTCTTCTTGTTGTGGTGGTTGCAGGATCGCCATCATGACCTGAGCCATCTGCATGCCAACATCTTTACTAAAACTAGCTAATTTATGGTAATACTTCTGAAATGCCTCGCTCTTCACAAACTCATAAATCTGATCGATTTCTGCCTCTGTAAATCTTTCATTAAATGCCTTCTTCAACACCTCTTGAAATTCTTCTGAATGAAATTGCTCCTGGAATTTTTCCATAACAGAAGAAACCGCCATGTTATTTCCCGTAGCATCCAACATCATCCGTATCGAATCCTCGTAAACTTCAGAATGATCCATGCAAAACTGAGCGTCGAAGATCTGTTTGGTTTTTTCACTCTGATCAGCAACTACGACTGATGAAAGTGCTAGGCATATACTAGTTATGATTTTTTTCATGTTTTTCCTCTTGTTGGATATATTGATAGGCATCGAGAGCGGCTTTGCATCCCGAACCAGCAGCAGTAATCGCCTGACGATACTGAAAATCGACCACATCTCCGGCTGAAAAGACCCCTTTAGGGGCTGCTTGGATCATCCCTTTATTATCCAGGATCACCTCTTTAGGTAACCATCCGGTATTAGGGGTTTGACCAATCGCGATAAAGACTCCCTCACAGGGAATTTTTTCGTCCATCTTGGTTTGACTATTGGAGGCGATTACCCCTTCGACAAACCCTTTATTGACGTCAAGAATCTCTTTAATAATTCGAAATGGTTTTACTTCAATATTCTTAGTTTTATTGACCCGCTCTTTTAGTATGAGGGAAGCTCGAAATTGATCTGATCTGTGGAGTAGTGTCACTTTACTTGCAAAATGAGAGAGCATCAAAGCCTCTTCAAAGGCACTATCACCTCCTCCAACCACAACGACCTCTTTTCCTCGGTAAAGGGGGGCATCGCAGACGGCGCAGGTACTCACACCCATACCCAAAAGGGCATTTTCAGAAGAAAGGCCGAGCATACGGGGGGTCGAACCTGTTGCAATAATCATTGTCTTTGCTTTGATCGATTCCCCTGAACTTAGCCTTGCTTCATAAGGGTAGTGGGCAAAATCGACACTGATGACATTTTGACTTTTTACTTCGGCGCCATATTTCATCGCCTGGCTGCGCATATTCGAGACGAGAGTAGAGCCATCGATCCCTTCAACAAATCCCGGAAAATTTTCGACTAAATGTGTGGTGGATAATTGCCCGCCAGGGAGCTTTCCTTCAACGACTAAAGTCTTCAATCCTAACCTGGAAGTGTATAATCCAGAAGTCAAACCTGCTGGTCCACCGCCGACGATTACCACATCATATTCCCCTGCGACTAAGATGGTCGAAAAGGCTAAGAAAAAAATCAAAATGAACTTTTTCATAAGTAGACGAAGTTATCATAATTAAACAAAAAAAGCTCGATAAATTATTTCGTACAATGATAATTGGAGAGGATGGATCCTGCAAGAATAGAGAGTATAGATCATCATTTCCGAGCCGCGAATTATCTGACTGTAGGTCAAATCTATCTGAAACAAAATCCCCTTCTGCTCGATCCTTTTAAGAAAGAAGATCTAAAAAAGCGCCTTCTTGGTCACTGGGGTACCTCTCCAGGGTTAAATTTCATCTACGCACATCTCAATCGGTGGATTCAAGATACAAAAAAAGAATGCCTTTTCATTGCAGGCCCTGGGCATGGGGGGCCGGCCGTACGAGCCAACGTCTTTCTTGAAGGCTCAATGACCGATACCTACCCCGAACTTGATTTTAGCCTAAGCGGCATCGGCAAGTTGATGCGAGAATTTTCCTGGCCAGGGGGAGTCCCCAGCCACACAAGCCCCCCAACACCAGGATCGATTCACGAAGGTGGAGAACTCGGCTACTCTCTAGCCCATGCTTTTGGCGCC
>CAYZDL010000015.1:0-1638 GCA_964477345.1 uncultured bacterium
TCTTTCATCTAAATAGAATAGAATATCCGCCAGTTTTGTTCAATTTTCTTTCATAGAAAATTGTTTTTGATCGTTTAGACGACGAATGGTAAAACAGAGCCAATTGGCGATAGAGCTGGTTTTTTTCAAAACTAAAGAGGGTCTCTACCCAATTTCTCCCCTCTTTTTCCTTCTTGAGGTAATGGCTTAGTAAAGCGAAGACAGGGGGGAAGGCAAAATCGATGCTCCTTTCAAAGTGTTCAAGAGCTCCTGTCATTCCAACGGTCTGAGCCAGCATGCACCCATAGAGAAAAAAGAAGGGGGAATGACACCTTTGAGTGCTGAGTCTTTCCTTTGTCAAAAGGAGGTCTTTTGCTTTTTCGGCTTGTTTAAGGAGCAAAAGGGCCCAGATCTGCAAGATTAAAACTTGTTCTACTAATTTTGGACTTAAATCAAAGGTGGCAAGCTTTTCTAAAGCCCAAAGAGCCCTGTCTGCAGATTTTCTGGTTAAAGCATTTTCAATTTCAAAAAAGATGGGTCGTACCATCCGCGGATTCGGTTTACTAGGGAGCAGCTCAATCAACTTGGTCATATCATGGTTTTTGGGCTCTAGATATCCTAGCAACCGCAAACCATACTCGATATTTTCCTTGAGAAGAGGAGAGGTTTCTTCAGCGAGTAAGTCTCTTAAAACGATCGGTTTATCTAGCCAAAAAGCGAGTTGGATCGCCATAAACCGGTACCGTTCAGCAAGAGAATTAAAATTCTCTACATCAGAAAAGAAGTAGAGTTTCTCTGAGTAGGTTGACAAATTGTGGATTAGTGCGTGGGTTTCTCGATTGGAGAGTTTATGCGACAAGTGCCTAAGGGTAATCAGGGCAAAATTATAAACACCGACCCGATCATTTTTTGCACTCTCATGGAGTCTAAAAATAACCCTTTCCTCAATCAAATGAGCAAGAGGGTCCTTGTTGAACTTACGGATGGCTAACTCTAAACATTTCAGCTCTTCATCTAAGTTTCCGCGCCTACGGTATACGAGCGATTTACCTAAATATTCAAGAGGTTCGCCACGGGTGCCATGAAGTCTTTGGAAAGTAGCTAAAGACCGTTCAAAGAGTTCATCGCGAGCGCCTTCAAATGGATTGACTTTAGCTTCTTCAATCAAGGTAATCCCCAAACGAAAAAGGGCTTCACGCCCCTGGATGCGACCTGCGAACGAATCGGCAATCCGTTCATATTCAAGGGCAGCTTCTTTGAAATTTTTTGAGGCAAGAAAGGCGTCAGGGACAGAAAGGCACCCAATTGTCGCATTGTGAGACCCAACAGAGACTTTAAAAGAGGTGAGGGTGAACTCCATATCTTGGCTAAGTAAACCGACGTGAGTGCCTACGATGGGGAGGGGGTCTGTGTAGGTTAAGATCAATTCGTGATTGATGAATAGACGGACTGTTTGGTCCATTTTTTCGATCTCGATAAAAGCTTCTTCATCAGGAGGGATCGATTTACCTTCTGACTCAACAAGAGTTACATGAGAGCGGCAAAGCTTGATCCCTGGAGATTTTTTTGTGCCAATCCAAACGCAATACCCGTCTTCCAATCCCTCCCTCTCTTTAGGTTCAGGGATGTTTAGCAAAAATCCGACCCCCTCTGAGTTCG
>CAYZDL010000015.1:1648-40702 GCA_964477345.1 uncultured bacterium
AGACTGCTTTGAAATCATCAAGATGAACCATTGCATGATTTCAGTTGATCTAGTAATTGGGATCAATTTGCTCATCAAGACGTTTTCCTGGAGCTCCCAATCACTTTGCTCATCAACCCTTAGTTCACCTTGCAAGATCCAATCAGGCAAGCCTGAATTGTACCTGTCGAGATCGCGTAAAAGCTCAGCAACGGAACCATAACGCTGGTCGACACTACTGGCTAAACATTTTTTTGTAATTTCGGAAAGCTGGGGGGGGATATCTCGGTAAGGGGCGGCTTCAAGCGCATCTGTAAGGGTTTCATGCTTTCGGACTTTTTTATATTCTTCTATGGTCGTACGCTGAAAAGGCATTCGAAGGGTCAAAAGCTGGTAGAGGATCACTCCCAGTGCGTAGATATCAGAATGGACCCCCGCAGGCTCGCCATCGACCCTTTCAGGAGGCATGTAAGAGAGAGTCCCAATGACTTTACCAGGCCGGGTCAAATTGCGAGTCATTCTTTGGTGTTCAGGGATGAGCTTAACTTCAGGCATAAGCTCTTCTTTTTCATCGAGATAACCTGCTAAACCCCAGTCGAGAATGATCACCTGACCGAAATTTCCTACCATGATGTTTTCAGGTTTTAGGTCACGATGAAGGATCCCCATCGAATGACAATAAGAAATCGCCTGGCACACATTGGTGAAAATTCTCAATAAATGGGTAATGGAAATGCCTATAGGGTGTGGAGGAGAGGCGCTCTTTTCCCTCCGGATTGTTTCACGTAAAATATCCTTGAGAGTTTCACCCTCAACGTGAGGCATCACATAGTAGAGCTCATTTTCTGATTGGTGGATTGAATAGACCGGAATAATCGAAGGGTGGAAGAGAGAGGCAGTTACTTGCGCCTCCTTTAAAAATCTTTTCCTCACTACTTTATGTTGTACAAGATCAGAACGGACCCTTTTAATCGCTAAGGTACGATCGACAGTAGGATCTTTCCCTAAGAACACTTCACCCATTCCCCCTTTTGCAAGGCGAGACTGGATTTTATAGGGACCTATTGATTCGGGTATCGGCTCGGTTTTTTCCTGAGAATTTACACGCTCCATGCGCCGTACTCTACCAGAATTTAGGATTGATTCAAAACGAATCTTTTTGTATATTTGGCGGATGCAAAAGAAAGTATTACTCTCCGGAGATAGACCTACAGGACCTCTTCATATTGGACATTATCTCGGCACTTTGAGAAGTCGCGTTGAAATGCAACGAGAATATGAAAGCTACATCATGGTAGCCGATGCCCAAGCAATTACCGACAACTTCGGTGATATTGCCAAGGTGAGAAACAATATTTTTGAAGTGGTTTGTGATTATCTCGCTGTCGGGATCGATCCAAAAATGAGCCACATTTTCATTCAATCATGCTTGCCCCAGCTTCCTGAACTTACGATGTATTTTCTCAACGCAGTTTCGATACAGAGGATTGGTCACAACCCGACTGTGAAATCCGAAATGAGAACCAGAGGATTTTCTGACAGCGTCCCGGCGGGATTTTATTTATATCCGATCTATCAGGTTGCTGACATTGTCGCTTTTGGTGCAAACGTGGTTCCGGTAGGTAACGACCAAGTCCCTATGATTGAACTTGCTCGGGATGTTGTAAACAATTTCAATGAACAGTTTAAGAAAAAAGTGTTGGTTTTACCAGAAGCTATCCAACCGAAGATTGGTGCAAGACTTCCTGGAGTCGATGGACAGAAAATGTCAAAATCTCAAGGCAATGCAATCTACCTTGGAGATGAAGACGATGAAATTGTTAAAAAGATCAAAAAGATGAAATCGGATCCTAACCGCAAAAGTCTTGAAGATCCAGGTGACCCGAATGAGGCTGTTGCTTTTAATTATCTTGAGGCTTTTCATCCCGATCAAAACCGAGTAGAAGAGCTCAAAGAACATTATCGACGTGGGGGGATGCCAGATAAACTCCTTAAAGATGAAACTGCTCAGATGTTGATCTCATTTATCTCCCCGATTAGAAAAAGACGTAAAGAATTTTCAGCTCATCCAGATGTTGTTTATGACGTGATCCGAAAAGGGACTCAAGCGGCTGAAGCAAGAGCGGCACAAACCTTAGCCCAAGTCAAAATAGCAATGGGAATTGACTACCCTTTCATGAAATGAAAAACGACAATAAAAAAAGATGTTTTGGATCAGCTCCTGGAAAAGAATTTTATGCGGAGTATCATGACAAAGAGTGGGGGATTCCTGTTTATGATGATAACCACCTATTTGAGATGCTCATTCTAGAGGGAGCTCAAGCAGGTCTAAGTTGGGAGTTAATTCTCAAAAGACGGGGGGAATACCGGAAAGCTTTTCATCAGTTTAATCCTCACAAAGTGGCTAAAATGACTGATGAAGAATTGAATGCTCTCTTAGAAAATCAAGGGATCATTCGTAATCGTTTAAAAATCTATTCAGCGCGACGAAACGCTCTCGTTTTTTTAGAAATCCAAAAGGAATTTGGTTCATTTTCTGACTATGTTTGGCGCTTTGTTAATCATAAGCCCATTATAAACAGACGAAAATCCCTTAAAGAGGTCCCCTGCCTAACCCCTATCAGTGATGCCATTTCAAAAGATCTAAAAAAGAGAGGAATGAACTTTGTGGGATCTAAAATTATCTATTCTTTCATGCAAGCCGTAGGCCTTGTAGACGACCATCTTCAAGAGTGTTGGGTCACTGAAAAATAAAGGCTTGTGCTATACCGAATTGAATTAAAATATTCATTTTACAATTCAATATAATTAGTGTTCTTCCTTTTTTTCTATTCCTTGCAGATATAGATTAAAAACCAAGGAGTTTGTCCATCTTGGGACTTTGTTTCTTATGTAACTCTTCGCATTGAGAAAGGATACTCAGGGCTTTTTCTTGAAAACGATTCTGTTTGTGACTTTTATGAATGTATTTTTTGAAGTGAGAGAGATACCGTTGTGTCAAAAAGAATCGTAAGCCCTCCTTGCTCATGATAGGACGACTTACATTACGATAGTAGGCTTCTAAGAATTTGTCTTTATAGCCATCAATAATCGCAGGCTCTAGATTAAAAAGAGTTTCAAGATTATCGAGATGATGAAGAAAAGTAGCAAAATCAGCTTCGGGTGACCATTGCGGATTCTTTGAGGGGGCGAAATATTTGAGAATATCTGTCGTATCAAAAATGGAGATTTTTCCGATTAGATCTGAAAAAGCTAAGTTCCAGATTTTAATGGGACCGAGAGAGAGGCTCTGAACTTGGGGTTTAGCTAAGTAATTTATCTCGCTCTCAATAATCCAGGGAACGGCTTTTTGAATGCCAAAATCTAATGAGCGATCTAAATCAGTTTTTTTTCTTATATTGTATAGATCTTCAAGCAAGGTGTTATATTTTCTCGTTGCATAGAAGAATTTTTCCTGTTGATTTGCCTTTGAAACATAAGTAGAGTGATTATAAGCAAATACCTTGCCAACTGTTTCAACGAAAGAAGAGATCCTTTTTGAGTCATCCCCTTTAAAAGCGGTAGATAGATCTTCTCCCTCGGCCTTCGTTAACAACATAAAGAACAATTCTCGATTCTTTCTAAAGGCGACTGTTCCATGAGATACTATTTTTGCTGTTGTGCAGAAAGGATGTGGACGTTCCTTAAGATAGTGATAGGCGATGAGCATGGCCAATTGAACCTTAGAAGATGTGGTGAATTTAAGGTAGTAGATCTCATCCTGGTCAATAACTTTGAAAACCTGAGCATCCCCACTGTTTCCTGTAAGTTCTCCCTTTGCAACAGGCTCCCAAACAGCATTAGAGCTTAAGGTGTTCTGGAGAATTTTTTTCACCCCTTTCTCGAATCTCAATGAAGAATAATCGAGGAAAGGAAACGATTTGGTGTACCTATTTTTACAATCGTTATGCCGAATTCCCGGAGCAATAAGGAAATTATTTGTTAATTCTTCAAACATTCCCTAATGATAATGATCTAGAAAGAATAGAACTCAATTGTCAGATAGTCAGAAGGTTGATATTTTTGGATCAGGGGTTAAAATATGGCGTATACTGGGTAAGCTCAGCTGCTATACATGCATGTGTTATAATTATAGATAATAATCAAATTGGCAAATAATCATGTATTTGGAAGATCTTCAAGATTTTTCCTCATCAATTCTTAAGTTGCTAGAACTTAACACATACTTCGAAATTACGAAGTCAGAGGATGGGTATAATTTTCGCCCTTTGAGCAAGGAAGAATTCGGAAGACATATCGATTCAATCCACAATTTTGCGAAGGCATTTGTTGAAGATGTTGCCATTCATGATATTACAGTAATGTCGAATAAAGAGATTACCCCTCTGATGGAGATTTCGGAATTTTTCCAGAAATTTCTAAAAAAAAATAAAAAAATTTCCTCTAAAGATCCTTGGAAAAAGCAAATGGAGGAGATTAGCAATTACGCTCTTTCTCTTGCTCTTGGAGCTAAAATTTCACCGACGCAATTGCAAAAGATCGACCCAGAGGCTAGAAAATTCATTCTCAACAATGAATATGAGAAAAAAAGTCTAATCTTTAGACAGCCACTTCGATACTCATGGGATGAAGGGATTTTATTTTCTGTAGAAGTTCAGCCGAAATTGTTTCATCAAGTGCCATTTAAGAGAATGAAACGTGAGGAGATAACAAGTGATAAAGGAGTAATAATCGGATATCGTTTTTATTTAGAGACTTACTTTCTTTTTCAAACTGATAAAAAGCTTAAGCTGATGGAAAATTTTTCTCTTCTTACAGATGGAATCGCTCAATACCACCCGACTAAGTCTTTTACCCTTTACAGAACTTTAAAATTTGTTCCCGAAGATGTTGGAAGGTTAAATTGGATTGAGATTCAGTTGAGTGAAAGAAATTCACAGATTTCTCTTGTTGTGAGTCGTGAAGATGGATCGATTTTTTCTATAGGGATTTGCAACGACCAGTTTAGTTGTCCAGATCCTGGCTATTTCTCAACGGCTAGAGAAAAGAAAAGCTATAAGTTCAAAATTCAGTGTACATTAGAGCAAGTTCAGCTTTTGAAGAAAAAAATAGAAGATGCAAGATTCTTTCATTCTCAAAAAAGAACTTCTCTTACTTTGATGGAAACGGTTTCAGGGATAGTCAATAAGCCTTTAGCTCCAAAAAAACCTCTTATATCGAAGAAGCGATGGATCGCATTTTTGCTACTCCCCGTAGGCGTTTTTAGGTGTTTTTTGAATAAGCAATGTAGTTTGCCTAATTTTAGAGAGCTTATCAGGTGTCCACACGATCAGTACTACTTAGATACTCAAGTTCTTCAGGAAATGTTAAAGAAAGAAGTGGCGGTGGGTAAATGAGAAAGACGATAGCTCAACTTACCAAAACGTTTTCACTTCTTTCTAAAGAGGGGGTAGTCTTTCTCGCACAAGAAGAGGGGAAGGGAGTAGAATTAATGCAACAGCTCAATGTTTCCTTAGACGATGAGCTAAACAACTGCGATATTATCTCACGTGCATTAATTACGACGCTTAAAAAGCTTAACCTCGACGATTTAACATTTGATGAGTTTCATGAAGTGCGAAGAATTATCGATGAACACTACATGTATGTAAAGAAAGTGACCCGAAAAGAGGGGGTGAGTGATGAACAAATCATGTTTCTGTCGGCTCAAACCTTATCATTGAAACTTGGAGGGAAAATTTCTATTGAGTGGCTCCTCAAAGAGAAAAATAAACCATTTTGGCTCTTTATCACTAGAAACTACTTTCAACACAATTTGTTTGCTCTGCGTCTGCAGGTTCCTTTTGATTATATGGAGGGGCCGTTCATTCCTGTAAAAATGGATGAATTGGGTATGGTTTGGATTCCCTTTAGTCGCATTTTAATAGAGCAAGATGATAAAAATTCGAAACTTACCTATAAATTTGAAGGGAAAGTTCTTTTTGAGTCTGATCTTTCCTATGACTTGGGTTCTGAATACAGCTGCTTTTACAATGGAATCCAAAAATACAATATTTACCTAAGTACAGAATGGATTCCTTATGAAAAACGGAATCCAGAAGAATGGGGCGAGAAGAATCTCCTTGAGATATGGACAACTAGCCGTAAAGACCAGAAAAAACCATCCATGTTCACAAGGACTCATGCTTACATGGTATTAAAAGATCGACATGGCTACGTCAGAAGCGTGGGTCAAGATGCCTTGATCGATGTTAAGCAATATCAGATGCTTGAGGTGCTTAGTCGAAAGTCGGGTTATGGAAAAATTGCAACTCCAGATAAATACGTATTTTTTCCTACGAATGCTAGACGTTTTTGGCATGTTAAAATAGAGATGAGTGATGCAGAGCTTGCCAAAGTGATCTCAATTGTGCAGCAAGATAAACAGAACAAACTCCATTCAATGTCTGTGATGAAGAAAAACTGCGTCAGTTATACATTGAAAATATTGAGAGAAGCCTTAGACTGTGAATTAGATGCATCATTGAATGGGATTCATATTTTCTGTAAAAGTCTGCTTCCTGATTCGTGGTATCGAAAATTCATGAAGCGATTTATTTATTGGATTGAAAAACAACCATCTTCTCTTCAAAAAATGATTTATTTTTCTCCCCCCTTCTACCTAATTTCAGTGGTCACATCAATCTTGAGTCGTATTGTGGCTCAAAATAGCTATTTAGGGGAGAGAGATTACCGTTTGTTAGACTTGATTCTTTATCCTTGGCGTCTACAAGTAGATCACCCCTTAGCATTGCATCGTGTCCTGGAGAAGCATGCTGATCAAAACGGATTCATTGATATTTCAAAGATGCGGAACTCTAAATAACTTTCTTAACGGCTAGAATGATATCTGTGATATCTGGGTTATCCCCGCTAATGTTCGTTAGCTCGGCTCTACATATAGCCGCAGAATTCCCATTTGGGTGAATTTGAGCTCTGTTAAAGGCTTCTACTTTGTCACTCATCACTTCTACGGCATCTTTAGGAATGATCGCTCTTAGCTCGAGTTCCTGATCTTTTTGATTGAAAAAGACAGAGGTGCACCCATTTTTGGGAACGGTTAAAAATGTATCTTCAAAGAAGTTGAGAAGTTGATCTACCGGGTGACCGCTATTTTGATTAACCACTTTAATGCCACAAAGATGCATTCCGTGCTCTACGACCTCTCTTTTAAAGGCAGTGCGATCGGCATAACTAAGCATTAGAGAGCCTTCTTCTAGGATTTTTCTTGAAATGAAGATTCCTTGTTGCTTTTCTAGAATATCGGTTTTCTTTCGGGAAAATGAGCAAATTTTGTTTTCTTGAGTTGGCCCAATATGATTGATTAAGGAGGTACTGGTAAGAAAATCCCCATGGTAAGTTCTTCGAATCAGAATCCCATACGATTTAATGTTCGAATGTTCAACAAACTCTATTGATAAAAAATCAGCAGACAGCTCCTCTTCTGAAGTGGAGAAGGGGAGATAAGCTTGTTCGAGTAAATAATGAAAAAATTCGTGGGTTTTTAGATCACCTGTATTTTTTTTCAGATGGATCAATTCGTCTTTTACAAGTTTTGTTGTTGACCAAGACCATTTGGGCCAAGGTCTACTCCATGAACAAAAGAAAAGTTGTAAGATTCTCGCAGCCATATCGTAGACAAAATGGGCAAGGCCCACGACTCCGTGGTAGTAACGAATGGTATTAGATGAAACTTTTAATGGCTCTTTTGATACTTCGTAGATAGTTTCGTCTATATCAACATGATAAAGAGGCAGTCTTTTTTCGTCCCTAACAACTAAATGTTCCATGATTACTTTTCGGATGATTCATCGATTTCGTGGCTCAGGCTCTCTTCATCCTCAGCCTCAGTCGTGATTTCAGGGTCTAAAAATTCTCTTAAGATCATATAAATCGCCGCAATGATTAGAATGACAGGAGCAAGAACTTCCCACTCAATATCATAGCCTGAGACGAGATAACCTCCAACAAAAATTGCTAGAGTCAGACACATATCATAGGTTCTTCCCAAGAGAAAATGCCTTATGGCTAGAGGTAAGCCTATTGCAAGTAGAACTCCGGGCCACCATTGATTCGTATAGAGAAGGACGGCAGCTCCTAGCAAAAAAAAGGAGGAAGAGATCGCCTTTGCTCTACGATAGGAAACTTTTGGATGTGCCATAATTGACCTAAAATTTTTTGAATGATTCAGGCATTCTACTCAATTTTACAATATGTGTCGACGGGTAAAATTCAGCAAGGATTTGAGGCATAGTGGCGCCATTTTTAGCCATTTGGTCAGCAGTAAAGAGGCAAATACCGACTCCAGGCCCTCGGCCAAATCCCTCAAGCAGGAGGTCATCTTTCACTAAAGTAATCGTAAATTCCGTACTTAAGATCCGAGATGGGCCCAGCATTTTTTGAAATTCAAATACTGTCATCTCGTTAAATTGTTTCTTGTCGTTAAAACGGATTGCGTAAACTTTTTTCGATACAGGGTCTTTATAGATATCGACAGATTCGATCTTCTCTAGGTTAAGCATCCGGGCTAGATGAGAATTACCTAATGTACATTTCCATTTTGAATCAGATCTCTCTTTTTGAGCATATCCGACCAATACCCCGTCAGGGCCTTCACCCTTCTTTCTGAAAATGGCTTCATAATTGGCTGTTTTCCCTCCACAGTGCTCTGTCCAAGCGGTTGAGAAGGGGAGTTCCTTATAGGTCATGATCATACCTTTAGTTGATAAGACGGCCCTTTCGATCGCTTCATTGATTTTTGTCTGCCCTTCACCAAAGTATTGGACATCCTTAGCCTGTAAATCCCAATAAGGGTTAAATGAGTGTGCAACAGTGTTATAAATATGGGTTCTCATGGCTATTGCTAATGCATCGTATACGGCAGGTTCGTGCTTATCTGTGGCGAATTCAAGAGAGAGAACGGAGCGCAAATAATCTTCTACATCAACTTCATTAACAATCTGAATTTTGGAGTTAATATCGTAGACTTCAATGTTTCCTTTGTACTGAATTCCGTCGACAAGAATAGTTAGGTCGGGACCTGTTGAGACAACTTTTATTTGATGAATTCCCGGATACCCTTCACCCCATTTAAGTCCTGCCTTATTTGTTTGTAGGTAATACCGTTTTCCACGAAACCCTGAGCTAAGGATTTTTTGATTTTCTGGATTAAGAACTTTGTAGGAACCGGGGACATCAAGAAGAGCCCCATTGATGTTTTCGGCAATTAGGACTTTCACACAGACGGGCTTTACTGCTTCTTCTGAAGAAGCTTCTATGGAGGCAAGATCGTCTTCAAAAGCAGCAGAAAGAGTAGCTGTGAAGATCGTAGCCAATAAAGCGACTTTAATACCCCAAGTGTTCATACGCAAATTTCGTTACCTCCCTTCCTCTAGGTCCTCGTTTGATAAATCCCTGCATGATCAGATAAGGTTCATAGACTTCGGCTAACGTCGTTTCGTCCTCACCTAGTGTTTGAGCGATTGTTTTAAGCCCTACAGGGCCCCCATCGTGAAGATCGATGATCATCTCAAGAATCCTTTTATCCATTTCATCAAGCCCCACTTCATCGACTTTAATCATTTGACAAGCCTCTCTTACGCAAGAGAGGTCAATCTGATTTTCATTGTGAAGTTGGGCATAATCTCGAACCCATCTGAGTAAATTATTGGCTACACGCGGGGTTCCCCTTGACCGTTTTGCAATCGCCTCAGCGGCTTCTCGATTCGTTTCACAACCTAATATTTTTGCTGATCTAAAGACAATTTCTGTGAGATTGGCAAGATCGTAGTATTCCAATCGGATGATAATAGGAAACCTTGAACGTAAGGGAGAGCTTAAATTGCCCACCTTAGTTGTGGCTCCAATTAAAGAAAAATGATTAAGGGAGACTTGTACTGAGCGAGCGTTGGTCCCCGAATCAATCATCAAATCGAGACGAAAATCTTCCATCGCTGGATAGAGGTACTCTTCCATGTTCCTTGTCATCCGGTGAATTTCATCGATAAAAAAAAGATCATTTTCGGCTAGATTTGTCAATATTCCAGCAAGGTCGCCAGCTTTTTCTAAGGCAGGTCCGGAAGTTGTGACAAGAGATGATCCCATCTCTTCGGCAAGGATAGATGCAAGAGTCGTTTTTCCAAGGCCTGGGGGACCATGCAATAGAATATGCCCCATGGCTTCATTGCGTCCTTTGGCCGCATTGATGATCACTTTAAGTCTGCGGACAACGTCATCATGGCCAATAAATTCAGATAACATCCTAGGTCTTAGCTTTAACTCAAAACCCTTGTCGGAATCTTTTAATTTGGTCCCATCCATGCGATTCTTATAGCAGAAAAACCAATTGTGCATCTATAACTAAAACAACAAAGGAGAGAGGGATGTCACTACAACCTGATTCATGGATAAAAGAGATGGCCGAGAGTACTGAAATGATAGAGCCCTTCGTTGACCATCTTGTACGAGAAGAGAATGGAAAGAAGGTGATTAGCTATGGATTATCAAGTTATGGCTATGATTTAAGAGTCTCCAACCAATTTAAAGTTTTTACCAATATCAACTATTCATTGATCGATCCGAAGGGATTTACAGAGGATGAATTTATCGATATTGAGGCTGATGAATGCATAGTTCCTCCTAACTCATTTGCTTTGGCTGTGAGTGTAGAGTACTTCCGCATACCTAAAGATGTTCTTACCATTTGCATTGGAAAATCAACTTATGCTAGATGTGGGATCATAGTCAATGTCACACCGTTTGAACCAGAATGGGAAGGGTATGTAACTTTAGAGATCTCGAACACGACACCTTTGCCTGCAAAAATTTATGCTAATGAGGGGCTCGCTCAAGTTCTCTTCTTTAAAGGGGCTAAACCGTGTGATGTGACCTATGCTGACCGAAAAGGTAAGTATATGAAACAGGTAGGAATCACTATCCCAAGAATGTAATCTTAGATGATAAAAGAACATTTTGCTCCTCTCGAGAAACCGGAAAATGAAATTCGGTATCAAATTTATCAATTGATGGATGCTTTTGAAAAGATCCATGCGATCATGAGCAAGCTTCTCAGTTTTGAGTTAAAAGAAACAAAAGCAATCGATCAGATCGAGCAGATTTTAATTCAAATGGAAAAATCCCATCTCCGCATGCACCAACAGGTCAAAGCAATCGAGAAAGATATAACTGTGGGTGAGGAGATCGTCTATAAATCGACACCGTTACATGAGGCGGTTCGTCGAACCTATAACTTGCTTTCAGGACTCAATGTGCTTGATTTGAATAGTGAAAAATGGGTAATGATCATGACGCGCTGTTTAGTTGATACGGTTTATTATCGTCAGATAAAGTCTATTGTTTTTAAAGATCTTACAGATGTATCAAAAAAAATATAAAAAAAGTTTTCACAAAAAGCAGTAAGTTTGCTAGGGTGCAAATTATGTCGTCTTTTGTGGGGATCGTTTTGATAGAAAAATTGTTTTCAGATGTGTATCAGGGAGAGCTAACTTCACGCGATGCGGGTAAATTACTGCACGCCCTCTGTAATGTAAGGGGATTGAATCCGGCGATTGAATCACCTATTACAATGTTAATGACAACTGAACAAGGAAGAAGACGTCTACAAGAGTATGAAACATTTCTTACTCAAATGAATTGGTTAATGGCTAAACTTTCGGCACAAATCATTCCAATTGAGAATGCTATTGAACAATTTACATTTTATATGGATGATTTAACTGAAGAGATGCTTTCAAATGAAGCCGATTTGCACACATTTTATACGGGTATAGCGTGTCCGATGTGCCGAAAGGTTGATGAGAGCACTACATAAGGGGAGGAAACGATATGCAGCAATTTATTAAAATGCGCAAACAGGTGAGTATGACAGAATCGACCAGGCTTGTATTGAATAAGTCGATCGATCTTTTGCACAAACTTTCAAATGGTAAATTAGGAAATGAGGATGTAAAAAAAGAGGTGACGGTCTTACTTTCCACCTATTTTGTCACGGCCTATCCTGAATCAGATCGTGGTGATGATCCAGAAAAAAAATTGAAACTAGAACTCTTTCTTGATCAAGCTTATGAAATCATCGATCAAGTTGAGTCGGGTAAAGTACCTCTTTATGAAGCGATTATGTTGATGAACAAGGTTGTAGTTAGTTTAAAACCCTTCGAGCAGCAGCAGTTAGAAGAAAGAGCTCACACTCCTAAGCGAACTGCACTCCCTTCTGAGAGAGAAGTTATTCGATTTCGACCTGTTCCCAAAGAAGTCGATGAAGAGGTTTTTGAAGAAGATTTAAATGAGGAAAGAAATATGAAAATGGCTGAGCGCTTTGAGTTTCGCAAGACAGAAAAACAAAGAGAAATGGCAGATCCTGAAGTTGCTGATTTGATTCAAGATGTTCTGAAGCAAAAAAAAGCTCTCGAAAATTCAATTTCTCATCTCAATCAATCGTTAAGCAAGATCGGGTTTGAGCTAAGACCTATTAAATGAAGGCGCAAATTTTTAGGAAAGTAGACCTTGTTGAAACGCGGCCCCTTTCTTTAGAAGAGGTCCCTGCTCCTTTGCCAGGAATGAAGGAAGTTAGGATAAAGGTGATTGCTTGTGGGCTTTGTTTAACCGACAAACAGATTATAGAAGGGGATCTTCCTCTAAAAAAAACTCCCCTTATTCCTGGCCATCAAATTGTAGGGATCATCGATCAATTAGGTAAGGGGGTGACCGGATGCAAAAAAGGAAGTTTGGTCGGCATTCCCTGGCTTCATTCTACCTGCTGTCATTGTCACTACTGCGATTTACAACTTGAAAATCTTTGTGAGAAGGCGAATTTTACAGGCTACCATGTTGATGGGGGATTTGCCGAATATACGGTGGCCCATTCCGATTACCTGGTTGAACTAAAGCCAGATATCAATCCGATTCAAGTAGCTCCACTCTTATGCGCCGGGGTTGTTGGTTATCGCTCTTACAAACTCTCTACTATTAGACCTGGGCAAAAATTGGGACTGTTTGGATTTGGTAGCTGCGGCTCTTTGACGATACAAATTGCTAAGTATTTTGACGTCGATGTAGAGGTTTACACAAGATCTGAAGAACATCAAAAGATGGCGCTTGATTTAGGGGCAACTGTTGCAGACGTTGCAGAGGCTTCAATCGGTCGAAATCTCGATGCTGCGATTATTTTTGCCCCAGTAGGAGATTTAGTGCCTCTTGCACTACAAGCAATTCGAAAAGCGGGCGTCGTTGCGATCAATGCTATCCATACTTCACCAATTCCTCAGATGTCATATCAACTCCTCTATCATGAAAAAACTATTAAAACAGTAGCCAACGCGACAAGGCAGGATGCGAAGGAGTTTTTTGATCTGGCCTATTCAATTCCCATTAAGAGTTATCCAATTACTTACCCTCTAGGGAGGGTAAACGACGCCTTAATCGATCTGAAAAATTCCAAATTTAGCGGTTCAGCCGTTTTTGTCATTTAATTTGACTGGAAAGAAACCCGAAATTCAAGGTATAAAGAAGATAGTTAAGGGTAACGTTGTTGGTTGGGCAAGGCAATTTCATGAGTGGCTATATTCGAGGAGTCGTTTCCTGGGGTCCTGTTTTAGTGTTCATTTTTGTTTGTTTTTTTTCTTATTCTCATGCAAATAAGAAAAAGAGTATTGTCTTTGAACAATTAAAGATCCGCTTTGAGGAACTGACAATTCAAAAGCAAGAAGCTCAAAATATACGAGAAGATTTACAACTGCAAATCGAGAGTCAAAGTGATCCGCTGTGGATTGAACAGACACTTATGCGAGGACTTGGTTTAGTGCCAGAAGGGCAAAAAAAGATCATTTTTCGTGAAACAGGCCAAGAGTATTAGAGTTTTTCATGCTTCTTTTTTTCCTGATCGTTGGACTTGGCTTATTTCTTGTAACCGGAGGTTTTTTTTCAGCCTCCGAAACAGCCCTTTTTTCCCTTTCGCCGATGAAAGTGAGGAGTTTTCGAAATTCTTCATCAAAACGATTAAGGCTGATTGCTAATCTTCTTGATCGCCCCAATGATCTCTTAGTTACGATCTTAATGATCTATGTAGCGATCAACATCTGTCTACAAAACTTTGTTTCATCGATCTTTGGATCAGAGTCAAATTGGTGGGTGAATGTGGGAGTTCCTCTTGTGTTAACTCTTCTGTTTGGAGAGGCAATTCCTAAGTCAATTGCGATTTCTAGAAATGTAAAAATGGCTAAGATTGCTTCACCCATTTTGGTTTCAGCAAGATTTTGTTTTGGCCCGATTCGGGTGATCATGAATAAGATTGCATCGTGTCTATCACGCGTCATTTTCTTCTTTTTAAAAAAAGAGGAAGTAATCTCTACTGATGAATTAGTTCATGCCCTTGAAACATCAAAAAAATTGGGTGTCGTATCGACGGACGAAGCCAAATTGATTCATGGATCACTAAAGATTGATGAGCTAGTGGTCAAGGAGGTGATGAGACCAAGACAACAAATTCTAGCCTACGACATACGAAATCCTTTAGACCAATTGATCAAACTCTTTATCGACGAAGAATGCAGCCAAATCCCCGTCATTGAGGGGAGTGTTGATACGATTTATGGGATTGCTACTAGCGAACTATTCTTCCTTTATGGGGGGCAAATCAAAGAACCGGCCGATTTAAAACGATTTATTAGAGAGCCTTTTTTTGTTCCTGAAACAGTGACCGCGCACAAGTTGCTGCGGCAGTTTCAAGAGAGAAAAGAGACTATGGCTATCGTTGTCGACGAATACGGACAAACTTCGGGCCTTTTGACCAAAGAAGATATTGTAGAAGTAGTGATTGGACAAATTTCGGACAAAATTGATACACAAGCCCATTTTACAAGGCAGAGTGGGGATGTGATCATTTCTAGTGGAAAACTCGAGCTTCACGAACTCGAAGAGATCTTTGATATTCGGATTGAAACAGCCGATAACATGGTGACGGTAGGAGGGTATCTGACAGAAAAATTGGGGGATATTCCAAAAAGTGGCGCCAAGTTTATGACTGAGGAATTACTATTCCACGTTTTGTCTGCTACCCCATCGCGAGTCACAAGGGTTTACATCCGGAAATTGAGACCTAAAGGGAGAGGGGGGAAAAGCCATGCATAATTGGCAGCTTTTTCTTGGGCTCACGATCGGAGCGATCATCATCCAAGGATACTTTGCCATGATGGAAATGGCAATTGTTTCGTTTAACCGGGTCAGGCTCCAATATTTCGTCGCCAAAGGAAATCGAAAGGCGATTTGGCTATCACGATTATTACAAAGGCCCACCTATCTATTTGGAACGACCCTCATTGGGGTTAATTTCTTCTTACAACTCGGCTCTGAATCGGCTAGGCTTTTTTATAGTAGTTTGGGCCTAAATCCTGATTATGCTCTTGCTTCCCAAATTATCATCGTGGTCATTTTTGCCGAGTTGATTCCGATGTTTGCTGCAAGGGGCCATGCAGAACACGTAACAATGATAGGAATTACCCCCATTTATTTTCTTTCGAAGATCCTTTACCCCTTTGTTTGGTTACTTGATCAGATTTGTAAAATTGTCGATTGGGTGTTTAGATCTCCTCCTGCCTCTCATAACTACTTGACACGTGAGGAGCTGCAAAGGGCTATTGAAGGAAAGGACGATCATCTCTTTAATCCAGAGGCCGAGCAGCTCGACAAGCTTGTTCAAAACGTATTTGAATTAAGAGGGAAATCGCCCAACGAGTTAATGGTCCCGATCCAAGAAGTCAAAATGATCCCCTTCAACGCTAAGGCAATTCAAGTAAAAGAAATGCTCGAAAAAAGCTACTTTCCCTACATGCCACTCTACTATTTGCGAGAAGAGAATATCGTAGGGATCATCTATTCAAGGGATCTTCTCCGTCTTGATGATCAAGCACAGATCCGCGATATTGCTAAGTCGCCCTGGTTCATCACTGAAAGAAACTCCCTATTGCAAATCATCAAGCAATTTCGATGGAACAATCAACACCTAGCGATTGTCCTCAATGACAACGGGGGAGCCTCAGGGATCCTCACTCTAGATGCAATCATAGAACGAATCTTTGATCACAGGGAGCCAAGTGAAGAGAATGTCTCGATGGGAACCATCTTTGTGAATCGATCCTTTTCTGCAGAGACCAATGTGGCAGATGTGAATCAACTATTAGGGATCGATCTACCTGATGACAAAGAAGAGTCATTAGAAGAGTTGATGACGCAATTTCTCGGTCGAACTGTCCAGAAGAAAGAGTCGGTTAGAATAGGGAATTTTCGCCTGACGCTCGAAGAAGTGCCTCTATTGGCCGACAAAAAGATTCGAATCGAATCGATCTAACTTTATAGTACCTGTTTTTGGCACTTATTCTAGCAACCCTTTAGAGGATAATGTATAAAATTATTTTCACTTTCTATTATGTTGAAATTCATCTTCTATCCACTTATAATTATACTAATTTTAAATAATTTTAGGTGTGTATGGTAACAACTGATTTAAATAGTGCTTCATTTGATCGACCCAATTCAATAGATGCATTTGAAATTGAAAAATTTAGTATTATTTCTCGCGTTGCTCGTTGTGCTCTTGTCGCTTTACTCTTTATTCCGTCCTATTGCGTCGCTTCTATCCGTGTGATGCTTGACCGTCAAATTATTATTATTAAAGATGGATATCTTCTTGATCCAAAATCGCTTGTAGTGTCGCTGGAACTTCTTAAAACTAACGAAATAGGGCCAAACAATCCTTATGAAATTTCTTATGAGGGGCAAAAGTACAAGGTTTGGGCTAATAATGATTTGAATTTATTAATATTACAGAAGTATTTAGATTGGCAGAATCGTAAGCAATCGAATAAATTGGGTCTCAAATTTAACGTTAATGGCTCTCTTGATTCAGTCAAACTCAATAATGAAAATCACCCCGCAGAAATTCCAGGCTCTTATAATCGATTATTAACTTATCTTGCATCTAGTTTGCCACGGAGTATTCAACGTTCCGCTCCAAAAGAGGCAAGCGGTTCTACCCATCCTGCAACAATTCCTACTGGATTAAATCAACGCCCGCCAAGCAGCGCGACCCCTGTTGATGATGCTACTAAGTTAGATTCAAGTAGGCCTACCCATTCTGTTACTGTTGCAAAGAGTGCCCAGTTAGCACAAATACAGTTGCCAGCTCCGGCTGCTGTCCCTGCTGTCCCTGTAGTCTCTCACCCTGCGGCAGCAATAGAGACCGAGAAGCCGGAAACTATAAAACTAAGCTCATCTCAGATACAAGAGCTTCAGAGTATAAGGCACCCTTTAGCGACTTTTCTTGGGCAATATTTTCAACTGGATGATTTGGGGTATATCGTAGCACCAATAGATGATCAGAGAAAAACTGCTTGTAGTGAATTTTTTAAAGATAAAAGAAATTATCCATTTCTAATTGGTCTATTTTACCAAGTGAGCTTGAATGGTGATGTTGCTTATGCAGAAGATATTCGGACTACATTAGCAGGAATGGACATTGCTTCAAGGGCTGTTGTAAAAAGTAGTACACAGGCTGAGGGAGATAGAGAGTTATTAAAACATGAGCGCCCTGTAAGCTACACTGGATGGGATGAAACACAAAAGGTAACGGCTGAGCCCCCTGCTTATAGCTCTTCAACAAAAAAGACGGCCCCTGCTTACATTGATGCTCTAGCGAATGCTAATTGGAAAGGAAATCGTGACTATAGACATAGGAATCCAGCAACCGATTATAAGGTAGCGGATAGAGGATTTACGACCTCCCAATTAGCTGATTATAAAAGAAGAGTGGAACGTGTTCATGACCTGCATAAAGGAGGATTACTTGTAGGCCGTGTTGCCGATATGAGAGAAGTAAAGGATTTTACCTCTCATCGCAGCAATATGAGAAATGATATCCTCTCTACTACGTTGTGGCCTAAACAAAATGCCCCTATTAAAATGGAGTTGTTTAGTGAATTTAATGAAGATACTGTAGGGGTGCTGTTTGATCCAACACGTGCTGGTACCGCTAACTTCGGAGTCGGATTTCCACAAAATGCCGGGACTGTCGGACAGGGCTTTTTGCAGCATCAGGAAAGACGAAATCCATCATCACATGTGGGAGGAATCCCAGGGACTTCAACTATTATGGCTCAAAAAGAGCTGTTGGAAGCGCTTTCCACAGTCGTAGCTGAAGGGGGATCCGTTACTGATGTAACTCCGGAAATTGCTCCAGATAGGAAAAGTTATGTAGTTAAGAAAAAAGATGCTCGGGTGGGGGGGAAAGATAAAAAAAGTAAGCAAGTTTTGTGGAATGAACAAACATACAATAGAGGGGTCGCAAGAGATTTTTTTACGGGCTTTTTTGTTAAAAGCGAATCAGATAGTTTTTCTAGCGAACTGAAAGAGCTCTTTTCTCTTCAAGATCGAATTCGGAGAAAAAAAGGGATTTATGTCCCTATTTTCCAATTTAAAGGATCGACTAACCAACTAGAGGAAATCATCCCCGATCCTATTTTGTTAAATATCACAGGAGCTACGGATGTGTCTGCAATTCCTGGTATGGAAAGTTCATTTACTTTAACGCTCAAAAAAGCGGGTATTACGCAAGAATTGGCGCTAAAAGTGTCAAAACAGGTAGGCGCTCTTTCGCCTACAGCTAAATCTCTATTTGATCTTCAGTTGCTAATGTTTAACATGAAGGATATTTCAGGGAAAATTAGTGTGAAACAGGAGTCAGGTTATGGACCAGGTCATGGATATGTGGATAAGTCTATCCGCATGCTTGACAATCTGCACTTGGTATTTCCTACTACTTTCAGGACCCAAAATAAGGATGCAAAAGACCAGGATTCTTTCTTTGGTCAAGCAGATGTTCAGAATATTTTAGCAAATCAAGCGCTACACGAATATTTAAAGGCAACTCTTACCTATAACATCGATAGATTCTTGGGTGTGAGGGTAGATTCAACAACAAAACAAGTTACATTTGAATCCAAAAAAACAGAGATGTTTGATAAAGCTGATCTGAAAAAATCTGATTTTGCTAAAGTGCTTGCTAGGTCTTTACAAGCGGCTCTATTATTCAAAATATATGGCCCCAATACGAATCAAATTGTCCCAGTAATTGCTGCAGCGGTTCGAAAACATTGGCCAGTTCTTGGTTTCACTCCAAGTGGAATTGACATGGTTTTGGGAAATAAAGAAATCCAGGAAATTTTAACGAGTCAAAATCTTTCTCCAACTCTATTGACTTTAGCAATCGAGCCTCAAAAAGGAGTATCTAAGCCGATTCCCCCACAAGGGTTTTCAATTCATCAGTTTGACCCCTTCAAGCAAGGTTCTATGTCAGCTTTAACACAACAAATCCAAAAAGTAGTCGAATTCTTAGAAATTCTTGGTATTGATTCAGGTGGAACGCTTGATCATACAATTGTAGAAAAGTATAGAGTATCTGATCCTCATTTAAGGGATTATGAAACAGCTGTGATTCATGCTATTCATTTTCTTAGCATCACAGGCCAAGGGGCATTAGCAACTGCTATACTCACAAATTTTCAGAAAGATTACCCCTCTTTTGGTAAAATAGCTGATGGAAAAAGTATGATCGAAAGTAAATCAGATCTATTGATGCAATGGATTCAAGAAGTAACTAACGGACAACCCCCTTCTACGGAATTCCCTTTTGAACAACCCATTGGATTAGCCTCGAGTGAAGATTCTCTGAAATCTTCCCCATCTAAGGATTTTAGAAGAATGACAAGAAGAAGGGCAGATTCCGATGAAGAAGAAGAATATGCACCAATGGTAAGAGGTAGGAGAGGGTTTGTCCCACAAGCTGCGGCTCCAGTTCAAAGTAAAATAGCTCGGCCTTCACTAACAGATGAAGAGCTTATTCTTAAAAGTAGAGAACTTTTACCCAGGCTCGATACAGATCAGGAAGCTGCCGCTAGATCGCTAGGTTTAATAAATGCCCAGGGTGTCCCTTTATGGGAAGTGGCTCCAGAGTTTTACGAAGGCAACAAAGGTAAGCCAAAAGCACCTTATATTGCCGTTCGTGATTTACTTGGCCATTTCGTTGGACATCTTCTTTCAGGTCCCGCTTGTGATAGAGCGATCCTTCAAAGAGATAGAGATTCTTTTCATATCGATATTGATCACTCAATTATCACTAAAAGTCGCATATCGCACTTACAGCACCTTATTACAGATACTCTTGCTGTAACTACAGAAGGGGATGAACAGGTGCTTCGTGCAAACGGACTTCAATATTCAGGATCAGCTGAAGTTCCTATAGGAGGGAATATTGCATATAATGGAGGTAATGAAAAGCATTATTTCCGGAGCAATAAAAGGCGTCGCTATATTCAGGGGGTGCATAACGGTCTGGGAGCCTATACTCTATCCGCAATTCAAGCAGTTGAACAACATGATCGACTACTCTTAAGTGATGAAGATAGGCGAATTAAGCGAGCAGGAACTGTTGCCTCGGCTTATGTGACGGTTACGGCAATAGGAGGCTATGGATCGGAAAGAAAACCTTTATCAAGAGCCTACAGAGTCCTCTATGTGGCAACGGCTGGAGCACAATTTGAAAAATATGGAAGGGGAGAATTTACTTACCAAGATAGCGCTAAAGACGCTAATGAATTGGAATCGGCCGATTTTATTATTAAAAGGGGGGCGGCTTTTAATCCGACCCCACTTATTGACTATTTTGACGGGAAAGGGATTCCAGCGCACGCAGCAGTAGCCCCTGCTGAGTGCTCCATGTTAGATGATGGCGATTTTACAAAACCATTCGTTACCCTCAAGGACAGCTCTTACTTTAATCGAAAGGCATTTGGAAAGAGTTTAGATAAATATGTAGGTGATTTTATTTTGCCTGTGATTAAGCAAAGAACAAGTGGCAATCCTTACTATGTTAAAGCCACTTTATTCGGCGGAGGATTTTTTGCCGATGCGAATAAAGCAGGAAATCTCCGATCTGAGGTAATTTATGCCATGTTAGAAGCGTACATTAAGGCAATAAAAGCAGGAGGGGTTCCTGCAGGAAGTGTGATAGAATTTCCACGCTATGGCGATGTAACATCAAATCCAGCAAAGCTTCTCATTGAGGAGTTAAAGGCTGCGGCGCAAGCAAAATGGGTCGAAATTGTCTGGAGTGAGAATGGAGATGTATGCGATTACAATAATCAAACCACCCTTTCTGGAAAACAGATAGATCTATCGGCTTTTGAAAGCAAAGAAAGACTTGTTGTCCTAGGTGCCTCGGATGCGATGTCCTGGCATGGTAATGAACCTTCAAGTGCCAGCGTGGAAGCAGCTTTTGCAAACAACTCTAACCTCCGTCTTGTAATGAATTGGTGGGCCAATTCTGCGGTATTAACTAGGGCGAAAAGATTGGTTTCTATGGCGGTTGGTGGGGTTCAAGGTTAGGAACAAATGTTCTTGATGAGAAGTGCCCCTTTTTCGACTTCATCGAGTGTATTAAGGCGGGAGAAGGAAAAACGAATGGAACCATAGATCCGATTTTTCTGAAATCCCATACCCCTTAAGACATGAGAAGTGTAGATGGTTCCTGCAGAGCACGCAGATCCTACGCTTGCGATCAGTCCTGCTTGATCGAGTTTGATCATCATAAGTTCAGCATCTTTATCGGTAAAGCTAATGCTAGCTGTGTTTGGCACCCTAGGGCCGCTTCCATTGATCTCGATCGGGACATTGAGCTCTCTAAGCCGTCTTTCAAAGGTATCTCTCAATAGGCACATGTGGGAAAAAATAGACTCATCGATCAGCTCGATCGCTTTTCCAAGGCCTAAAATAGCAGGAGTGTTTTCTGTACCTGCTCTCATGCCATGTTCTTGATATCCTCCCTTAAAAAGGGGGGCAATTCGATATTTTTTGCGAACAATCGCGATGCCTATCCCTTTAGGAGCATGAATTTTATGACCAGAAAATGAGATCGCCGCAATTTTGGGGTGGAGGGGAAATAGATTTTCTCTTCCTAGTAGGACAACACCATCGATCAGTAGAGGGATATTGTGGGCTTGAGCAATTTGACACATAGCATCAAGGTCAATTTTTACGCCGGTTTCGTTGTTGGCTCCTGTCAAAAAAATAAAAGAGGTGGTGGGTTTTATCGCCTCTTCAACTTGTGCGGGGGTGACGGCTCCAGAGGAATCGACAGAGAGAAAGGTTTTTTCACAGGACAAATCTTCAATAGGCCTTAAAACACACGAATGCTCTATCTGAGTCGTCACGACGTGACCTGGCTTTAGTTTTGAAAATCCCTGAATAAGCATTAGATTGCTCTCAGTAGCCCCTGAAGTAAAGATGACTTCGTCGGGTAAGACACCAAACTTTTCAGCGATCATATGGCGGACGTTCGCGATGCGAGCTCTGCCTTCGCGGCCGTAGCTTGTAATGCTAGAGGGATTACGAGGGATTCCATCGAGCTCTTGCATCATGGCTGCGACCACCTCTGGGATAATCGGGGCCGTCGCATTATTATCAAAAAAAATCATCTGTTATTTTGGTGTAACTTGTACTAGCACTAGGGTAATGTTATCGTGCCCGCCACCAGCTTTGGCCATTGAAATCAGCTCTTCTCCCGACTCATCTAACGAGTGGCTATGTCTAAGAGCGCTTTCAATGGTCTCGTCTTCGACGCAATCTGAAAGTCCGTCTGAGCAAATCAGATAGAGATCGCCGAGCTTGGCTTCATCTTCCCCAACTTCGGGGGCCACTAAAATCGATGTTCCAATGGCTTGTGCGAGCATTTTTTTGCTCGATTGTATACGATCATCAAATTCTTGAGTAGTAGGATCTTTGTCGATATCATACGGAATTGCGCTCGAAATTACCTGGTCTTTCGTCAGTTGGGTAAGTTTTCCCTCTCTAAACCGATAGATGCGGCTATCTCCGACATGGGAATAAATAATTTTATTATTGAAAAAGAGAACCGAGCTTAAGGTTGTCCCCATGCCAAAAAGTGAGGGGTCACTCGCTCCTAGATGATGCACCCATAAGTTAGTATTTTCAACTAGGGCAAAAAGATGCGATTTTAGATCGTCAGTTGAGAGTGATGAGTGTGGGCTAATTAGCAAGCTTTGCATAGCCGAGCACATGTATTCGACGGCTTTAGAAGCAGCAACTTCGCCAGCATTATGGCCACCCATGCCATCAGCAAGGACAAAGAAACACTCTTTCTCGAGGAGACGAAAAACATCTTCATTGTTGTCACGTTTCAAACCTACGTCAGAAATCCCGTGACTTTTTATCGAAAGTGTAGGCATGCCTCTTTCCCACCGCTACGTTGCCTTTAAACCGATTCGAAAAATAAATAACACAAATCAGGTTGTTAAAATAATTCTCATAACACTTATTAAATTGAATGTCACGTGTAAAACTATCGAAGAGAATAAAGAGCGGGATTTTTCATAGACAAAACCTAAATAGCAGGCGAACGTAAATAGGCTGATTATTAAGGGGATATTTGTCCAGTCTTGCTTTGGCGAAAAATGAAGAAGTGCAAAGGCAAAAGCAGTAACAAAAATGGCCCATGTAGAACCTATCTTGCGTCTCAACCAAGACTGAAGAAGACCACGAAAGAGGTATTCTTCTAGAAAAGGGGCAAAAATCAAAATCGAAATTAAGATCGTGACTAGTGCAATCGGTGATGAGAGAGATTGCTTTAAGGCCTCGACTGCGATTTGATCAGTTTCTGGTTCGCCTGCAATCATTGATGTAAACATTTCAGCGAGGTGTGAAAACAAGATTACAGTTGGCGCGGCTATAAACCAGGTCAATATTCCGAGAATAATATCGCAACTGACAGACTGATTGCCGGGAAATTGGGGATCTTTAAAAATTTTGACAATACCTTCCCGATCCTGAAAAAGAGCATAGATAAAAAGGCAAATCACCGTAAGAATAAAGGCGACAAAATGCATAATCGATGTGAGAACGTAGGTGTTTTGGGCAAGAAACGAAAATCTTAAGAGGATTTCCATAATTTTGGGGCCAATGAAGATGTAGACGGCAAAGAAAAGTAAAAACGAAGCGACAACATCTTTAAACGATATAGAGGGGCCTGAAAATCTACGAAACGGAAGATCAAAGTAGTGTTTGATGTAAGCTATCCACGAAACGGCCAAAGCGACAGTGGAAAAAGCAAGAAACAAGGCGAAGTTTTCAACAAAATATTGCCCCAGGATAGTACTCCTTCCATTTGAAAGTTGGGGGTATATTCTCCTTAATGCAGCTTAGCAAGCATTATATAGTCTTCCACTTGTGTGGCAATTCGTTTTATAATTTTGCCGTGAGCTAAGCCAATTGGAGAGAGAGCAAAGGCAGTTTTGTTCCATCCGCCCTTTTGGTAATCGAAGGTAGAAAAGCGCCATGGAATGTAGTAGTTTCCCTGGACAAGTTCTTGTAGAATTACCTTTGGTTTTGTTTCTCTTAAATCGATCACTTTGACTCGCAAGGCAACATCGAGGGAAAAGGTTTTAAAAAGCTTAAATCTTGTGTCATCGACTGTAGGGGTGAGATTGTGTTGGACCAATTCTATAAAAACAATAAACTCAGTGCCTGTATCGACCTCTCCTAGCCAATCAATGTCATCAAGGAAGGGATTGATTTCTTGTAGGGGGAGGCGACTAACTCCCAGCATCTCGAAATCAGTTGTCATGTAAAATTTTCCAGAAAGAAAAATTTTTTGTTCGAACGCTTCGGTTAGTTCCTGCGAGAGATTCCAGGGCATTCGGGCATTACTTTTATCGTAAACGGGGACCATAGCAACTTTTGGCTTGGAAACACCGTTATCCTGATAATGAAATTGTTGTGTATAGGAGGAGTTTCGCGTAGCACATCCAGAGAAAAGAAAAACCAGACAAATTGAAAAAGTCCACCGCATTACTTTTTCTCTAGCTCCACGTGTTAAAGACTACTCGTGGAGTGTAGCATGAGAGACTATACCCAATCAAGGACGAATTGCAATTAAAGAAGAATGGGGTTCTAGAACAAGGGAAGCTACTCTACTCGAAGAGATTAAAGGGGCCCAATTTTCTTCAAGTTTTTCCGTCAAGTCTATGGAATCGCTCCGATTGTTAAATGCGACAATCATTCGATCGTCATAACTAATAACTACAAGGCCATTTTCTTTGATTAGGGGTGTTATTTTGTGTGCAGTTAGCACATAGTGCCTTCTTAAAGAGCATAATTTTGAGATTAGGACCTGCTCTTGTGTTTTTGGACCCCAATTAAGCCAGTTTATCGGCCCATCGTGACAATAAGGATTGTTGTTACCCTCGTGGCTCAGTCCAGTTTCATCTCCCATAGTAATCATAGGGATTCCGACCGTTAGAAGGATAGCGATGAGAAAATTTTTTCTTGTACGTAGTCGTAATTCAAGAATATGAGGATCGGTAGTTGGACCTTCGACACCCCAATTATTTGAAGCATTGTAATTGGCTCCATCACGATTTTCTTCTAGATTCGCTTCATTGTGTTTTTCGGAGTAAGAAACCAAGTCCGCTAGTGAAAATCCATCATGAGAAGTGATGTATTGAACCATCTGTTGAGGTTCTTTTAATTTTGAATAGATGTCCGGAAAGCCCAGAAGGGCATCGGCAAACTCACTTTCATTGTGACTCGAGAGATTGAGATATTTACGTGATGCATACTTAAAATCGCCATTCCATTCGGAAAGATGTGAGGGGCCAAGCTTTCCTTGTAAATTAGTGCCTACAGCATCCCAAGGCTCAGCGGTGAAAAACCTACCTTTTAAGAATTTGTCTTCAAAAATTGTTTCGTAAAGAGGAGGGTTTTCTAAAACTTTCCCTGTCTTTCCTCTGGTAAGGACGCCCCCCAAATCGAAACGAAAGCCATCGATATGGAACTCTTGGGCAAAATAACGTAGCGATGAAAGGATTAAATTGATGGAGGCGTTGCTGTTGGCATTTATGGTATTTCCACATCCCGTGTAGTTTGTGTGGCTTCCGTCTGCATTTAGCAAATAATACTCTTTTTTATCGATCTCTTCAAGGTTCATAAGTGGGGAGACGTGATTGTAAACAACGTCCAAAATGACCAAAATACCTGCCTTGTGAAGCTCCTTGACCAATGTTTGCAATTCTATAAGTACACTAAGTCGAGAGCTATTTGAAGCATAACGTTTCATAATTGCAAAAAAATGGGTCGAGTTATAGCCCCAATAATTGACTAAACCACGATTTTGGAGCTCTCCTTCATCAAATTCGAAAATGGGCAATAATTCAACGGCGTTAATCCCCAATTGTTTTAAGTAGGGGATTTTTTCAATCATCCCAAGAAAGGTTCCCCTCCGAATCACTTTACTAGAAGGATCCTCTGTAAAGCCTCTAACGTGCATTTCATAGATAATAAGGTCTTTGTGCTTGATTTTAGGAGCAGTAACTCCCTCCCAATTGAACGAATGGTCAAAGGTAAATTGTCCTCGTCTATACGGGGAGCGATTCAACCATTCGTGACTGGTTGACAAAGCTTTAGCAAAAGGATCTACAATTTCCACGTTGTCAATCATGTAAGAGTAGGTGCAATCAGGGTTGGGCAGGGGAATTGCTCCCCACCAAACTTGATCTTTATTTTTTGTTAATGGAAATTTTTGAAGCTGTTTCTTTCCATCGGGAGAATAGAGAAGAAAAAAAATCGATTTTGCTTGAGAAGAAAAAAGAGAGAATTCAAGGTATCCGTTTACATCTAACGGCCCTTGAATTAAAGGTTTATAGTGTGCTTCAGGAGGGATTTTATTAATATCTCTATCATCCATATAGGCTATAAGTAGCCGAAATTTGTGAAAAATCATAGAAAAAAATTGCTTAATTTGGTATGAATGAGCAAGTTTAATTATTGAGAATGAAAATAAAAGGATGTATAATGGGACCCACTAAACTGGGCCTTTAAAGAAACTAAACACAACAAGTTGTGCAAGGATTCTTCCGTATACAATCCCATAAGCAAAACGGTAAATGCCTAAGGAGGGCGAATGTCTCTAGAAAACGCCGAACACAACTTGAAAGAATTTGGCAAAGAGCTGAATCTAGAAGGCTTAGCGTTCGATGAAAATCATACATGTATACTTGGTATCGATAATACATTTTCGCTCCACTTGACGTATGAGCCTAATTCTGACCGACTTTATCTCTATTCACCAATTTTGGATGGTCTTCCGCAAGATCCTAAGACTCGTCTACAACTCTATGAAGCTTTATTGGAAGGCTCAATGCTCGGCGGTCAGATGGCCGGTGGAGGTATTGGGGTGGCTACTAAGGAAGAGTTGATTTTGATGCATTGTGTTCTTGAAATGGCATCTGCTGACCCTTCGACACTCCGTCGTTTTGCTCCTATTTTTGTTGAAGCCGTTGAAAGATGGAGAGATATTGCAACAAAGATCGTTGAGGGAAGATACGACAAGGACCGTGATGGACCAAAACTTCCATCAGGCGCTCCAGGACGACCACAGAGTAACGATCGTCATCAAAAACCTGGTGATTCATACATCAAAATTTAGGTTGATCAAGTACTACTTTAAGAAAATACCCTTGGGATTTCCCAAGGGTATTTTTATTTTAATGAACACAGCTTTAAGATTAGTCAGATAATGCTTTTACGATTTCTTCGTAGAGAGGTTTGCCAGATACATTTGCATGAATGACTAGAGGCTTGTTGCCTGTTTCGATAACACGAACACTCTTTTCTTTATCATCGATAATCAATTCCTCTTTTTTCACTTCTGAAAGGGTGAGGAAGATTTCATTTCTTGTATCAATTTTGGCAATCCACGGATTCTGAGCAAAGAATCTATGACAATGCAATTGGTCATTGTTTATTCTACGAAAACGGGTAAGTGGTATATTATAACGGTCAGAAAGTATCTCACTGATCATAAGTCTTAAAGGGGTGACTTCTCCGATGTAACAGCCTGAATTTAGATATCTGAAGGAGGTATCAGATACAGGATATTTGACTTTAAGGCCTGCTAACGGATCTTTTGGATAGAGCCTTTTTTCAGCGGAAAAAAGACAAGGAATGTTCATCTTTTTGTATTGCTCTATGATCTGATCTTCATTACCTAAAATTAAGACATCAGAAGCATCAACAAAAAGGACTATATCATTTGTAGGAAGCGTCTCTAAATGTTCCTGCATCCTGTAAAGCTTAACTAAATTATTACGAAGTGGCCGGTCCATACCTGCCACTTCTATTTCAAGTCCATGGGCTAATGCGCTTTCTCGCAAAATATCAAGTTCATGATTCTGAAAACTAGCAACGGTACATACATGCAATTTTTGTTTTTCTTGGGATGAGGCCCACATTTCTGCAGACGAAACCGTGCAAGCAAAACCTATAATAGCTGTAGCGCGCAAGAGATAATTCAAAATTTTTTCCTTTTTAAAGTTTTCAAACACTCTCTAAAAGCCAAGAGAGAAAGATGTCTCAATTGTAGGAAGGGGTAAAGAGGTTCCTGCCTTTAGTGCAAGGAGAGGTTGGCTAACATCTACTTGAAGAATTTGTCTGATTCGAGAGCTTCTATTTCTCTCAATACCAACAGAAACAACTCCTGAAAGTCCATTAAACTCTTGTTTGGTGACTTCATTTTTAATGGCTGACCATGAGGATCCAAAGCCTACAAATAAGGCGCTTGGAGAGTGTGAATTCAGGTACTTTAAGTAAAGAAGCTTTGGAGCTACAAAGTGGTAGATTGTCTCTCCTTCTTTTGTCTCAACAAAGGATCCTGAAAAAGAGCAGTCAACGGCGCTTGTATTACTTTCAGATCGAAAACCAAGACCAAGACCTGGCATAACAGTGTTTTGCTGCCCAAGGTTTGTAATCTCAGGGCCTAGTTTGATGTAGGGGATGAAACGTCTAGAATAGTTAGTATCATAGATAGAAAGAGAGCTATCTTCTAAAGTCAGTGCCGATTCGTCAAGGGCGGGCACAACTGCATGTAATTGTGTAGCGATAAATAGAGAGAGAGAAAGTAGTTTAAGTTTCATTTAGTTAACCTCAAGTTGAACAAGTTTTACAAGGGAGTATAAATGAGCTACTCAAGGTTGTCAATATTTACAGAATTTCTTAAGTAATAAGGGTATTGCGTAACTGGTTAAAGTAGTAGGCAATATCGGGGTTGTTTGAATCGATTTCTTGTTTTATTTGTTTAATTGATGACATCACTGTCGAATGGTCGCGACCGAACAGGTCACCGATTTTCATGTAAGGAAGTTTGAGTTCTTTTCTTAATAGGTACATGGCGATCTTTCTGGGCAGCACGGCATCTCTCGTTTGCGATTTTGAAAGAATATCCTCTTTTCGAATACCGAAGGCAAGAGCAACGGAATCTAGAATCCGTTCTGGATTAAGAAGTTGCTTTTGTTCTTGTTCGGCAAGTTTCTTTAAAACCGGTTCGACATGCGAAAGCTCAAGCATTTCGAGAGGGGTCTCAATATGACTTTGTAAATATTCTAGAGCTCTACTCAGGGCCGCTGGGCTTGGAAAATTTTTCAGGAGGTAATTTCCTAAGACTTTGTTCATGTCTGATTTGTAAAACCTACACCGATTATCTAAAATTTGAGAAAGAATGGCTGGATCGAATGACTTTTCCAATGGAAGAGAGATACCCCATTCAAAGCGACTGATGAGACGTTCTTCCACATACTCAAGATGCCTGGGAGGACATCTTGAGCTCAGAATGATTTGCTTGCCTGAAGTGTGCAAAGTATTGAATGTATGGAAAAATTCTTCCTGGGTAGCCGATTTTCTTCCGAAAACATCGACATCGTCGATGATGAGAACATCGACACTTCGATACTTTTGTCTAAAGCTTTGCATTTTTGAAGAACGGATTGCATTGACTACGTGTTGGGTAAATGTTTCTGCTTTTGCGTAAAAAACCTTTAATCCTTTCGATAGAAGATGATTGGCTGCTGCCATTAGGAGGTGAGTTTTTCCTATTCCTGAAGGTCCATGTAAATAAATCGGATTTGGGCAATTTATCCCAGAAGATTGGTTTTCAGAATCTATTTGGTCGTAACCAACTAAATTACAAAGAATTTTGTAGCTCATTTCATTGCTCTTTGACCAAGCATATTGTTCAAATGTGCAGTGAGGATAGACTACATCGCTTTCAAACTTGATGAATGCAACAAGGGGCTCTGAGAAATCAGGTTCATCATGTTTTTTTTCAATGACATGAAGATGCAGCTGAATTTGATGGCCATTATTATTACAAAACTTCTTTTTTGCGATCGGGAGGATATGTTCCTCGATCCACATTACCTGAAACGAGTCGGTTGGCTCTAGGTGGAGGTTGCAAGCATCGAAGCGTTGAACTTTGAGCGTCCTGAGCCATTTATCGATGGTCTCCTTACCAAAAGACTTCTCTAATTCAACGAGAAACTCGTCCCATGCTTGCATCGCTAATCTACCGGGCCTTTCTAGATTTGGTTTTCTTGGTTCCTGCCCTCAACACAAACCACTGTTGTACGACGCCGAATAGTGTCGAGAAGATCCAGTAAATGTTTAATCCTGAGGCCATATTGTAGAAGATGAAGGTCATTAGAAAAGGGAGCACTGTAGCCATGGTATTCATTTGTTTCTGCTGGTCTGTAAGCTCACCTTTTTGTGTTTGCATCCAAGTATTCATCTTTCCTTGGATATAGGTCAACGCTCCCAAGATAAGAGGAAGAAGGTGAAAATTACTTCCGAGTAACGGAAGGGAGACTCCCCAGCTAAAGACGACATCAGGGGCAGCTAAGTTATCGATCCACCCTGGGATAAACTTGGCCCCTCGTAAGACGTAACTCGATTGAAGCAGTTGATACATTCCAACGAAAAAGGGGAATTGAAGAAACATAGGAAGACAGCCCATGAAAGGATTGGCTCTTTCATTTCGATAGAGCATCGCCATTTCCATTTGCATTTTTTTGGGGTCACCCTTGTATTTATCTTGAATCGCTTTTTGTTTTGGAGCTATTTCCTGCATCCGTTTTTGCGATCTTAGGGCCCAATGATTTAGTGGGTACATCAAGACACGAAGCAAGAGGGTAAGGAGAATAATCGAAAATCCCCATGAGTGTGTGATTGAATAAAACATATTGAGAAAAATCGAGAGGAATTTTGCAAACGGATCTATGATCGACGACATCCAGCTTGAATATGCCGTAGCGCTAGAGAGTTGATCATCAGTTCCATTTTGAGATAAGACTTGATCGACACTAGACAATATTTTTTTATCGAATGGTCCTGCATAGATCAAATACTTGATTGATTGAGAGGTCATTTTGTAAGGTGTTAAAAGTTCATAACCCGGAAATTTGCTTGCAGGATAGATCTCATGATCAGGGTCGATCAGACTTAGTCGTGTTACGACATCGGTCCCCTCAATTTTTTCAGCCTTCATCCCCATTGTCTGAGTAGAAAGAGAATCAATGATAAGTCCAAAAAAACCATTTGAGATTCCACTCCACACGGGCCTAATCGAATCGTAAGTGACGGGTCCACCCGGAAGGCTGATTTTTTTTAACTTATGCTTTTTTCCTTGTAGAGTGTTGTATTGGATAATAGGGGTATAATTGCCATTGATTAGGTCTACTTCTGTGATTCCAGAAGAGAGCCATAATCCTCCTGCATTGCCATCTACTTGCACTTCAAGTTCAATAGAATAAGGGGCTTCTTTAGAAAGTCGATAAGTTTTATGGATTGTACGTTCGTGATTTTTTCCGATAAATTCGATAGAATCTTTCGAAAATTGGGCAACTTTAAAAACTGTGGTTTGATGCTCATCTTCTTGAACTAACGCTGTCGCATAGTAAGAGGGAGGCATTCGAAAGGTGATCTCTCCTTGATCATTCTTTAAGCTTCGTCTGAGAAGTGGTGTATGGCCGCCGAAAGTAGGATTTTGGAGAGTCTCATTTCCAGAAGAATCTATCACATAGTAAGGAGCGTTAGGAAAGTAGGCGTTTTGTGGGGATTTTTCAACAATTTGTTGATCGACTCCAATTTTTTCAATGTCTCCAGTTACGACGAGGTTGATTTCAGCAATCGCTCCTCCCAATGTTGAGAAAACAACTTGTTGCTTTTCGTTTTGAAGAACGTAAAAATCCTCACTCTCAAAACTAATTGTTGCAGGTCTTTTTCCTTCAACAATCTGCTCTACATTTGCTTGTAGTGGCTCTTCTTTGTCAATTTTACGATCAAAGAAATAGTTATTTAAGAAAAGAAATGAAGTCGTCATGACGAAAATGAAAATAAGAGATCGCTTGTCCATCGTAATCCTTTGTTAACGCGAGCTTGAGTATACCAGAAAAAGGATTATCCCCAAAGGAATTCAAAAATTTATGCCGATTAATTCAGTATAAATGGGCATTGTTGCTTAGTAGAGACAGACTAGAATTATAGGTGTGAAATAAAAGCTTGGAAAACTTCAGTGTTTCTTAGGTTTTCGAGCCAATCATCGCCAAGAACGTCATCTAATGAAGGAAGAGCATCAAAAGCTTCAGCTTTTTCTAGAAAGTAAATCGATTTTTCAAGTTGTACGGTAAGTGAATAGAGGCAGGCCAAATGGTAATAAGCTTCGAGGTTCCCTAATTTTGCAGATTGGACTAATTTATATTCAGCCTCACGTAGGCTTTGTTCGCGTAAAGAGGCGTCAGGTGTGATTTGAGATAGGTTAATCAAAGAAAGTGCCCAATCTAGAATTAGCAGTTCGTTTTCTTCGTTCGATTGATAGGCAATTTTGTAATGGGATAAAGCCCTTTCAAATACTTCTACACTTTCTACGAGCTCACCTAAATGAGAATAGACAAAAGCAATTTTGTAATGAATATCAGGGTAATCTGGATCTAAGGTCAAGACTCTCTTCAAGATCTCTATCGATTTAATATAGTATTGGTCTTCATCTGCAAGGTCTCCCATCAAATCAAGAGCCATTGAGTATTTATAGAGCCACTGAGGGTGTAGATAGACAGCGTTTTTTTGCAGATTAAATGCTTGTTCAAAGCATGTCAGAGCTTGTTCTAATGTGCTTTTATTCTGGTTAGTTTCAGCCAAAGCTGTAAGGGTGCAAGCATATTCGTAGTAATAGAGGCTATTGCAGCTAAGACCAATTGCTTTGATAAAGAATTTTCCTGCTCTCTCAATCAATGAGGGATCGTTGTCTTCTTCGGAAAGGGTGGCGTAAGTGTGTCCTAATTGATACCATAGAAAGTCTTTCGACCTGTCAATAGACAATCCTTCTTGAAATTTTTCAATCGCTTGAAAATAGTAATCTGAGTCTTTGTAGTATTTTCCAAAAGCAAATTGAACTCTACCTTCTGCATGTAAAAGATGAGGTGTGTGAGAGAACTGATCGTAGGCCTCCATCACTTTATTATTTGCTTCAAAAATCAGTTCAAGACGATCAGAGATGCAGCCTAGGGTAGCCAATGCTATCGCCCAGGTCTCCATAACTCGTTCTTGATTTTGTTTGCAAGCATGCGCTCTGTGGCATTTTTCAATGCATGAATGGATTCGTTTTGTATCTGTGACTCGAATTCCTGATTCAAGTAAGAGTTCAGCCCAACTGAACCAGATGGTCTCATTTTGTGGATGGAGTTTTGCGGCACTAGTGAAACATTCGTTAGCCTGGCAAAAATGATCTTCATCATGAGTCAAGTAATAAAGTTTACTTAAGGCGTCTGCTAGTAAATACCAACTTTTGAAATTCGATTTCGATTTAGCAATAGCCGTCTTATGGCAATTGATCGCTTTTAAGTAGAGGCGGATGTCATTGATTTGTTCTCCTAGTTTGAGAGAGACAATACCGTAATCTTCCCAAAATGAAATGGGTAAGTCCTCGTAGCAAGAGGCGGCTGCAGAATGGGCCTCCAAGGCTTCGCAAAGATCGGAAGATTCTTTAGAATGGTCCGCTATGTGAGATAGAACCTGGCCAAAATCCCAAGAAATTTGGGCTGAAGCAAGGCCTGAGGAGACATTTGCAAGCTTTATAGCTTTGAGGTACCGTTCTTTCGATTCGAGGAAGAAATGAAACTCTTTGAATAGACCACCAAGTGTGAAGAGAGATTTACCCCACGCTGCCCAAGCAACAGCCATTTCAGGATTGATTATTACAGCTTTTTTAAAATGTTTATTGGCTAGGAGGAGGATTTTCTTTGTAGAAGTCTCTTGGCCAAAGCGAAAAAGGGCAAGCCCTTGTTCATAGAATAATTCGGCGTTCTCGGGTTCAAGTGTAGAGGCTAAAGAAAAAAGTTTAATTCCTTCAACATCACCCTGTGCAAGTTTTTTTTGACCCTCTCTTAAAAGAAAGTCGGCATGATTATAATTTTCTTGATCAAACAAAAGCGGGTGAAAGCTAGACTCCCCTGAGGTGGCAGGCTTTGAAGCTGAACGATTACAACCCTTTTTTGTCATAGATTCTCACTACTTTGAGCTTTTGAGAAGTTTGTGATTATAGGAGAGTGTAGGTTTTTTCACAATCAGTTCTCATCTGAAAAATTCTCTCTATCATGGGAAAAAAATCAATTGGTTTAGTGGCAGGATTTAAAGAATAGAGTGTTACAAAAAACAGGTTTTACATAAAATTAATTCATGATTGTAAAACAAACTAGAATCGTTAGGCTTTCAGAGACCGATGCCACAGGGATTGTGTACTTTACTAACATTTTTAAATACGCATGCGAACTATTCGAGCAATACCTATTGGACAGAAACATCACCCATCTCTTTCCTATTGTAGATGCCAAGGGGAGCTTTTCCTCTCAAATCAAAGCAGGGGATGAAATTCTCATTGAAATGGAGGGGTTAGAAACAGGAAATTCTTCGTTGAGGGCTACTTACAAGATTACTGCCAAAGAGTTAATAGTAGCTCAAGTAACGTTGACACATGTTGCCCTTTGTAAAAATACGGGATCGAAGATCCTACTAAATAAGAATGTGAATATCTGAGCTTTTAGGGATCTTAAAACGGGGTAAACGTCTTTCTAATAGATCAATAATTGTCTCTACTTCAAGGGGGGCTGTAAGAGAGAGATGGACAACGGGTCTTGTTCCAAATTCGTCGCATGGACGTTGTGAAAGTGTCACGTCACTTACTTGAGCAATGCTCAGAAACTCTGTCTCAAGCTCATCGAGGGAGATGTTTTCACCTCCTGAGATAATCACCCTATCGTGTCTTCCTAATATTTCTAGTCCGTATTTGCCTACTCTACCCAAATCACCAGTTCTGAACCAACCATCCTTGAAAGGGGAAGTTGGGCCAAAGTAGCCTTGAAAGAGGGTTTTTCCTTTTACCCAAAGAACGCTGTGTTCATCGATCTTAAGTTCTCGTCCTTCAAGGGGTTTTCCTACATGGACACCTTCTTCTTTTTTATAGGGTGCTGTGGCAAATTGAGAAGAGGTTTCAGTCATTCCGTAGGTGATTAATAGTGGGATATTGTGATCGTAGGCCTCATCGCACAATTTTTTAGGAATAGGGGCGCCGCCTAGGAGTATTCCTTTTAGGTGAGGAAAAGAAAGAGATTGCTTTAGCGCGAGAAAACGTTTTAGTTGGGTAGGAACAAAAGAAATGTGTGTCGCTCGGTGTTTGTTAACCTCTCCAAGAATCAATGATGCGCCAGCAGAAAAGACCCGAAAGAGGATGGCAAGGCCACCAATGTGATTTAGGGGAAGAGAAAGAAGGTAGGAATCAGGTTGTTTTAAGGCAAAATCAGGGTGGGGATGAAGGGCTGAGAAAATATGTTGTTCTAGGCTGTGCATCGCAAGTTTAGGTTTTGCCATCGTTCCCGAGGTCGAGATAAGGGTGTTGACCCCCCTTGGAATCTGGCTTAAATCGATTTGGGGAAGAAATGGTTCTCTTAAAGAGATAGGAAGAGCCACTTTTCCTTTTCTTAAGAGTGAAAAAATATGAACGATAGTTGAAATTGTTAGATCAGCATAAAAAATCTGGTCAATTCGGTCATTCTCATCGATCAATTCATTGAGTTCTTTATAGGTGAAAGTTCCCTCATCTGAATAAATCGCAATTTCATTGGGGAATGTTTTGCATGCATTCAAAATAAGACAGGTAGTCACACAATTCTCCTTGCTCAAATAGATCTTCTTCAGGGAATCGAAAGTCTTCAAAACGTTTTAGAGTGTCGACGCCAAATGGTTGTGATCCCCCCATTCTAACTACGTGCGAAAGACCAATAGCTCCTTCATAAGTAGAAGAGTAGACGATCTGTTTTCCCATTTTTTCAGCTTTTTCAGCAATCTCCCTGCATTGCTTTTTTCCCCCAATCAATGTCGGTTTAAGGATCAAATGGGTTACATAATCTTTTGTCAAAATCATTTCGAAGGGGGCAATTCCTAGGGTTTTATCAATGGCAATAGGGTGATGAGTCTTGCTTGCAAAATAGTCTAGTGTTCGAAAGGGGACTGGATCTTCTATATAGAGAAGATCTCCTTTGTCAAACCGATTGGCAAAGGCAATCGTCTCATGGATGTCCCATTTTTCATTCAGATCGACTCTAACGGCTGCACCAACATTTAGCCATTCCCGGATCCGGTTTTCGGTCTCTTCGAAGGATGAAGAGGCTTTGATTTTCACATGTTCAACACCAGGGAGAGGTGATTCATTTTCAAAGGAGAGGTGGGTTTTCTTAAATGAGGTCAGGGTAGGCTTTTCTGTTAAATCGAGAAGCGCTGAGGAAAATCCAAACAAGAGTGATGGAGAGAGGGGAGGAAAGTAGGAATCTCCATTGAGTAAACGACGTCCCATTTCTCGAGCAATTGAGAGAGTTTCGTCAAATGTTTCAATGCTTCTCCCTGAAATTGGAGCGATTTCACCAAAGCCTGAACGGTCGTGGTCATCTTTTAAACAAATTACTAAGCTCTTTCTGACTCCAAAATCTTTCAATTTTCGAAGAGAGAGTCGAACGGTAAAATCGGTGATCCTCATATCAATAATCCATACGAGAGGACAATAATGTAAAAGAGAGCAAGAAGGGCTACCTGACTAAAAATCGCCATGAAGTCTTGAGGTGTGACTGCTGAAAAAGTGACTCGAACTAAATGAATGGCAGGAAAAATTAATAGGCTAACACCCCCAATTTCAATAGGTAAAGAGAAGAAGTAGATGATTACCCAGGGGAGAATAAAAGGGTAGAGGGTTAAAAAAGCAAATTCATATTTTCCAAAAGTTTGTCCAAATCGTACTACTAGAGTTCCTTTATTAGACTCTCTATCAGTGATTTCATCGCGTAAATTATTCATGCACATGACAGCCGAAGTTAAGCCCCCTATGCAAATTCCGAGCCAAAATGCAGCAAAAGAAAATTGGTGAGTTTGCATATAGAACATCATCAGCGTCGGTAAGCCAGCCATGAAAATTAAATTAGTCAATTCACCGAGACCAAGATAGGCTAAAGGGAAGGGGCCACCCGAATAGCTAATGGCAATCAATACGACACATAAGAAAATAAGAGCCAACATAGACCCTTCTTTGATGATTAGAGGGAAGGCAAATAGAAACGCAACAGCAAAAACAACGATCATTCCGGCCTTCATCATATTAGAGCTCATAGTGCCTGAGGCTACCGCACGATCAGGCCCTATTCGATTTTGTAGATCAGCCCCATTTTCGTAGTCAAATACATCATTGGCAAAATTTGCTCCTATTTGGAGGAATAGAGCAGAAAAGAGACAAAGAAGAAATATTGACCAAGAAAAAAACCCGTAATGGTAGCTCAATGTAGATCCTACGCAAGCTGGGGCCATGCCAAACGGCAGGGTTTTTGGTCTTGCAGCTTTAATCCAAACTTTTAGCGAGCTCATTGACCCTCCTAAGCTCTTTTGGGAAACTTTTGAAAGTTGGGTTTTCTCTTTTCAAGAAAAGCATTTCGCCCCTCTTGTGCTTCTTCAGTCATGTAGTAGAGCATTGTAGCATCTCCCGCTAGCTGTTGAAGGCCTGTCTGACCGTCGCAATCAGCATTCATGGCGGCTTTTATACATCGAAGAGCAAGGGGGGAGTGGTTTAGCATTTGCTGAGCCCATTGCATAGTTGTCTCTTCTAGGTTATCGAGGGGAACAACAGCATTGACTAATCCCATTTCTAGGGCTTCGTGAGCAGAGTATTGTCGACAGAGAAACCAGATTTCACGCGCCTTTTTTTGCCCGACTATTCTGGCTAAGTAGCTTGAGCCAAAACCACCATCAAAGGAGCCGACTTTGGGACCCACTTGACCAAAGATTGCATTTTGGCTCGCAATTGTAAGATCGCAGATAACATGGAGAACATGGCCTCCACCAATGGCATAACCGGCAACCATAGCAATTACAGGTTTTGGACAAGTTCTAATCTCCCTTTGAAGATCAAGAACGTTGAGAAAATCCTTTCCATCGTCACCTTTATATCCAGCTTCTCCACGTATAGTTTGATCTCCACCAGAGCAGAAAGCTAAATTTCCAGCTCCAGTCAAAATGATCACTCCAATAGTATCATCGAGTCTTGCATCATAAAGGGCATGTCGCATTTCTTCTACGGTATGAGGTGTGAAAGCATTTCTCACATGGGGTCGATTGATCGTGATTTTTGCAACACCATCAAACTTGTGGTAGAGGATTTCATCAAATTGATCGACTTCTTCCCAAGGATAAATAGATAGGGTGGTTGGCTGCATAGCAAACTCCTGCTAAAAGAATTACTGGAAAAACTGAAGGGTATTTATAGAGTCTTGTACAGTAACACCTGGACAAGATCTATTTTCAATACATGAGAGAAAATGTTCATGTTCACCTTCAAGAGGAGCCTGATTTTCAACAGCAACTGAAACTTCCTCGCCACCTTTATTGCAAAAGAGAAGAGTTTGCTCGAAAAGATTTCCCCGATACTGTCCAAACTCAGAGAGTATCTCAATCTGGCGCAGTTTGTAAGGATACAACCAACTTGATTCGAGGACGCAAAAACAATCGCCCATATTGAAGGTGAGAGTCGAATAGTCGCACAATTCT
>CAYZDL010000016.1:0-38375 GCA_964477345.1 uncultured bacterium
GCCCTGATTGCAGGCCAGGTCCAAAATCATATCTTTACTGCGAAAGTGAGGGGATATGGCTCTTGCGTAGAGGCAGCTATCAAGCGTTATCAAATTCCTGTCGAGGTCTATAAAAATCTGATTGCGACTACGAGAAAAAGAATCGATGTTCTTCACCGTTACGTCCGTTTACGAAAAAAGATTTTAGAGCTTGATCAAATCCACTATTGGGATTTGTCGGTACCTATGGTTAAAGACATAGAAATGAAGTTTCCCTATGAAGAAGCTTGTGAAATCACAGTCAATTCAGTGGCCTTGTTGGGAAAAGAGTATCAAGAAATTCTTCGTAAGGGAATTTGTGAAGATCGTTGGGTTGATGTCTATGAGAGCAAGGGAAAGAGATCGGGCGCTTACTCAAGCGGCTGTTACGATAGTATGCCTTATATATTGCTTAACTACCAAGAGAGGCTCAATGACTTAATGACTCTCTCGCATGAGGCGGGTCACAGCATGAATACTCTTCTGTCTAACCGAAAACAGCTCTACCATGAGTCAAGTTATCCGATCTTTGTGGCTGAGGTTGCATCGACTTTCCACGAGCAATTGACAGCTGAGTATCTCATGAAGCATGCAAAAACAAAACAAGAGAAAATCTACCTTCTCAATCAAGAGATCGATTCGATTCGTTCAACATTCTTTAGACAGACGATGTTTGCCGAGTTTGAGCTCAGAATCCATGAGATTGCCGAGCAAGATCAGCCTTTGACGAAGGAGCTTCTCAAGAAAATCTATGCAGATTTAAATCGGGACTATTTTGGACCTGAGCTTGTAATCGACCCTGAATTGTATGTAGAATTTATGCGTGTGCCTCATTTTTATTACAATTTTTACGTTTATCAATATGCTACAGGAATTGCAGCAGCCAGGGCCTTAGTGGAAGATGTGAAAACAAGAGGAAATCATGACTACCTCAATTTTCTAGCATCAGGAGGATCTGACTATCCGATCCCAACTTTGAAACGGGCGGGGGTCGATATGGCTTCTCCATTGGCCATAGAGAGCTTAATCACCCATTTTGATGATCTTGTAAAAAAACTAGAAAAAGAAATTAGTTGAGTATAAAATACCGTGAACATCTCTATGAGGTACAATGATTCAGAAACAGAAAGTCAAGAGTGTCTTTGTAGTTTTAAATGATAAGGGGCTTCATACGCGGCCCGCCACAGAGTTGGTTAAATGTGTAACTGGTTTTAAGTCACATGTTACGCTTCATTACCAGGATCTTTCAGTCAATGCTAAATCTCTTTTGGGTATTTTAATGTTGGCGGCCATTCGGGGAGCGAAAATTTCGATAGAAGCTGAGGGAGATGATGCCGAGGAGTGTGTTGAAGCGCTCATTGAGCTATCTCGTAAGAAATTCTACATGGAGTACTAAGTCGTTGTTTAGACGATTTTTTCTCTCGTTGGCTCTTGTTTTTTCGATTTATGTCGTTTATGGACTTTTCATCAAGCAAGCACGAATCCTCCCGTCAGAGCTTAAATCGGCTTTTGTCGATTTAGGGGGTGATGCTAAGCAAATCCATCTTCCTGGTCTTTTTGAGATAGGGACGATTCCGGGTGTAGTCAAATCTGAAGATGGGTATTTAATGGTCTATCGGGCAGAGTATCGCTCATTTTTTGATTACTTAATCAAACACATCACAATGCATCGAAACAAGTCTTTAGGCTTGTGCAGACTTAACCACGATTTACAAGTTGTGAGTGCCCCTATTTATCTAAGTGAAAGTGCTCCTGGAATCAAAAGGAGCAAGCATAGTCCGAATGATCCGCGATTAATTAAGTGCCAAGAACGTTATTTTACTTTCTACAACGATAGGGCTTATGTAGAAGAGGTGGGGTATGTCCGAAAAATGTATATGTGCGAGGTGTTTCCGGATCGATTTGGAACGGCAAAAATACTTACTTTTCAAGAAAGTGCTTTATTTACAGTGAAAGGGAAAAAATTTCACCATGTAGAAAAAAATTGGTCTCCATTTATCTACCAAGGGAAAATTTATCTGGTCTATTTGATCGAGCCACATGTGATTGTGAAGCTTGATATTGATACAGGGGTTTGTGAATTGGTCGAGGAGAATGAGTCGAAAAAGATCTGGGATTTTGGAATTGCCAGAGGGGGGACTCCTTGTGTGCAGATTGGGAATGAATATCTGAGCCTCTTTCACTCTCCTTACCAGGTTACTTGTTTGGGCCACTCTCACAAGAACGCCTACATCATGGGTGCCTATTGGTTTTCAGCAGAACCTCCTTTTAAGATTACCAGGATGACAAAGAGGCCGCTTTCGTCGTATACTTTTTACTCAGGGCTAAGAAAATTCATTTTTCCCTCTTCTTTGATCGATGAGGGGGATGACCTTTTAATCTTTTACGGTAGGGATGATAAAGAGATATGGGCCCTCAAGGTTCCTAAAGATAAATTAGAGGCTTTCTCTGAATTCGGGGACTTTATCAAGTAATGCTTGTTTGGTGAACATGGGGAGGTTATTTTTGAGGACAATAATCAATCCATCTGAGGGGCGTACGTCAATCTCTAGGATGCTTTGACTCTCTTCTTTTGTTTGTTCTAAAAAAAGTTTGCAAAAATAAATGTCGTCTTTTACATCTTCTAAGATCAGTTGTATCGGGTTAATTCCTAGTCCTTTGAATATAGAATCGATCAGATCATGAGTTTTAGGACGCGAAATGTTTTGGTCGGCTAAGATCGTTTGGACCTCTTCTCCCACGCTTGGGGCTGCAAAAATAGGAAATTGCTTTGAATCAGACGAAAGAATAAAGACAGTATAATGATTGGCTTGCATGATCTTGCTGAAGGTCACGGGAAGGTATTTTTCACTCATGGGCCTCCAAAATTTTTACTTTCTCGTTCGATTGACCTACGTAAACCGTTGTAACGGTGTTTAAAAACAATCCTGTTTCGATGACGCCGACCGTTTGTTTTAGAAGATGGTGGGTCGCATATGGGTCTAGGATAGGACTCGTTAGAGTAATATCAAAGATGTAGTTGCCGTTGTCTGATCTTACGATCTCCATAGATCCTCTTTTGCGCCTCAATGTTCCTTCATAACCAAGACCATAAATACGGTCAATCGTGCTTTGATAGCCAAATTCTACGATCTCGACAGGGAGTGGGAATCCTTGTAAAGGGGAACATAGTTTTGTCTCATCTATTAGGATCATATTTTTAGCCGATCTTTTTGCGACAAGTTTTTCTCTCAGGAGGGCTCCACCACCCCCTTTTATCAAGCAAAGCGACTTAGAATCAACACGATCCGCTCCATCAAAAGTAATATCAATGGAGTCGACGAGAGACTCATCTAGGCAATCGATTTTGCCTTCTATAAGGGCTTTTGATCTGAGGGAAGTTGGTATACATTTGATCTTAAGGCTTTTAACCTCAATTTGTTTTAAGAGCTCTTCAATGAAAACTGTGGCGGCTCTGCCTGTGCCAAGCCCTACAAACATGCCGTCTTCAACTTGCTTAACGGCTTCTTTTGCAACGGCTTGTAAAATTAGTCGATTTTGTGGTGTAAGTTCTTCCATAGAATTGATAATAATGATTTTTCCTTTACCTTAAAAGACTATACCATTAAACTGATAAAAAAATTGTTTATTTGCCCAATTTGGAGGTTTTGGTGAAGAAATGTCTTGCTGAAGAGAGCGAAAAGACAAAAAGGGCAAGGGAAAAACTTAAGCGTCGGCTTGAATCGATCGAAAGACGGGTGACTCCTCAAGCGCTTGAAAGAAAGTCCGTTGAAATTCATCGATGGATTGCAAGGCATGCCCCTCAGCGCGTGGTTTTGCGGACTAAGACGATCTCGTTGTTTGATGAGAACAAAAACACGGCTCAAACAAGCGGTAGAGTTGCCAAATTGGCAGTCAATATCAGCCGCGACCTTTTCGTGTAGAGTGTTTGAGAGCTGAGACTTTCTTCGTTTGCAAATGTCCTCTTTGTAAAAACCCCTTGATGACAACTCTTTTTCCTGTCACAATCGCCTCTCAAAGGAGAGCGGGCTATGGCAAATGTAATTGAGTTTCTCGAAAGTCGTAAGTTGATCGAGCAAATGACTCATCCCGAGTTGAGGGATGCAGTGAAGGCTCCTATTGCATTTTATTATGGTATAGACCCGACAGCCGACTCGTTGCATATTGGGAATTTGGTTGGATTGATCCAGGCAATGCATTTTGCAAGGTTTGGGCATCGCCCTGTCGTTCTTCTAGGGGGCGCTACAGGCGCTATTGGGGATCCTTCAGGGAAAGACAAAGAACGTCCTTTGTTGACGATGGAGCAAATCAAGGCGAATGTGAAAAACATCCGTAGTATTATTGAACGATTTCTTCCTAGCGATGACCCCAGAACAGCTCCTATTTTTGTCGACAATGCCGATTGGTATGCAAAGATGAATGTGATCGAATTTTTGCGGGATGTGGGTAAGCAATTTCGTGTAGGGACGATGATGGGAAAAGAGAGTGTCCGTGCTCGTTTAAATTCTGATGAAGGGATGAGTTACACAGAGTTCAGTTACCAATTGCTGCAGGGGTATGATTTTGTTTATCTCCTAAGGAAACACAATGTGGTTCTTCAGATTGGGGGGAGCGATCAGTACGGAAATATTACCGCAGGGACGGAGCTTGTAAGACGTATGGAAGGGCGACCCGTATTTGGATTGACTTATCCTCTCTTGACTAGATCAGATGGGAAAAAATTCGGTAAAAGTGAAAAGGGGGCTATCTGGATCGATGAAGCTCACCTTTCCGTATTCGAATTTTACCAGTATTTGATTCGAACACCTGATGCAGATGTGATTAAATTTATGCGGGCATTGACTCTTATGGAAACAGAGGAGATTGAGGTCATTGAAAAAGAGATGGTGAGCTCGTCTTATCATCCACAATCGGCGCAGAAGAGGTTTGCAGAAGAAGTGACGCGCTTAGTTCATGGAGAAAAAGGTGTTGAGAATGCTTTGAAGACAACGGCAGCAGTTACTCCTGGAAAGTTGGAGTTCAATGAGGATAGTTTGAATGAAGTGGCCAAGAATATGCCCAATATTGAATTAAAAATGGCTGATGTCATCGGGCATTCATTCGTAGAGGTTTCTGTTAAATCAGGTTTGATTAGTTCCAAATCGGAGGCAAGACGACTTATCCAAAATGGTGGTGCCTATCTGAATGGGAACAAAGTTGATGATGAAAATTTTGTTCTAGAAAAATCATACCTTCTAAAAAATGAATATTTGATCCTATCTGCGGGTAAGAAAAAATCACTTCTCATCAGAACTGTCTAGGTTTTGATGCCTTGGAGAAGTAATTCACTTAGTGTCTATGTGAAGACATCTCTTAATCGTTTTTTTAAGCTATTGATTCTATTAAAGAGATTTTTTCAAAACTTTCTTGTTTTTAATTTCAAAAAGTGTTTCTAATGAGATGAAAAACAAATGTTAAAAGTAGAAACATTGCATAAACAAAAAAACGATTAGAGAAAATCGTAAAACCCTTTGTCTTGAAGTAAAAAGGAGTTAATTCTATGGCAACACGTACAAAAAAACAGCTGATATCAAAAATTGCAGCAAAAACAAATCAACATCCAAATGATGTTCGAGTAATCATTCAGTCTTTCCTTGATGGCATTACTGAATCACTTTCATCAGGTGATAGACTTGAATTTAGAGATTTTGGTGTATTCGAAGTTGTAACACGGAAGAAGAAAATTGGAAGAAACCCCAAGAATGCAAAAGTGGCCATTGTAATCCCAGAGAGACAGGCTGTGAAGTTTACTGCAGGAAAGAAAATGAAATTGATCATTGAAAATGAAGAAAGTTTAGTCTCAAGATAGTTTTCAATTATTCTTTTCTTTGTTAGATTCATGGGGAGTACTTATTAGTACTCCTCTTTTTTTAACCAGGGTTTTTGTTTATAGGAGTGGCAATTTGGCGAAGTGTGATGAAAATCCCCGTATGGTTAACAATCTGGCAAAAACCGTTGGCCAGAGAGGAAAATGGATGACAGCTTTTTTACTTAGAGAAGATGAGGCAAGAGGTGTTGATGAGGATGATTTGGATATGCCCCGGATCAGTTTAGATGAGAGCAACTCGTCAATCATCTCCTACACCAATTCCCTTGCTGATATAGCTCTTTCTTTCGAAGGAAAGGGTACAGGAGTAGGAGCACTGGCGTTTGATCAAGTGCAAGTCATTACATTTGGTCCGCAAGTATTCGGTCCAGGAGAAATGGACAAATATGGGATTAACTTTATTGCAAAAGAACAGGGGCATTTCTCAACAGTTGAAGATCGGCAACAATTTTCTTGCAGGGGATGGAGCCGCATTCAAGGAGATAGAGATGTTTGGGTCGAGCATGATCTGAGACTAGGGGAAGAAGTCATAGATCTTTTTATTGCTTTTGAAGGCTTCGGTTCATCAATTCTCACACTATCTGAGTCTTTCTTTGTTATCTGTGACTCTGTTTTGGTCGATCATAAAACGGTTAGGAGAGGATCGCTTGAGCGATATCATGGGACGGCACGTTCAATGGAGTGGATCAGTGGAAGCGAACATATCAAACTTTATTTAGAGAGCAAGATGACCTGTCAAGTGATTCCTTTGGCTGGAGAAGAGTACTTTTGGGGAGCAAATTTTTTAATCTCTTTCGAGCCAGAAGATTTTTCCAAGAGGATGCACCTTCAATTCGTTAAAACACTCGCTTGAGACCTTGGAATTATTCAGAGTTCGTTGTATACTTAATCCGGAAATATATTAAAAATTGCTTGATTTTTCTTAGGCTGCTTATTTAATCTGGACACCTGATCAAGGTCTGATCAGTTAGGGGAATTATGACAAGTTCAAGAAAGTTTATTTTGTTTACGCTGGTGGTATTTGTAGGGATAGGAGTTATGTCGCTCCTTAAAAAGAATCAAAATCACAAAATGGCCACTAATTCTATTGAAGAGAGGATGTTACCCAAGAGGGTCCCAGTGCCGGAGGCTAAACCCAAGTTAGAGGAGAAAAGAGATATCGACAGAGGGGTTGGTCCTATTGAAAATCGAGCTGATAAGATTAGAGGGTTTTTTTCTAAAGGGATAGATAAATTTCCGATTGTTGAGACAATTACTTATACGAGTCGAGTTCCCTGGCTTAAGGGAAGGCCTGCTTGGATAGCCGATTATGCATCATATTTTGAAACCTCAAGACATTTTATCGCCAGATCTTTGAATGGAAATCTTGATTATGAGACACAAAGGGTCTCTCCAGGCGATAAGTTTAATGTCTTTAAAAAAGATAAGAACGTTGAATTTTACCTACTCGTCGATTTGTCGACTTGTACCCTCGATTTTTACTATTTGGACAAGGATCTTGATGAAAGGGTGTTTGTTAAGTCGTATCAAATAGGGGTTGGAAGAGATGACCCTCTTTCCCCTTCAGGGAGCTTGACTCCAATTGGGAAGTATAAGCTCGGAGGAAAGGTAGCAATTTATAAGCCGGGCATAGAGCATTATTATCAAAATCAGAAGACCCATATGATAGAGGTTTTCGGAACAAGATGGCTCCCTTTTGAAGAGGAGATCGAGAATTGCTCTGACAGTGCCAAGGGGTATGGATTTCACGGGGTGCCTTGCATCTATGATAAAGAAGGCGATATTCTGATTGAGGCAAAAGATGGGGTTGGGGGAAGAAATAGCGATGGGTGTCTACGATTGAAAAAAGATGATATTGAAGAACTCTTTGCGATTGTCATTACCAAGCCGACAATCGTCGAAGTGGTGAAGGATCGCTCTTCTGTTGTTTACCCGATGTCAGTTGAAAAAAAACTAGATTAACCTGAGTTTTGGGTTGAAGGTGGTGGGATGAGAGAACAAGAAGAACCGACAAAGTTGATTAGAGAAATGACCCCTTGGGAAAGGATGCAAATTTGCAGACACCCCCAAAGGCCCCGTTCTGTTGATTATATTCAGAGGATTACCGATTCATTTACCGAATTGCATGGGGATCGACTTTTTGGAGATGACCCTGCCATAATTGGTGGGCTTTGCTACATCGGGGGAAGACGCTTTATCATCATTGCTCAGGAAAAAGGTAATGATACAGAGTCGCGGATTAAGAGAAATTTTGGAATGTGTCATCCTGAGGGTTATCGAAAAGCTCTTAGATTGATGCAGATGGGAGAAAAATACTCGATCCCGGTCGTTTGTCTTATTGATACGCCCGGCGCCTATTGCGGGCTTGCTGCCGAGGAGCGGGGTCAAGGGGCTGCCATTGCAACGAATCTGATGAAAATGTCCGAATTGAGAACTCCGATAATTTGTACCTTAATTGGAGAAGGAGCCTCTGGGGGTGCCTTGGGAATTGGAGTCGGAGATGTTTTTGGAATGCTCGAACATGCATACTATTCGGTGATCTCTCCTGAAGGGTGTGCAATGATCTTGTTTAAGGACGCGAAACAACATGAAAAGGTGACTGAAGTATTGAAAGTCCAATCAGAGTATCTCAAAGAGGTGGGCGTTGTCGATGAAATCATCGCAGAGCCTTTAGGAGGTGCTCACTTGAATCCTTCTGTTGTCTATCAAGGGGTAAAAGAATTCATTCTAAGACAAGAGAAGTCGCTAAGGTCGATTCCGCTCGATCAACTATTGCAAAATCGGTACGAAAAGTTCCGCAGACTTGGTGTGGTTGAAGAGCTGTCGATCAATGAACCCAAGTTGATCTAGACTTTTTTCGTCTTTTTGTTCATCATGATCCCTTATGGGCTTATTATTTAGTGCAGTCGTTCAGGCAAAGCGGAGATTTTTTTGGTTCTTCTTTGCAGTATTCACGCTTATTGGAACCAATATTGCCGATCAAGTCGAGATGATCACGATCGGGATGATCATGAACAATGGGGCTGACTTCTTTTCCCTCTTCGGAAATGGGGATAGAGTTACACGAGAAGAAGTTGATTCAGTGTGGAAGCTTTTGGACAAGGATGATAAAAACTATGTCACAAAGCGAGACACAACTCAGTACATGAGTAAGCGAAAAAAGGTCAATCTGATCAATAAGTTTCTCGATCGTCTCAAATTAGTCTACATCAAAAATGTCTCTTCTTTTCAAGTCGCCATCATGATGCTTTTATTTGTGGGGATTTTTAAGGCGATATTTTTATTTTATAGTCGCTATTGCACCCAGATATTAGCCATTAAGGTGAGTCGTGATTTGAGACAAAAGTATTTTCGTCATATTCAGTCTCTTTCGATGGATTTTTATCAAAAATTCAATATTGGCTCTCTATCAACCCGTGTAATGGCCGACTCAAATCAGATCGCACTTTCGATCAATTCAATGATTATCAATTATTTCCAAACTCCATTTAAGATTTTGACGACCTTGAGCATTTGCTTTATTCTTTCATGGAAATTGAGTTTGATCATTTTTTTGGCGATTCCTTTGATTTTAATTCCTATTCGAATTTTGACTCAAAGGGTCAGGCAAATCACAAGGCGCCTACAAAGAAACCAAGAAAAATTTGCCGCCATTTTGATCGATTTTCTAAATGGAATTGAGACGGTCAAGATTTTTGCGATGGAAAAGTTTACTTTTGGGAAGTATTGCGAACAGAATGATTATATGGAAAGTCTTGAGGTCAAGACTAGCCGATATGATATGTTGACAAGACCAATACTGCATTTTGTGACGATGAGTTGTCTTGTTGGTGTCTTATTTGTGGGATTGTATTGGATGCATGTCCCGTTGGCCGATTTGATCGTCTTTTGCGGATTACTTCATTTGCTCTACGAACCTGTTAAGAAGTTCTCAGAAGAAAATGCCAATATTCAAAAGGGGGTAGTGGCTGCTGAAAGGATGTTCGATGTCCTATCTTTAAAGCCTAAGATCACCGATTCTGAAGATGCTATCGATATCAAGGAATTTAGGCATTCGATTATTTTTGACCGAGTCTGGTTCCGCTATTGCGATGAATGGGTATTAAAAGATGTAAGCTTTACCGTGAACAAAGGTGAGACGGTAGCAATAGTAGGGACGACAGGATCGGGGAAATCAACGATTTTATCTTTGATCCCTCGTCTTTATGAAATTGAAAGGGGACACATTTTTTTCGACGGTATTCCTCTATCACACATCACCCAAGCGTCTCTTCGCGAGATGTTGTCTTTTGTTCCTCAATCACCCTTTTTATTTAATGAGACAGTAAGAACAAACATCAGCTTTGGTTTGGATTTGCCTCTAGAACAAGTTCAAGCAGCGGCGATCTTAGCTCATGCTCATGAATTTATCGATGAGCTTCCACAGAAATACGATTCGATACTGGCAGAAGGGGGAAAAAATCTCTCCGTGGGGCAACAACAACGAGTTGCTATTGCACGCGCATTAGTAAAAAATGCCCCGATACTTGTCCTAGATGAGGCGACTTCTTCATTGGACGCTGTCAGTGAACAAAAAATTAAGCAGGCAATTCAACAATTGCATGGCAAGTTGACACAAATCGTCGTTGCACACCGCCTCTCTACTATCGAGTATGCCGATAAAATCATCGTGATCGAAAAAGGGGAAAAAATTGCAGAAGGCACTAAGAGTGAGCTTCTTAATTCATGTGATATTTTCACGGCAATGTGGACAGCTTCAAGACTCGATCTAGCAAAGGTCTAATTTACAATAAGCCCTTGGAGATCAGCGTGTCGCGGAGCTCCGTATTCTCTGGTTTGTCGAGGGCGCCTGATTGGGCGAGCCATTTGAGATAGTTCTTAGGGACCTTGTTTAAAGGTTCACCACGGTGCTTGCCAAACGGCATTTGAGAGATCGCCTTTTGTTGTGTATAGAGAAGATGGGCAATTTGTTCCATTGTAAGGTCTCCAATCATTTGAGAAAAGATCTTGTATAGAACCATTACATCGTCTAGGGCACGATGAGCGTTGTTTTTTTCAATGTTGTAAATTTCCCGTAGGTATTGAAGAGAGTGGCGAGGTAGATCGGGGCGATATTTTCTTGCCCATTTGAGGCTGTCTATGAAGGAAAATGTGGGAGGTTGTATGCTAACTCGTTGGGCTTCAAGTGTTAAAAAGTGAAAATCGAATGCATCGTTGTTGTGGGCAATGAGAACTACATCGCCTTGACAAAACTTGTAGAATTCTTTTCCAACTTCGGCGTAAGTGTTAGCATCTTTGACCATCTCATCGGTAATGCCGCAAATTTGTGTGGACTCTTCAGGTATAGGCATTTGGGGGTTTACGAAGGAACAAAATGTGGTGTTTTTAACAGGGTCGAAAGCAGCAATCTCGATGATTCTGTCTTTTCCTGGTTTAACACCGGTCGTTTCGGTATCATAGTAGATGGGTCTTTTTGCCATAACAGGGAGGAAGATAGCAAACAAAGTGAAATTTTTCCATAGCAAAAGAAATTCTTTTCCGATATGCCCTAATTAGGTAAAATACATGATTTTAATCGTAGATGGGATATGGATCAAAGGCGCTGCAAGCCAAACTACCACTTCACTTTCGTAGATGGGCAAAAAGGTATCGACGAGTTAGGTAAGGAGCAATGTCTTCAAGCTCTTCGTGAGATGATGCTCATTCGAAACTTCGAACTTCGAGGTGGACAAGCCTATCAGACAGGAAAAGTCTGGGGATTTTACCACGAATATACAGGACAAGAGGCGATACAAACAGCTGCCGTGCACGCTTTTGGAGCCAAAAAAAATTTGTGGGTCACCACTTATCGTTGTCATGCACTCGCTTTGCTCTTGGGAATGACGCCTAGAGAGGGAATGTGCGAACTTTATGGTAAAGCTAATGGAAATGCAAAGGGGCGCGGTGGTTCAATGCACTTTTTTGCAGATAACATGTATGGTGGACACGGAATTGTAGGGGGCCAGTGGCCTATCGGAGCGGGGCTTGCCTTTTCTCTTAAATACCGCAACATTAAAGATGAAGTAGCGGTCTGTTTTGGGGGTGACGGATCAATTATGATGGGGACTTTTGGCGAGTCGATGAATTTGGCTGCTCTATGGGATTTGCCTTTAGTTGTCGTGATCGAAAACAATCACTATTCAATGGGGACGGCGCAAGAGAGGGGAGTGGCAAACTTACCGATTGGGGAAAATGTTGCCAAAGCTTATGGGGTCAATTCCTACACTGTCAATGGGATGGATTTTGGTCAGTGTTATGCTCTTTTCAAGGAAGTGGCTCAGGTGGTAAAAAATACAAGTCGCCCTGTAATCATTGAGGCGGTCACTTATCGATACAAAGGGCATTCAATTTCAGATGCAGGTCTTTATCGTTCTAAGGAAGAGGTAGAAAAGCACAAAGAGATCGATCCTTTGCGTATACTAGGTGACTCATTAAAAGATCGAAAATGGATCAACGATGAAGAGATAGAAGCGTTGAATAAGGAATGTAAGGAAGTTGTCTTGGACGCGATGAAATTTGCTGACGAAAGTCTGTGGCCAGATCCTTCTTCTTTGGGTGAGGGGGTCTTGGGTGGCTGAACAAGAGATCGACATTCGGGAAGCCTTAAGACAGGCAATCGATGAAGAGATGACAAGGGATGATCGTGTTTTTATTCTTGGGGAAGAAGTTGCTGAGTACAACGGCGCCTACAAAGTTACTAAAGGTCTCTTAGACAAATGGGGGCCTAAACGAGTCATCGACACACCCATTACAGAAGCGGGTTTTAGCGGGCTTGCAGTCGGGGCTGCATTGACCGGTTTGAGGCCAATTGTCGAATTTATGAGTTTTAACTTTTCTTTTGTTGCCTTCGATCAAATTGTCAATAATGCGTTTAAGATGCGTTACATGTCAGGGGATCGTTTTCATGTGCCTATTGTGTTTCGTGGTCCTAATGGGGCTGCTGCGCGTGTCTCTTGCCAACATTCTCACTGTGTAGAAGCGCTCTATGGCCTTTTTCCTGGTTGTAAAATTGTGGCACCTTCGAATGCTTACGATGCCAAAGGGCTTTTGAAGTCAGCGATCCGTGATCCTGATCCTGTCTTGGTTTTAGAAAATGAGCTGATGTATGGATTGAAACAAAAGATTCCAACTGAAGAGTATCTTGTCTCGATTGGAGAGGGAAGGCTTTTGAGAGAAGGGTCTGATGTGACTTTGGTTGCTCATGGTCGGATGGTTGTTTTTGCCATAGAGGCGGCTGATGTGATGGCAAAAAAAGGGGTCAAAGTTGAGGTGATCGATCTAAGGACGATTAAACCTCTTGATATAGGGATGATTGCAAGATCTGTGCGTAAAACAAAACGGGCTGTTCTCGTCGAAGAGGGGCACTATTTTACAGGAATCTCAAGTGAAGTTGCCTTCGAAATTCAAAAGCACTGTTTTGGCTATCTTGATGCTCCTATAGAACGAGTTTGCCAAAAAGAAACACCTCTGCCATACTCCCCAGTGCTGGAAGAAGAATCGATTCCTAATACGAAACGGATTCTTAGAGCACTCGAGCAGTCTCTAAAAGGAGCTTGAAATGGCCATCACACTCACAATGCCCGCATTGTCACCTACTATGCAAGAAGGAGTCATCGCAAAGTGGCTCAAGAAGGAGGGTGATCGAATTTCAGCAGGTGAGGCAATTTGTGAAATTACTACTGACAAGTCGACTGTTGAATATCAATCTGCAGATGATGGATATTTAAGAAAGATTCTTGCAGGAGAGGGCGCTAAAGCTGTTGTCAATCAGGCGATTGCAGTTTTGACAGAGAACGCGACTGAAGATATCACTCATTACCAACCTGAAGAGCCAAATCTTAAAAAAATGGCAGTAAAAGAAGAGGAAAAGTCCCAGGAAGAGATCAAAACAGCGAATAAAGGGGCAGCAATGAATGTCATGACATTTGAGCCAGCACCACCTCGCACAGGGTATAAACTTCCTGAGAGGGATCAGTTTAGTGGAACAAACGCCTCTCCACTGGCCAAGCGTGTGGCAAAAGAGCAGGGTTTGGATCTTGCCTCAGTTCGTGGATCAGGGCCAGGGGGACGCATTGTTGTAAAGGATCTTGAAGGGGCTCAAAAGGCAGGATTGATCTCTTACGGAGAAGGACACCCGACACTCCCACCTGGAACTTATGAGGAAGAAGATCTTTCGAATATTAGAAGAGTGATTGCAGAGAGATTGCAAGCCTCAAAGATGACAATTCCTCACTACTACATTACCGAAGAGGTCCGTGCCGATCGTTTAATCGATCTTCGAGAACAACTCAAAGAGATGGGGATGAAAGTCACCTATAACGACTTCATTTTACGTGCTACGGCTCTTGCTTTAAAACGGCATCCAGAAATTAATAGCGGCTATGATTCAAAAAAAAATAAAATCATTCGCTTCAAAACGGTTGATATTTCCCTTGCTGTCAGCATTCCTGATGGCTTAATTACTCCTATCATCTTTCATGCTGATCACAAAGATCTTGCACAGCTAAGCCAGGAAGCTAAGGAACTTGCTAAAAAAGCAAAGGAAAATCGCCTCGCTCCTGAAGAGTATCAAGGGGGGTCTTTCACCGTCTCGAATTTGGGTATGTTTGGAATCCATTCATTTCAAGGGGTAATTAATCCTCCTCAGGCAGCGATTCTCTGTATAGGAGGAATCAAGGAAAAAGCGATTGTTGAAGACGGGATGGTGAAAGGGGGGCATGTCCTCTATTTGACCGTTTCTTGCGACCACCGGGTCATCGATGGCGCAGAAGGAGCTCAATTCCTTCACACATGCAAAAGATATCTAGAACAACCTGCTAGCTTGCTTGTTTAATGCTTCTCTTGATAAAATCTACTCTATCTTAATTAGCGGAGTAGGTTTATGCAGGTTCAGGATGGAATTGTACAAACATTAATTTACAATCCAATGCCATCTTTAGTCGAAGAGGATGTAGGTTTATTTGAAAAATTTCATCAAATAGGTCTTACTGATCCTTTAAAGAGTTTTGGTGACTTTGTCTCGTATTTTTTTCAAACATTGTCTTTGTGGATCATTGCTGTAACAAGAATTTTTTCTTCAATGGGTTGTGCCATCGGTGAGGTTGCCAAAAGCGAAGAATCGAAAAAAGTTTTTATAGAATGTTCAAAATCGTCTCTTTACTACTCATGGGTCAGTCTCTGTTTGCCCTTTATTTTCCTTGGAGGCTATGTGGTTGAGGGGTGCAGAAAACCTTTTCTTGAAATTGAAGGTCCAATGACAGAAGATACAGCACGTAGAAAATATTTTAGAGTTAAAGAAGAGTTGAAGCAGTCTAAAATTTCACAGGAGAGAGCCGATAAAGACAAGACAACCGCTTCGGACCGAGTGATGGTATTAGAGGGGGAGTTTCAGCACCTAACGCAAGCTATACAGCAAGGTAATCAAGGAGAAGTGCTGCAGATTTTCGCCCAAAGGCTTGCAGAAGAGCGAACTGCTGATATTCGAAGACAAATGGCAGTGTTAGAGCAAGAGAATAGGAATTTCAGAGAAGACAATCATAAATTGAGCGCAGATATAGAAGTGTTACGTGAAGTGCAAGTTCAATTAGAACTTGATATAAGAGCATATGAGTCTACTATGGCCGAGTGGAGGACAGCTTTAAAAGAGCCAAGTTTGACTCTTGAAAAAGAGCGATTTTTGGTTACTTTGGCTACATTAGCAAGGCAAGGTAAAGACGTGACTCTAACGCAGCATGAATTACAGAGAGCTTTTCCTAGACCTGAGACTGAAGGTACTTCATAGCCATTTTCTTCTCTGGAAGAAGAAAAAGGCGCCAATTGAGGTGAGGAGGATAAATCCCATGATGATGCCAAAGGCCCAGGGACTTCCTTCGAAGGGGAGGGAGACGTTCATCCCGTAAATAGATGAGATGGTTGTTGGCAAGTTGAGGATAATCGTCAGAGCCGTCAAGAGCTTAATCGTCTTGTTAAACTGATTGGTCATGATTACTTGGACCGAATTTCTCAGTGAGGAGATAATTCTTAGTGAAAGGCGGCATAAATCTTCTGATTGTTCTGTCGCAAGTAGAAGGTCCTCAAGCTGTTCCTGATCTTTTTCGTAGAGTATTGTAAATCTTCCTGATAAGAGCTCTTCAATAACCTCTTTCAGTGGTTGGAGCGAATTGAGCGACTGGTTCAAGTTCTCTTCTTTCCGGGTCAGTTCAGTGATTTCATCGTCAGACATCGTACTAATATCTTTCTCTTGATTGATCACTTCAGCTCTAACTCGTTTAATCGCAAGGGTATATTCTTGTACGATTCGCATGAGAATCTCGATCAAAAGCTTAGAGCGCATTCGTGTAGCAATTGCTGAAGTTTGGGAGAGCATCTTTTGGATGATGTGGCAAGAAGTAGGGCAAATCGTCGTAATGTGGGAACTAGATAGGATAATAGTGAGTGTCGCGGTATAAAGACCGACTTCTTGCCGGTAGGGGAATCTGACATAGACGACGAAAGCGTCTTTCTCAATCCGTTCGATACGAGCGATTTCCATCATATCAAGGGCGTCTGCGATGTCGCTAATTTCAAGATCAAGCACTTCAGATATGTGTTTGATTTCGCTCATCGTAGCATGTTCGACGTGAATCCAGGAATCATCTATCGGTGTTTCAATGGCATGAAACTTTTCTTCGCTCTCGCTTTTATAAAGATGGGTCAGCATTATAGTTTCAAATCCTTATGGAGTCGCATCTCTTGTACAACTTCACCATAGTCAAGAGTTGGGTAGTTGGCAAGAAATCTCTTTCTCAAGCGTCGTAATTCTCTTCTGTAAAGCCTTAATTTGTTCGACATACTTATCTAAACGGTTTACATGAGCAACTCTTCTACGGTATTCTTCAATTGGAACAATTGTCCATCCGCTGCCGTAGAAGCCTTTTTCTTTTATCGATTTACCGACTCCGGATTGTGCTCCAATGATCACTTGGTCAGCGATCTTAAGATGCCCGACTATTCCAGCTTGAGCCGCAATAATACAATTATTCCCAACAACTGTTGAACCAGCGATGCCTGCTTGGGCAATGACTAAAGTGTTTTGGCCGATCTCAGTGTTATGGGCAAGCATTACCAGATTATCAATTTTGGCCCCTTTCTTTACCCTAGTCGACTTAAAATGGCCGCGGTCTATCGTTGTGTTGGCCCCCACCTCGACGTCATCTTCAAGGACTACATTGCCTCTATGGGAAAGCTTAATGCTTTCATTTCTCTCGTTTTGTACATATCCATAACCACAACCGCCGATGACAACCCCAGGTTGCAAGATGACCCGATTTCCAAGGATGCAAGCTTCTCGAACGACAACATGGGGATGAAGTAGGCAATTGTTGCCAATTTTCACTTCAGGTCCAATCGATACATGAGGAGAAATAATGGTCTCATCACCGATGATCACATCCCGATCAATGACAGCATGGGGTCCTACCGAAACATTTTGGCCTATAGAAACGGTTTCATGAATGACTGCAGTGGGGTGGATACCTTTAAATCCTGAAACAGAGGCATCGTGGCAAAGGAGCTCGATCAATGCCTGAAAAAGAGCGGCGGGATGCTTCCCGATAAGGTAATTTCGGTCTTTCGCGAGACCATTTTCCTCTTTTACACAAATCGCTCCTGCCTGGCTCGACTCAAAATCTTTCCGATAAGCCTCATTGGCAAAAAAAGAGACGTCGTGAGGAGTTGCATTTTTGAGATCATTAACACCCTCAATGATCCATTCTGGGTCTCCCCGCATCTCACAAGAGAGAGCTTTTGCAAGCTCTCTCAAATTCATTTTTTTTGCCATACTTGGACCCATTACTGTGGCTAATTAATTTTTGGCGATATTTTCTTTCTTCTCAGTTACTGCAGATAGAGTGGAGTCTTTCTCAAATTTTTTATCGAGTTCTTCGATAATTTTTGTAGTGATTTCTAATGCAGGAGAGTAATGGAAAGCAGCATCCTTATTGATGATAAGGGTGAGCTTATTTGAGTCTGCAACACTATTTGAAGCTTTTGTGATATGATCATGCATAGTTTGCATCAATTTCATATTAGCTTGTTGCATTACTTGATAAAATTGTCCTTGGTATCTTTGCATTTCTTCACCGAGTGTTTGGAATCTTACTCTCAGCTCTTGCTCTGCTTCTGGACTTAGGGAATCGAGTAGGTCTTTATCTTGGAGTTTATTTGCAGTTTCAGTCATTTGTGTATCGAGATCTTCTACAGCTTTTTGCATGCGAATTTTAAGACTTTCAAAGTTTTCTTGCTCTTTTTTCCCATATTTGGAATCCATAATGCATTTTCCAAAGTCAACGACCCCGATTGTTGGAGTTTTCTCAGCAGCAGATGCCGAACTAAGAATAAATAATAAAGAGGTAAGAGTTGCTGCTAGAATGTTTTTTCTTTTCATATGGTAAAGCTCCTTAAAGGCTTGTTTAGTTAACCGGTTTTGTTGGCAATTCAACAATCAATTCCTCCTTAGCAAATCAATCCACTTTAGCTAAAGTATTTAGCTTTTGAGTAGGGTGGTTATTGCTGAGGAAAAACCCAGAATTTAGGTATACAGGTTAACACCCATAATTCTTTTGGTCAACCATGAACGATCTATGAGGTTGCTTAGTTATCTATAATACTAAGTAGGGGATGCTTTCTTGGTAGGTTAAAAACGAAAAGGCGCTGAGTATTCCCAGCGCCTTTTAGTACTTCTAGTTTTTATCTTATCAAAGTTAGAACTGACCTGCCATGCTGAAAAAGAGGGGTTGTTCTTGACCTTGGTAATCGGGGTTAATCGAATAACCATAACCGATGACAAATGGTAACTGTCTACCGATATCGAGTCTAAGCCCGACACCTGTACTCATTTTAATCTTTTGAATTTTCCACGCATCGAGTGCGATAGAACCTGCGTCAAAGAATGTGAAAACATCCAGTGGTTTTATAATGTTCTGGGAGTACTCGGCTGAGAAGAGTGTCGATGAAACACCTCCAGTCGGGTTAGCGCCGCCAAATGTGGGGCCGATTTTTCCTGGTGAGTATCCACGTACAGTTCCTTCACCACCCAAGAAGAATCTTTCTCCCATCGGGAAATCGTCTGCTAAACCGCCCCAGAGAGGTTGGATGTACTTGAAATCACCTCTTAATTTAAAAGTTCCCTTCTTCCATACGGGGTAATAGATAGAGTTGAAGCTCTGGAATCGTAAGAAGGGGAAGTCGTGAAGGTCGATCTGGTTTCTTACTAGGCCTGCAAATTCAGACTCAAAGTTGGATCTAAGACCGCGACGGGGTTTAAAGACGTTATCCGTTGAATCATATCCTGTTGTAAGTGCGATGCCTGAAACAATACCATCATTTAAACGCTCTTCCCTAGCTAATATAGGCGTAGCTGACGTGGCTCTGAAGAGAGAGTCTTGTATTCTGTATCTAAATCCATAACTAAACGCAGATGTGAGCGGATAAGTTGCTGACATCGCGCCGCCGATGGTATGAATATTGTAATTTTTGTCGGGGATACTGCTCTGGTTATAATCAATATTGACACCAAATCTCCAGAGAGAATCGTAGAGGTAGGGATTGAGCCATGAGACATTGACTCCATATTCTCGAGCTCCGACGGTTCCTTTAATTTGTAGATACTCTCCACCTCCTCTCAAGGCGTATGGACCTTTAAACCATACACTTCTCAACCCAGCAATGTTAAAGTTGTTCTCGGTAAGATCGATACCCCCAAAGACGTTATCTGTGGAGCTAAATCCCATAAAGAGGGAGGAGTTTCCTGTCTGAGCTTCATCAACTTCGATCACGACGTCTCGGTATTCAGAGAGATCAGAATCGTGATTTTCTGCTTTGACAGGGTAGATATTGACATTTTTGAAATACCCTGTAGACATCAGCTTTCTCTGAGAGGTCTTGAGTTTTCTTGAGTCGAATACTTGACCAGGTTGAAAATCGAGGTTATTGTAGATGACGTTCTTTCTTGTGCAGTGGTTACCTGATACAACGACTAGACCAATTCGATTTTGATCAGATTCTTCAATATTGAACTCGACGTTATACTCCCTATCTTCTGGAAGTAGTGTCATTGTATAGTCGACGTTTGTCTGTAGATAACCATCTTTAGTATAAAGTTCTTTGAGTTTATCTTGGGCGGCTCGGATTTTGTCGCTAGAGTAGATGTCGCCTTTTTTAAGCTCTGTAGCTTTTTCAAGATCTTCTTTGTTTCTCAGAGTATAACCTGAGTAGGAGACCTTGTTAATGTGGTAGAGCTCACCTTTGTTAGCATGAATAATCAGGGCTAATTTCTTGTCCTTTCGTTCTTCGATTTTCATCGATACATGGGCATCAACATACCCTTCATTTTGTAAATAATGGACGATGACTTGGATGTCTGGATCAAAGTCTTCTTCACGAATCGTTCCGGTTCCTGTTAGCCAACTTGTAAACATGTTATATTTTTTCATTCGAATCATCTCTTGAAGAGCGGATTCCTCTGTTTTAGAAAATCCTTCGAAGACGATTTCATTGATTCGTCCTTTAAGCCCTGGATGAACGATGATCGTGATCATGATCTCGTTGTTGCTTGGATATGGCTCAATTTCATGGTCTACCTCAACTTTGAAGTACCCTTTTTTAATGAAGTAGTCGCGAATTTTATTGACAGATTTGTAGAAGGTTTCCCGGTTGTAGGTCATCCCTGTTTTTAATTCACCTTCTTTCAAAATCTTTGTTGTTGCAAAAGGAGATCCAGTTACATTAAATCGTGTGACAACGGGTCGTTTTTTAATCTCAAGGTGTACAATAAGTTGACGATTATCGATTTTGATAGAGGGTTCAACCCAGTCATATTCGTCAGAAAGGCGCTTGAGGTCTTCATCGAACGTTTCCTGATTGAAAGGTGCATCTGCCTTAGTTCCTAATTGCTTTACGACAGCTTCCCCATCCTCGCGGTCACTGGGAGTGAGATTTTGAAAGGTCACAGTAACCTTTTTTACATTCATTCCCTCATAAGGAATTTCGGGTTCGTCTGCAGCCGTTAGGCTCGATAAGGTAAAGACACATAGAAGGAAAAGCACATTTTGCCAATATCTTTTCATCAGTCACATCACTCGCTTATGGTTTTTTAGTTGCACCATGATATTTCATTGAACTAAATAATGCAACTAGAGAACCTGCCTTTTGAGTTTATCAGACAGCAGATCAAATAGGCAGGCGTGCGGAAAGCGCTTGGGAAAGGGTTCCTTCATCGATGTAATCGAGGGATGAACCAAGAGGCATTCCCAGGGCTAGTCGTGAAATGACCACATCTAGTTTTGCAAGTTCGCGTTTGAGAAATAAAGCGGTTGCATCCCCTTCGACAGTAGAGTCTAGAGCCAGAATCACTTCTCGGATTTTAAGAGATTCAATTCGACTTTTTAGGAGTTCGAATTTCATCTCTTCAGGTCCGAGTCCATCAATCGGAGAAAGGAGTCCTGGCATGACGTGATAAACGCCATTGAAAATGGCGGTATTTTCGATAGCAAAAATATCTTTAGGAGAGCTGACTATACAAAGAGTTCTTTGATCTCGTCGCGGATTGTTACAATAGTTGCAATCAGAGGCATCCTTTAAAGCCCCACATTCGGGACAGGGGATTAAATCAATTTTAAGATTTGCTAGTGTATAGGCAAGATTTGAGAGATCAGAATCCTTCCATTGGATCATTTGGAAGGCATAACGCTCAGCTGTTCTTTGTCCTACGCCAGGGATTTTTTTCAATAAAGCGATCAATTTTTGAAGTGGTAATGGATATTTCATTTCTGCCATTTTTTTGTATAAAGACCCGTTTTAACACTTTCTTTTTTTCAAGTCCATACGATAAACTGGGTGAGATTTTGAGATGGGGAAGAGTAATGTCATTAAAGAGAGCTTTTATCACGCATACAGGTTCGTATTTGCCAAATAAAATTTTGACAAATGCCGATCTTGAAAAAATGGTAGATACAAGCAATGAATGGATCATTACAAGAACGGGGATGAAAGAAAGAAGGATCGCCGCTGAAGATGAATTTACCTCTGATATGGGGTATAAGGCGGCCAAAAAATGTTTAGAAAAAGCTGGAATAGGCCCAAGTGAGATAGATCTTATCATTGTAGCTACTATCACTCCTGATCATATTTTTCCTTCAACGGCTTGCTTGATTCAGAAGCTCTTGGGGGCCAATCGTGCCGCGGCTTTCGATATTCAGGCAGCTTGTTCGGGACTCCTTTACGGATTGGGAATGGCTAAATCATTTGTTGAATCTGGGCAATATAAAAAAATTTTGATTATAGGCTCAGAAAAACTCTCTTCAATTGTTGATTATGAGGACCGTTCTACCTGTGTATTATTTGGAGATGGCGCTGCAGCTTGCCTTGTGCAAGATAGTCAAAGTGGATTAAGAATAGATGCTTTTCAATTGGGTGCTGATGGCGTTCAAAGTGACCTGTTAATTTTGCCTGCGGGTGGTTGTCGAAAGCCAGCTAGCTTGGAGACCTTGAAAAATCGAGACCATTTTTTGAAAATGGATGGACGAGAAGTGTTTAAGCATGCAGTGCGGCGTATGGAGCAATCGATGATAGAGAGCATTGAGAAGGCTGGCCTTAATTGTGAAGACATCGATTGGTTAGTTCCTCATCAGGCAAATATTCGGATTATCAATTCTCTTGCTAGAAGATGTGGTATTGACGATTCAAGGGTGATTAAGACTGGAGAAAAGTATGGAAATACTTCGGCCTCCTCTATCGGGATAGGGCTTGATGAAATGTTAGACGAAAATCTCATTAAAGAAGGAAACAATCTACTTTTAATTGGTTTTGGGGCAGGGCTTACCTGGGGGTCTATAGTGTTGAAGATGGTGAGGGGGCAGAATGAGTAATTATTCGTTCATTTTCCCGGGACAGGGAGCGCAAGTTCCTAAGATGGGGCTTGATTTTATTGAAAAATACGCTGAGGCACGGGAAGTGTTTGAGGAGGCCGAAGAAATACTCAAGATGCATCTGAAGAAATTGGTTTTCGAAGGGACGCTTGAGGAATTGACTCTAACAAAGAATTGTCAACCAGCAATTTTTGTAACAAGTATGGCAATTTTGCGAGTCGTGCTCAAAGAATTTCCCGATATAGAGCCAAAGATGACGGGGGGGCTTAGTTTGGGGGAGTATTCAGCTTTGGCTCTATCCAAAAAAACTTCTTTTCTTGATTTAGTCAAACTGGTGCAACTTAGAGGGGAATTTATGCATGAAGCCTCTCTTCTTCATCCTGGTGCTATGGCGGTTGTAATGGGGCTTGAAGAAGACAAAATCAGAGAGGCGGGCTATTATGTGGCGAACCTTAACTGTCCGGGTCAATTGGTAATTGCAGGAACCATTTCTGAAATTGAACGTTCTCTTGAGGATTTGAAGAATTTAGGGGCTAAACGGGTCGTGAAAATTCCTGTATCAGGAGCTTTTCATTCGCCACTCATGAAGGATGCTGAAGAGAAGCTGAGACCATTCATTGAAGCGATGGAATTTAAAGAAAGTAAGATTCAGCTTGCAATGAACGTAGTCGGCTGTTTTGTCGATGATGTGGCTGAAATTAAAAAACATCTGATTGCGCAGGTAAGTTCAATGACTAAATGGTTAGATTGTGTCATGGCGATGGAGGAGAAAGGAGCCTCTTGTTATTTAGAAATAGGGCCTTCCCAACTCAGTGGAATGAATAAGAAGATCGGAGTAAAAGCACCGACAATAGCAGTTCAAAAAATAGAAGATTTGGAGAGCATTTATGAAGCGTCTAGAAGGTAAGAAAGCTATTGTAACGGGAGGCACTCGGGGAATTGGGCGTGCGATTGCGACAATATATGTTGAGAATGGGGCCAATGTACTTATTGTGGGGATGAATGAAGAACGTGGCCTGGAAGCGTGCGAATCTTTAAAGGCGCACAAGGTCAATCAAGATCAAGTCGTTGAGTTTCGAAAGCTAGATGTAGCCAATCACGGGGCAGTCGTTGAATTTGGTAAGCAAGTGACTGAAAAATGGAGCACTATAGATATTATCGTCAATTGTGCAGGGATTACCCGTGATAACTTGATGATCAAAATTAGTGAAGAAGATTGGGATGCAGTACTTGATACGAATTTAAAATCTGTTTATAGTATGTCACATGCTTTTTTAAGGGGGATGATCAAAAATCGTGGCGGAAAGATCATCAACATTACTTCAGTGGTAGGTATAATGGGCAATCCAGGCCAGGTGAATTATGCAGCTTCAAAGTCGGGGATGATTGGATTTACAAAGTCGCTTGCCAAAGAGGTGGCCTCGAGAAATATTTCGATTAATTGTATTGCGCCGGGCTTTATTGATACCGAAATGACAGGTAAGCTCAATGAGGTGCAAAAAGAAAATATATTAAAACAAGTTCCTATGGGAAGGCTCGGTTCTGCAAAAGAAATTGCGAATGTAGCGCTCTTTTTAGCTAGTGATGAGTCTAATTATATTACAGGTCAAGTGATCACTGTTGATGGTGGGATGACCGCATAAAACAACACAACAAGAAGAAAAAACAAGAGGGTTAAAATATGAGTTTGGAACAAGAAGTGATCGATATTGTGGTCGAACAGTTGGGCGTAGATCCAGAAGAAGTCACAGAAGATAAAAAATTCGTAGAGGATCTCAACGCAGATTCACTAGATCAAACTGAATTGATTATGACTTTTGAAGAGAAGCTTGATCTTGAGATCTCCGAAGAAGAAGCTCAAGAATTAAAAACAGTCGGTGATGTGATTTCTTACATTAAGAGAAAGAAAGCGACGGTGCAAGCTTAGTATTTGTATCGTAGTAAAAAATACTTGACTTTTGTAGGAGGGGCTTTATAATGTCCCTCCTTTTTATTTCAATAGGGGGCTCTATGAACGCTACGACCAATAGTTTTTGGGGAGATTTTAACGCGGCTCTTTGGGACGTTTTTGAGACTACAGAAGGTAGGAACTGCTTGGCTCACGAGGCTTCCTATCAACATCTATTTGACCAAAGGTTTGAAGCTGCAAGAAGAAATTGCAATTATCCCGCTTACGACCGCGGAACTACAGTAAGTAAACTAGAGATTGTCTGCCATAATCTCATGGTTGCAAGCTTTGTTCAAAGAGAGCTTCGATCTCAGCTTCACGATTTTCTTCCTGGAGCAATTGAGGAAGCAACTCCTATTATTAATGAAATTAATCTTTCGGAGCCTGAGGAGGGGAAAATTGTTATTAATATTCCTTTTAAACCACTCATGCTATTTGTTCAGGCGTCGTTAACTAGAACGGTTTTTCTTAGGTTTTCTGTAGGAAACCCAGAAATTGGTGTGCGGGGTCAATGCAACATATTAGGTAGAAAGGTGACTTATAATAATGGGAGTTTAATGATAGAGCCTGCATTAAAACGTTTGCAAGTGGGTAGGGGTGCTGGGTGTAGAGAAATAGAAGTCGATTTAACAGCTTCCTTAGTTTATCTCTTTGCGGGGGGGAGAAGATGCCAAGGTCCTAAATCGATTAGCTCAGTATACGTTAATGTTTCTGACCGTTTAGTCGATTTTTTTAAAATTTCACGTTCGAAGCCAACTCAAATTTATACAATAGTCCAAGCCGTTCTTAGCGCTAGCTCAAATTTGCATGCAAGAACCGCACGGGCTCAATCAGATGAGGTAGAAGATGAAGAAGTGGAAAGCAGGGCTGTTAAACGCAATAGGACAACTACCCCTAAAGTGTTTGATATTGGACAAGGAGTAGACGATTTGGACTGAGGATTTTAGTCTAAGATTTGATCCAAATCCAAGCTTCTCGTAGATCGGCGGGGGGCATGATGTATTCATAGATGACCAAATCATCTTTGTTTAGGACTTCTTCGATGATTTCATGGGATTGAGGAATATCGAGTAGGGAGCCCTCAATGGCATCAAGGCAGGCAGGAAACATGGCGCAAAATTCGTAATTTTCGTGAAACGATTCTATTTTATAGAGGTGATTTAAGAATTGGTAGGCGGCCTCTTCGTGATGCCCTCCTTTTGGCATGACGATATGCTCGATCGAAATAAAGGCGGCTTCCTTGGGAATCCGGTAGGTGAGTTGATTTGCTTCGCGAGCGATGTCGGGTAAGAAAGAACTTTTCACAAGGCCAATGGGACAATTTTCTGTTGTAATTAGATACTTGGCTCTGTAATCGACATAAGCCTCAACCCAGGTTCTTTGCTTTCGTAAAAGCTGTATGGTCTCTTCGATCTGTTGATCGGTTAATCCATGGGTTTTTTTGTGAAGGTAAAAGGCGGCTACGGTAAAGGCTTCAATGGGATCGGGGATCATGGCCACTTTGTGTTTTGTCCCCAGATTTATAAAAATCTCATCGAGAGTGGCTTCTTTACTGGGTGTGATCATGGAGTGATTTTCGACAATCCCATAGACTTCCCATGAGTAGGGGAGTGAGTATTGATTGGCCGGATCATGAGGATGATCGAGGAGAGTAGGACACAACCGTTCAGTAAAATCGAGCTTCGTTTTATCAATTTTTTTAAGAGCCTCTTCTTTGATCAGCATTTCTACCGCATAATCTGAGGCAAAAACTAAATCAAATTCACTTTTTTGGGGATCTCCTAGCTTAGCGAGCATTTCTTCATTACTTGTACAGAGGTGGAGATTGACCTTTATGTTGTAGGCATCCTCAAATTTTGAAATCGTTTTTGGGGATAGATAGGCTCCCCAGACAAAGAGATTGAGTTCTTTTTTCTTGTGGGAGTGTTTGAAGAGATTCCAGTAGGGAATTGAGATTAAAAAGATAAGGACCGTTGTGTTTAGGAGGACAAGGATGGCTCGGGTCAATCGTTTTGATATCAAATGAGCCTCCTTGCACGTTGACCCATTGAGAAGAAGATAGTCGCTAAGATAAGGGTAAAAAATAGAAGAAGGGCAGCCAAAGCATTAATCACAGGAGAAATACCGTATCTTGCTGATGAGACAAGAAAAAGGGACAATGTTTGTGATCCAGCGCCTGAACAGAAGTAACCAAGGATAAAGTCGTCAAATGAGATAACAAAGATCATCAGTCCTGTGGTGACTAAAATGGGTTTCATGAGGGGAAGAACGACTCTAAAGAAGGTTTGTGAAGCTGTTGCGCCGAGAACACGTGAAGCTTCAAAGAAAATTGGATCGATCTCTCTAAAACGGATAAAGGCGATAGGGGCTGCGAATCCGAGTCCTACGATCGTGTGGGCAATGATGATCGTCATCAGACCAAGGGGTATATTCAATAAAGTAAAAAAGCTTAAGAGTGAAACTCCTAGAACTGTCTCGGGAAAAATCAGATTTACATAGAAAAGATTCATCATACGATCGATTTTTTTGCCTCGAGAGAGAGAAAAGAGCATAAAACAGGTTAGGATAATGCATAGGCTAGATGAGGCTAAAGCAACGATTGAGGAATTTCTAAACGAGAGCCAAAGTTCTTTATCAGAGAATAATGCATAGTACCAATGAAAAGTAAATGATTCCCATGGCGCTGGAAAAGAGCGAGAGTTAAAAGAGAAGATGATTAGCACAATCATCGGGAGATAGAAAAAGCCATACATTGCGATGAGAAAGGAGGATTTGAGGAATTTTGATCTTTTACGATTTGCTTCAATCATTTACGTCCCCCCGCTAAGAAACAAGAAAGCCTATTGATCGTGTAATTTAAAACAATAAGGGCGATCATTAATATAAGGGTGCAGAGTAACGTAAAGGCCACCCCGTAGGAAGCGGTCGATTTGCCCAGAATAAAGAGGGAGATGACATTGCCAACAAAGACCATTTTATCCCCACCCATAAGCTCTGGGATGACAAATTCACCAAATGAAGGAATGAATACGAGAAAAATGCCCGATTTGATTGCGTTCGAAATGATAGGAAGTAAGATTCGACCGATCGTCTGTGCACGATTTGCTCCTAGATCCAGGGAGGCTTCAAGAAGTTTTGTATCAAATCTTTCCAGAGAGGAGAAGATCGGAAGCACCATGAAGGGAAGATAAAAGTAGATCATCATGAGCAAAACGGCGAAAGGAGAATTCAGGATTTGCAGGGGTGAGGAAATCAGGCCAATATTGAGGAGAAAATTATTCAGAAACCCGTTCTTTTCAAGGACGAAAAACCAGGCGTAGATGTGAAGGATAAAATTTGTCCAAAAAGGAATGATCAGAAGAAAGAGTAAAATTTTCTGCGCACGTGCTGAATTAAAAGCCATAAAGTAAGCCAAAGGAAAACCGAGCAATAGACATAAAAAGGTTGTAGCTGAGGCCAAGGCAAGGGAATTGAAGGCAATAGTCAAGTAAGTTAGTGTACAAACATGCTGAAAGGCGTGAAGGGAAAAAAAATGGCTCTCGTGGTCAAAAAATGCTGTTGCACTGATCACTAAGAGGGGAAGAAAAAAGAAGACGACTTGCCAAATAAACGGAATAGACCCGATAGCAAACACGTATTCGCTCATGAGTTGCTTGATTAGACGAGAAAAAAAGGAGGGACAATTTTTTTTACCAGAGGCCTTATCGACGATAATTTGTTCCAATTCATACCTCTAGTAATTGACCATTTTCTTTTTGCCAGCAAAGGAAGACTTGATCATCATAATCGATGTCTTCTTTAGGAAAATGTTCCTCATTTTGTTCAAAAACTTGAATTTTTTTGGAGTTGGATAAAAGAACTTCGTAGAGGGTTGATCGGCCATTGTAGACGATTGAAGTAACAGTTCCTTTTAGGGTATTCGAGAAATTTTCAACGGGGCTCTTAGAGATGTAGATTTTCTCAGGACGCACACTTAAAACAGCCTCTTTTGACCCGCAAACAATCGTTTTTTTCGTGGAATGGGGGAGGACTTGGAAGCAACCGAGCTCTTCAACAGCAAATTTGGCTTCTTTACCGTCTGAGGTTAAAATTCCTTCAAAAATATTGGTGCTACCCACAAATTCGGCAACAAAGGTAGAGATCGGAAACTCGTAAATTTCTGTAGGTGTCCCAAACTGGGCAATATGGCCATTATGGTTCATAATCGCCATGTGGTCAGCTACTGTAAGAGCTTCTGATTGATCATGAGTCACATAAACGAAAGTTGTGTGAAGTTTATCTTGCAATTCGATCAATTCGATCAGGAGTTTCTCACGAAGTTTAAAATCTAAGGCCGCCAATGGCTCATCTAGCAGAAGAACCTCTGGTTCCCCCACAATGGCCCGGGCTATAGCGACCCGTTGTTGTTGCCCACCGGAGAGTTCACTAGGCCGTTTTTCGGTCTGTTCGGAGAGGTGGAAGGCTTTTAGGAGTTTATGGACTTTGTATTCGATTTCTTCTTTTGGTTTTTTTGCGATGGAGAGTGAATAAGCGACATTATCAAAGACTGAAAGGTGCGGAAACAAAGCATAATTTTGAAATACCACATTGATTTGTCTCTTATGGACAGGCTGATGGGTGATATCAACGGAACCTAAATAGATTTTACCGTGGTCTACGCTTTCTAGACCAGCAATGAGGCGTAAAAGTGTTGTTTTCCCACAGCCGGAGGGGCCAAGGAGGGCAAAAAATTCACCCAACGGAATTTCAAGAGAAACATTGTCAAGGATTATGTGGCCCTGCTTTGACTTAGTCACTTTTTCTAGCTTAATACTTTTCATAGACAAAGCCCCACCTTAAATGAAAGAAACCTATCCAGGAGACATCCAACCATATTAAAAAGAGAGATGTATTTAATGCTATCAATAATGAGGAATCAGCCAGTTTTTTTTCGAGGGCCTAGTTTGTTCTTCTTGCGTTTTTCATTATTTTTTTACAAAATGGGCGACTAATATTAGACGGCTACCGAAAGGATAGAAAATGTTGTACAAAGTTGTTGTTGTTGGATCTGGACCGGCGGCCTTTACGGCCCTTCTCTACTTGGCCAGAGCTCAAATAAATTCTGTCATTTATACAGGGTATGTCCAAGGAGGGGTCCGTGGTGGCCAGCTCATGTTGACGACAGAAATTGAAAATTTTCCTGGTTTTCCTATGGGCATCAAAGGTCCTGAATTGATGCTTGCGATGGAAACTCAGGTCAAGCAATACGATGATTATGTGACGTTTATCGAAGAAGATGTTATAGAGGTCGATCTGGGTTTAAGGCCGTTTACAGTGAGAGGAACAGCGACTTGTGTACAGGCTCACTCGCTGATCGTTTGTACGGGGGCTTATGCGAAACGCCTTGAAGGGATCCCAGGTGATCAGGAATTTTGGGGGAAGGGTGTGAGTGCTTGTGCTGTATGTGATGGCGCTTTGCCTATTTTCCGGAATAGGGAGATTGCTGTTATTGGAGGTGGTGACTCCGCTTGCGAGGAGGCCATTTTTCTAACCAAGTACGCAAAAAAAGTCTATATGGTTCTGCGTGGTGATAAGTTTCGAGCCTCAAAGATCATGGTTCAGAGAGTAACGGAACATCCTAAAATTGAGATCATTTTTGGCCATCAAGTCGTAGAGATTTTAGGGGACGATACTGTTACTGGGATTCAGATTTTCAATCCGGAAGACAAGATGAAAAAAAAGCTTGAGATAGGAGGCGTTTTTTACGGGTTAGGACATTCACCAAGCACTGGATTCTTACGCAAACAAGTTGAATTGGATACTGAAGGTTACATTGTTAGAAAATCAGGAACCTCTCAAACCTCGATAGAAGGGGTTTTTACTGCTGGGGATGTTTCAGATAAAAGATACAAGCAAGCGATTACCGCAGCAGGAATGGGTTGTATGGCTGCATTAGACTGTGGGAAATGGCTAAGCGAGCACAAACATTAATGAACCTTTTTCCAAGAGGTCTAGCAATTCGTATAATCTCTTTGATGGCTATTGCCTTTCATTTAAAGGGAGAGGCTTTACTTGTTGAAGAACCTTGGTTTTGTCCACCTTTTCAGTTTCATGCCGGAACTGACGTAGAGGTAAGCTTTTTCCCCGATGTCTATTATGGTATCAATCCTGTGGGGTATTCCTCAACCAACGTAGAATGGAATTTGTATGCCTTGTTTCCTTTCACTGAGACCTTCGATGCTCAAGCTGAAATTAGCTTTATGCGAACAACAAAGTTGAATTTCAATTTCGAAACAGTTGTGGCGCAAGTAAGAAAGCAATTTCTCAATGACGTTGAAGGAGATTTTGTCAGTCTTGATGCAGGATTTAACTATAGATTTGTTCCTTCAATACGTCTTACTGATGTGGCTACTCCGTATCATAACATTTCCAATTTTGAACTATTCAGTGCAATAGGAAAGGAATTTACCAAAGAATTTAAATGGTATTTAAGGACCTTTTTGTGGGCAGGGGTAGGGCAGGCAAATAGAGGGTATCCTTGGGGAAAATTTAATTTCAACATTCGAGGAAAAGTCCACGCTAATTACGTGGTTGGTGGTGGAGTAAAAGGGTATTTTGGAGCCGGTCCACAAGTAATTGTCAATATAGATAAATTTAATTCGTATGCAAGCATTAGACACCGATCAGTTGATGTCTACGCCCAATTTGGTTACATTTCAGACATTTGGGGAGCCATAATGTTCAGGTACACCAACCGTCCTTATGCTAGATCATATCCAGAACAATACAATGCTTTTCTGATTTCCTACGATTATCCGTTTTCATTTTAATGCAATGGCTGAGGCTGTTGCATAATCCCTAGAGTGGGAGATTGAAAGATGGAAAGTAGGGCGCCCAAAGTGCTCGCTGCACTTATTTGAAAGGGTAGCATAAGGTTTGCCATTCGGATCATTTAAGATTTCAATATCGAGAAAAGCGATGTGTTTCCCGAAGCCTTCCCCTAGGGCTTTAACGATCGCTTCTTTTGCAGAGAAACGCGCGGCAAAACGTGGCTCTGGATTTTTGTAACGAAGGCAATGCTCTTGCTCTTTTTTTGTGAAAAGTCTGTCCAGAAAATGCTGGCCATACTTGTTCATAGCCGATCGGAATCGATCAATCTCAATAATATCAGTCCCGATCCCGATGATCACTTGAGCTAGCTTTAAACTATTATTCATGATCGTATGAATGAGTGGTCTCGTACGAAGATCCTAAAGAAGAATAGGAATGATCATCGACGAGAGCGTTGGTGAAGATGATTCGTCCTGCAGATGTCTGTTTAACTGAGATAACTTGAGTCTCAATTTGTTCTCCAATGAAGTCACCTCCATTATTGATAACGACCATAGTTCCATCATCAAGATAACCAACCCCTTGTTTTGGCTCTTTTCCATATCTTTGTACTTTGATTACAAGGCTTTCCCCCGGAGGAGTGACAGGCTTTAAAAGATTAGAGAGATTATTGATGTTTATATAGAGGGTGTCATCAGCTTGAAGTTGTTGTGTCCGGTTTGCATCAGAAGTTAAAATGTTTGAATTAGTTACTCTTGCAAGTCGGGTTACTTTATGAGAAACATCGCCTAGTTCAGGGAAATCAGAATCATTATAGCGCAATCCTAGAGCCTTCATTGATTCTAATTTTTTAATGACTTCAAGTCCCTTGCGAACTCTTGCCTTGGTCGTTTCATCGCTGCTCTCTGCTTGTCTGTTCAATTCTTTAATCAAGAATTTTGGGAGAATGACTGAGCTATTTAGGACGCCAGTTGCAAGAAAATCGGCAAGTCTTGGATCACAAATTGCGTTATAGTCGCAAATGAGGTCCTTTTTGTTGTAGGTAGATTGCGTAAAACGGACAAAAGGAATGCTCAAATGAATCTCATCTGAGAAACGGAGGGTGAGGATAGTTCCTAAGTAGCAACCAAGTAAAAAGAAGCCAATCTTTATGATATCGATCGTTGCTGAAGAAATTGGGTTTGTAGAGGAGCCCATATTCACGATGGTATCAAAAATTAAAGAGAGGGCCTGTCCCATCATATAGCCAAGAAAAAGACCGAAAATGGCAATATTGAAAGTGCGCAAATTAAATTTTCGAAAGAAAGTATCGACGCCAATAAGGAAAAGGGTGAAGCTGCCGCCTAAACAAGCACCAGTAAGAATCTTCATTGAGGTTGATCCCACAGGATAGGAGATCATGTAAGTCACCATAAATAGCATACTTAGAGCCCCAAATAAGATTCTCGTAAACGTTAAAGATTGGGTCATTTCCATTCTCCCTAATTCTAAAATATTGCTTGATCAATTCGCCAAACTTAAAATCCGATCTTTATACGATGGATTCTTTTAATAATGGCATTGTAGATATAAATCTTATTTTTGTCGACCCCCTGAAGTTGTTTGAACCTTTCTTGAGGTTAAATAATATTCCAGCTATCATGAAACCATGATCCAATCAATTCTTTCTATCGCTTGGTTCTATTGGGATCCGAGTGCTTATATAGTCATCCTCCCGCTTATTGGAATACCTCTAACTTGGTATGGGCTTTTATTTGCAACCGGTTTTTGGTTAGGGTTTCACATCTTTGTTTTTATGTTTAAGCGATACTTAGCATTACAGCCTCGTTTTGTCGATGGAGATATCAATTGGAAGGATGTGTCAAAATCGATTGCCTATGAATTTGGTAAAATTCAGCAGAGGAATTTAGAGAGCTGTAATCGATTACTAAAAGCCGAGTTACTCCACAATCGGAAAAGGTATAGAGGTAAAAAAGCAAGCTTAATTGAAAGATGTCAGAAGCAAAGAGGAGACGAGGCTGCGAAGGAATTGGAAAATCGTCTAATTTTAGAGGAAAAGTACCCAAAGATTTTTATCCCCCTTTCTCAAAGGGCGAAAGATTTTGCAGAAAAATTGATCATCTATGTGATTGTAGCTACTGTTGTAGGAGCCAGACTGGGGCATCTCATTTTCTATGAAAATTTATCTGAATATTTGGCTAATCCAATCACCATTTTTAAAACATGGGAAGGCGGCTTAGCAAGCCATGGAGGCGTTCTTGCCATTATCTTTTCCTTGTGGTTGTTTTATCGTAAAAGCCGCAAGAAGCATCCCGATTTTTCATTGTTCATGCTTTTAGATGAGATTGCGATTCCTACGATGCTTGTGGCATCGTTGATTCGGCTCGGAAATTTCTTTAATCAGGAAATTTTGGGGACAAAGACGGATCTTCCTTGGGCTGTTGTCTTTGGACATCCAGCAGATGGCAGTGGAGTATTTCCAAGGCATCCTGCACAATTGTATGAATGTTTTTTCTATCTTGGGATTTTTGTTGTTTTGTGCGTTCTATGGAAGAGATATTCTGATGTTTGGCAACCGGGTCGATTTGCGGGAATAGCAATTTTTGCTTCATTTAGCTTTCGATTTTTTATTGAATTCATTAAAACCGGACAAAGTCATTGGTTTGATCAGCCTGATACCTTTCTTCTCATGGGGCAGCTATTGAGTTTACCTGTGGTGTCCATTGGCCTCTATCTGCTCGTTCGTAAGAGCAAGAGAGTCTCTCTGAGTTAATTTTTTTGCGATTTCTAATTATAAGACAACGTAGAGGTGATGAGAGCTCGGCAATGTTCCTCGTTAAAAGGGAAAAGGGGGACTGTCTTTTTGAAAGTAAGGTCCATCTCAGCAATCAAAAGTTCGGGAAATTGTCTTTCTTGATGTGTGGCTAAGAGATTGTATTGGTATAAGATGTGTCTATCAAAGGAAGAATGATTCTCTTCTTTTCGTTTTTGGTACCAAAGGTATTTGAATAATATTTTGATGCGAACTTGGAGAGTTTCAGGCCAGCCAGAAAGAGATTTAAATTTTGCAAGGTAGATGTGAGTCACCTTTGAAATGAACTCTTCGATATCAAACGCATGGGGATTGATTTTTTCAAATTCTGATTCTATGCACTTTAATAGAGGATCATTTGTGTCAAAATGGAGATGAGATGCAACCATATCGTTCTGATTTGTCCAAATCGATAATTTTGATTCTAGACGATCGAGTTCGATAGATCGAAGATTTTTAAGTGAGGAGAGGGTGATTTGGACAATTTTTTTAAAAGGTGCGCTAGTGTGATCAATGTGAACAGAGGCCATTTCTTCAAAGATGATGCGACGTAAATAACCGGGCAATTTGCTTAAGCATTCGCTCTCTTCTGAAATCACCTTCCAGATTACGATTTCAAGCTCATCAAAGAGTGAGGTAGGTAGTTTAGGGAGAGCCTCTGCTTGAGAGAATAGTTCGACAAGGGTAGCTAAAAGATGTTTGAGAGGATCTGCGACCTTTTCTTCTTTCAGATGACGGATTTCTTGATCAACAAACTCATACACCTCTTGTCTCAATACGGGTGTATTGATTTGAAGAGAATCTGTTGAGAGGGAGTAAACATATTGGATGGCTGCCTCTAAACTCTCTTCTGCATCTGACAAGGAAATTTGAGAGGCAAGCTTGTAGAGGAAAAAAATCCTTGAGGCAAGGAGAGAATAACATTTTTCCTTATCCAAGTGAGGAGCTATTGAACTTTTTCTCAGTTGAGATTTGATAAAGGCTGTAATTTGGCTAACTTCTTCCTCTGATAATCGCTTGTGAATTTGTAGATGAGGGTAAAGTTTTTCAGCAAGTAGAGCCATGAGGCCTGGGGTCAATTCTTCGATGTTGCGTATTTTTTCGAGACCTTTGATGTTCACGAGGTGTTTTTTTATCCGAAGAGATAATTCGTCTTTTGTAAATTTTTCTTGTTTTGCGAGCTCTTCGAGTTGGAACCGCACGATCAATTTATCTAGGCTATCGATCGAGTCAAATGGAGCTTTAAAAATTTTATCCTCACCTGCAATCAGATGCTTTTGGACTGCCCAGATAGTACGAGTTAAATTTTCTAGCTCGGGGCGATCGCCATCAATTGCAGCAATGCACTCTGATATTTTGACAGCGAGTGAATGAGCCATATTATAGGGGTGAAAGTCAGAAGTAGTTCCTTCTAAGTTCTTCAAATTTTCCCTGATCAAGTAGTCGATATTGAGCTTGCCGTTAGGCTGTAAGGCTCCTTTCTTTTGTTGAATCGTTTGAAGATAGTAAAGAACCTTATTCCATGTTTTTTGTAAGGCTGCACTTCCTAAACGATAACCTGGAAATCTCTTAGAAAAATCAGGTAAAATTTCTTTTAGTAGAAGAGACTGTATCTTTCTAGACCATTTTCTTGGGTTTTTTTCTCTTAGGATTTCCCTCTTGATCCGTTTTGCAAGGAATAAATTCATTTCTGAGAAAGGGTCATGAAATTCTTCAGATTCACTTAAAGGAAATAAGAAGGTTTGAGCTTTCAATGAGCTCGTAGTCGAAGGTTTAATAATTCGCGATGTAGGATCTACAGGATTTGTTTTATTATCCTTAAAGAAACTATCACTTGAAAACGGGTCGTATTTAGAAAATTGGCTCAAATAATTCAGTAAAAAAATAATTTCAAATATGAGGTTCCTTCTAAACCATACCATCATTTTTGTCTATAGTGTATTTAGAAAAAAAACTGTTTTAAAAACGATCTATTCGTGATATGCTGTCGTAGCGTAAATAAGGATGTGTGTTATGAATCATGCCACTGTCGCGGGACATTTAGGATCTGATCCAGAAGTGCGATTTACTTCCGGAGGGCAAAAGGTGACTACTTTGAGAGTTGCCGCTCGAGCAAGAAAAGATGAGACCATTTGGTGGAAAGTCACTATTTGGGGCGATCAGTTTGATAAATTGATCTCTTATTTGAAAAAGGGGAGTGCGGTTGTAGTGATGGGTGAGGTGTTAAAACCCGAAGTTTACAGCGACCGAGAAGGGAAAACGCAAGTTTCAATGGGACTTACTGCTTTTCATCTCTCTTTTAGCCCCTTTGGAAAAGGGAAAAATGGAGAAGAGGGAGCCTCTAAACAACAGGGAGGATTTTCAAATAGCGCAGATTCTTCAGGATTTTCTGCTCCAGCCTTTGAAAATTCGTTCGGTGGTGGATTGTCCCATCAAGATGATGAGATTCCGTTCTAATGACATCAGAGGTAGTACAAGTCGAATCTGAAGAACATGGTCTTTCATTGATCCAAATTTTGAAGGGTAGGTTCTGCTATTCAGGAAAGGCTATCAAACGAGCTATTGATGCCAATGGGTGTTTCATTAATGGCCGTATAGAAAGATTCGGTTCTTCTCGTGTAAAGCAAGGAGATCGGATTGACCTCAAGATTGATCGTGGAAGTCGATTGATTGATCGAGAGTTTTCTCTTCTCTATGAAGATGAAACTCTAAAAGCGGTTTATAAAAATCCGTTTGTTTCGTGTGATCAAACTCACCAATTGCACAGGCTTGATCGAGATACCTCAGGGGTGTTACTTCAATCTCGTGATCCTCTTTACTATGAGATGTTTCGACAAAGAAAGATGGAGAAAACCTACATTGCTGTTGTTGAAGGACGCCCGAAAGACGATCTTAAGATTATCGATTTGCCGATAGGAATCAGAAAACGGTATGATGGGCACAAAATTATGCATGTGACGGAGGAGGGGAAGGAGGCAATCACAAAAGTTCGTCTCATAAAAGAACTTGGCCGGCTTAGCGTTCTTATGCTTTTTCCAAAAACTGGAAGAACTCATCAAATCAGAGTGCACCTAGCGTCTCATGGTTTACCAATAATCGGAGATTATGATTATGGGAAATCATTTTCAGTTCAAGCCCCTAGAATGCTTCTTCACGCTTATCAAGTAAGATTTGTTCACCCTTACACAAAGAAAAAAACGGTGATTAGAGCTCCTTTGCCAGAAGATATGCTCACTTATATTACTGAAGCTGAGATCTTTTCTCCATAATATTACAAAGCTGTTCTATATCGATATGATTTTGCATGACAGAAATCGCTTCGTCAACTTTTGATTCGTCTTCAAAAGTGATTTTGGTTGTAAAGCTTGAGATCATTTTCATGGCGGCAAAGCTGCTTTTAGCGCAATAGAGGGCAGGGATATCGGCCTTTCTAATTTGAGAAACAATGTGTTCTGAAGGGGGAGAGCTCCCTGTAAAAATAAAGCCGGCCTTCAAATCGGAGTCTGGATGTTTGATCTTATAGTTCCAATGTGCCTTAAGTGTCGCAAATACAATATCTTCTCTTGATGAGGGGGTGATGACCAATTGACCAGGAATGATCAGTTTTTCGTAGGCTTCAACAGAGGTCGCCACTAATCGATTTGTTTCAAAATGTCTTAATCTATGTGCCTCTCCAGAAAGTAAATGGGTCTTAAATAGAGATTCAAAATCTTTCATCGCAGGCATAGTCAATAATTGGTCATAAGGTATGCATCCAAGTAAAGGGATATCCCATCTCTTTAGGGCTCTACTCATATAATCCACTACCATCTCTCGTTTCTCTTCCACAACTCGGTTGAGTATAACCCCTGCAATGTTGACTCCGTATTTGTCGCATAGGGCTTTTGTTAAAGCCAATTGATCGTACGAAGACCCTAATCCTGCTGAGGTGACAATCACCATCTCAAGGTGTAAAAGAGAGGCAACCTTAGCGTTGTT
>CAYZDL010000017.1:0-14400 GCA_964477345.1 uncultured bacterium
CTTCTTCGTCAAAAGTTCTTTTGAGGCCCCGACCTTCAAGCTGCCCCACCATGATTTCGCTGTCGAGCTCATTCATTTGGCACCCATAGGTGCGGATAAAAAAAGTTTTAGGATCTTGATTCATAGCCGAGTATTCTATAGGAAATCCTTTCTAAATTCAATAAAGAAAATGAGAGGGATTTATGTGTTTTTTACTTGGCAAATATGACAAATCTAGTGTATCCTGCTCATAATTTTTGGAAATGAAGGGAGTAAAATGGCATCCATATTCAAACAGAGAACGAAAGCTTACAAATCGAACAAGAGTGAATTACAGTGGATTCTTTTCGATGCGAAAGGAAAGACATTGGGTAGGCTAGCTTCCCAGATAGCAAAGGTCTTAATGGGGAAACACAAACCCGACTATACCCCCAACAGTGATCTAGGCGATGGGGTTGTGGTGATTAATGCGAAAGAAATCATGGTCACAGGCAACAAAGAGGCCCAGAAAAATTATATACACCATACAGGCTTTATGGGTGGATTGAAGACAATTCCCTACCGCCGTATGCAAGAGAAACATCCCGAGAGAATCATCGAAATTGCTGTTAAAGGGATGATGCCTAAAACAAAACTCGGGCGAGCGATGATAAAAAAACTGAGGGTATTTGCTGGTCAAGAACATACACTTGAAGCTCAACAACCCATTGCTGTCGAGATTTAACCGGTAAAGAGGACGAATATGAGTACAAAGAGTAATAAGAATGTTTCAAACGGGACAGGAAGAAGAAAGACAGCTGTAGCACGTGTCTACATGCGTGAAGGAAACGGCAAAATCACCGTCAATAACCAAGAGATCGAAAAGTATTTTTCTGAGCTACAAATAGGTTATCTTTTAGATCCAATCAAGCTTTGTAACATGACCCATAGAGATTTTATCATCACTGTAAAAGGTGGGGGGATCGAAGGCCAAGCGATTGCTGCAAGGCACGGCATTTCTCGCGCTCTTGTGAAGTTTGATCTTGAGTACCGCCCTGCTCTAAAAGAGAAGGGATTCTTAACTCGCGACCCAAGAAAACGTGAGCGTAAGAAATACGGAAAAGCTGGTGCACGTAAGTCATTCCAGTTCTCAAAACGATAAAATTCCCGAATTACCAGAGAGCCCTTTCTGGGCTCTCTTTTTTTTCAATTTTACACAGCAGCATCTTACATGAAAAAATCATTTCCTCAATGCTATGTGACGCTCGATGGTTAAAGAATTTTTCTAAGAGTACTAGCCTACGTACTTGCCTTCCAAATAGGTGAGATAGTCTGCTGACGAAAACGGTTTCCCTGTCGCTTTCTCGATAAGTTCTATAGGGGGGTATCGGCGGCCATGTTTATGGATTTTTTCCTTCAAATAGTCGCGAATGAAGAGGAGATCCCCAGAAGCGACTCTTTGTTCCCAGTTGGTGTTGATTTTTATCATGTGAACGAAGAGGGCTCCTGCGTAAAGATTCCCAAGAGCGTAGGAGGGGAAATACCCTAGAGCGCCGAGGGACCAATGAATGTCTTGGAGGCAGCCTTCTTTGTCAGAGGGTGGTGTTATCCCTAGCATTTCTTTCATCTTCTTATTCCAGAGTTTGGGGATATCCTTTACTTGGATAGAGCCGTCAATGAGTCCTTTTTCTAATTCATACCTCAGAATAATATGAAGGCCATAGGTAACTTCATCAGAATGGATGCGGATAAGGGTCGGGTGGACTGTGTTGAGTGATGAAACAAAGGTGTCGAGAGGTATAGTGTCAAAAACTCCTGAAAAAGTCTCTTTTAATAGAGGGTATTGGTTCTTCCAAAAAGGATGGGAGTGGCCAATGAAGCATTCCCAGAAACGTGACTGACTTTCATGGATACCGTAAGAGGCAGCTTCGGCAAGGGGGGTGCCTAAATGTTCCTGAGGAAGGCCATTCTCATAGAGTCCGTGCCCACATTCATGGATCGTGGCAAGATAGGCTTTTCTAAAGTCATTGAGATCGTAGTGAGTTGTCAGGCGGATGTCTTGCGGGCAAAGGGCTGAGCAAAATGGGTGGGCTGTTTCAGAAAGGGCGTAGTTGTCTTTTGATAGTCCCATTTTTTCAATGATCTGGTGGCAAAAAGACTTTTGATGAGCTAGTGAAAAGTGGTTTGTTGTAAAAAAGGAGGTGTCGATCTGATTGGATTTCATCGTTTTTCGTTTATTGATGATATAGATCAGTTTTTCCTTAAGCTCTGAGAAAACTTGGTCGATAAATTCGACCGTCGCCCCTGGTTCATACTCATCAAGAAGTGCATCGTAGGGATGGTCTTGGTAACCTTGCAACTCGGCCTTTTTTTGGCACAATTGGACGATCGTTTTCAGGTGAGGGGCAAAAGCGCGGAAGTTATTTTCTTGCTTGGCTTTTTTCCAAGCGTGCAGAGCATGAGTGGTGGCATCGGACATCTTACGAACGTATGTAGACTTGAGTTTGACATCACGTAAATAATCGCGTCTTGATTCTCTTACCGAGGCTTTTTCTTCATCTGTTAAATCTTGAGCATGGATCTCTCCTGAGACGATAGAGCATAGGGACTCAAGAGCTTTTTTTGCCTTTGCTGAGGTCATTTGCTTATGTTTAAGTTCGCTGAAGTGTTTTCTCAAATCGGCGCGAAAGTCGATCCCATTTCTGGGCATACAAGTCTCTTGGTCAAAGTCTAAGAGATAGATTAGAGAGCGTAATTGGTATCCTGTATACCCGATCTCTTTAAGATCTTGATACGCTTTTTTGGGATCCTTTATCACGATGGCTCCTCCTGATCATGCCAAAAACAGGAGTATAAAATAAAATAGAGTTATAGAAAAGTGCTAAGAGAGTTGAACCGATAAGAATGTCAGTCATCCAATGAGCGCCGATAAAAACGCGGGCCATCATGTGAGTAAGTGAAAAAACAAGGGCAAGTAGGGCAAATCGTCGCCCAAAGAGGATAAAGATGGTTGAGATGAAGAGGGCGCAGGTAAATCCGTGATCAGCAGGAAACGAGTGGTTTGATCGGTCTTTTGTTTTTACATCGGGTCGGAGTTCATGGATTGAAACGTAATTTTCTAAGGTTAGAGAGGGGCTGTTTCGTTTGTACTCGAGGGTTTCGTGGATAAAACGTCTACTGACAAATTTATAGTGGCCAATATGGATGCAGCTTACAAGGGTCACCGCTAAAATCAACGTCGATAGGTCGATGGTTCTTGCTTTCTTATAGGCAAAAGCAAGAAGAGCAATCATGACGAAGTCATAGAGCCAATCGGCGGTTCGAGAATTTGAAAAGATTACAAAATTTTGCCATAAGGTAGAGTGTATCAGCATCGCATTAAAGAGTTTTGCAAGAGTAAGATCGATTTGATCCCAAAAAAACCGCATAGGGGACCAGATCCAACTTACAAAAACAGCTAAAATGAAAAGAAAAACCTTAACTTGGGGCTTCTTGTAGCGAGGGTACTCCATAGCCTTAACGATAACACGCTCTGTAATAAAAGGGGCATGAAAATTATAGTCAGTAGAGGAGAAACAACATAGTGTTCCGCTAAGATAATGCAGGCTTTAACAAGGGTGTGAAAAAGAAACAGAGAGAGGGTGCCTATTAAGTATAAGTTAATTGTTTTAAGATGTTTGCGAAATGGGAGTAGAAAAGGAAGAAAGCCTGTGACCACCATGGTAGGAAACCATGGATTGATCATTTTATAGCAAAGAAGTGAGTAAACATACCCTTTGTCAGAAATCAGTGAGAGGGTGTGCTCTGTCATGAGGGTAAATAAAGTGCTAATTGAAGGGCAACCGCTTCTTTCGACTTTTGGTTTTGACTTTAGAAAAGAGTTTGGAAGAGCATACCGATGAAATGAGGTTGTTTTCAAAAATTGCCCGGCTGAATTTTTTTGTATTTTATCGACATACATTCCGACGGGCACTTCCCCTTCGAAAGTAATTTGCTCACAATGCCAAATTTCGTCATGGGATCTGATCCAGTAAAGATTGATCAATTGTTCATGAAATGGAGTGTAGATGATCCGACTCCCATCGGGGAGAAATCTGACCTCATAATCGTCGGAGTCAGCGGTTTTATGGCCTAATTTGAGTTCTTCAAGAAGCCAGGGGGATGTCTTTGGCAAGATGTATTGATTACATAAGTAGGTTCCTAGGCAGGCGACTAATGATATAAGAAAAAAAGGGGTTGAAATTTTTGACTTTGAAAATCCAGAAACTTCAAGAAGGATGACTTGGTTCTGTTTTTGCATTGAACTTAGAGTGTTGATGATGCCGATCAAAAAAGAGAGAGGTAGGAGGATTTCCAATCGTTTAAAGAAAACTGCGGTTAAGTGTAAAAGCATCATTTGATTCGATTTGAAAGGGAGATGAAAAGCGAGTTCTGCGATGCAAAGGCCGAGGGTAAAAATCGTAAGGGTGAGGAGGATGTTTTTACAAAATTGAAAGGAGATGTACTTAAAATAAATAGGCATTTGGCCCAAAGGTCTCATTGAGTGCTACCTCTTTGATAGATTTTTTGCAAAAAGATAGCTGAGCCAATAAAGACGGCATGGGGAATAAAAAAGAGAGAGGCAAGTAGCGGAAGAGACGATTTGAGTTGTTGTGCTTGAAAAAATGAAGTGAAGAAGAAAAGGATGAAACCGATTAAGAGGTACCACCGTCTTTCTTCAAGTTGTCTTGGATGGAGTAAGCCAAGGCTCATTCCCATGAATCCAAAACTCAAAGGGATCAAAGATGTTGAGGCTCTTTCTAATAACTCTTTTTTAGCCCCGAATGTACTCATTTTTAGAAGGTCAGGAGTTGGGGTAGCCTTGAGTGAAATTTCACGTCTTTTCGATTTAGAAGTAAACATCGGAGAGATTAAAGAGGTGGAGGCTGAAAACTTTTTTTGATTTGCAATGAAGAGGTGATGGAACCCCTCTTTGGGTGTTGCAAGGTGGGTAATTAGCGATCCATTTTCTCCAGTAATTTCATTGTTATCGTAGACAAGTTTATCTGCAGTCATGATCGAAAGTCCCCCTCCTTCAGGATCGTGAAAAGCGATAAGAACTTCTTTTGCAATAGTTCCCCCTTCTGAGAGATCCATTTCGATATGTAGCTTCTCGCTTTGGGGGACAGCTTCTTTTCTCAGTAAAACTAGTGGATTAATCGTTTTATTCTCAGCGATTACGTTGGCTTCCATTCGTCTTAAGTAAGGGGCCAATAAATTTGTCGATGCTATATTTGCAACTACGATGAATGAGGCGGCATAATAAAGAGGCGATAGAATTCGGGGAAGACTTAGGCCAGATGTTCGAAGAGAGATGATCTCAGCTGAAGAGGAGAGTTGATAAGTTGTTAAAAAGGCCGAAAATAGAGTTGTCAATCCAATAATGAGGGAAAAGAGGCGAAATAAACAACAAGCGGCTAAGGTCGCTAGCTGAGTTAGGCTTGCCCCGGCTGCCATGAATGAGGCAAACTGCCTATTGTAGATTACAACCCCCAATGCAAAACTGCACAGTGTGCAAGTTGCAAAAATCTTCACGAAGGTTTTTGTCAAAAACCGCCAATAAACAGGGAAGATATACCCAAGTTGATTCAAAATCGTTCCTGTTGATCACTTGTCAATACTTGAACCTGGATAGGTTCTTATGTTATGATAGCGCCATGAAGGATAAACTCAAACAAATTTTCGATAAAACCCTTTGCATAAAAGGGCATTACTTACTAGGACTGTCAGGGGGCTCTGATTCGATGGGATTGTTTTATGCCCTTTTAAATCAGAAGATTTCGTTTGAGGTTTGTACTGTTGACCACCAATCCCGATCGGCAATTGCTTCAGAAGTCGAGTTCATAGGGAAGCTTTGTCAAAAACATGGCGTGGTTTTTCATCTAAAGAGGGTCGAAGGAATTTCCCCCCGGGGTGCTAATCTTGAAGATCGGTACCGACAGGCACGCTATGCACTTTTAGAAGAGGTCTACTGCCAGGGGAAGTTCGATGCGCTTTTGCTAGGGCATCATGCTGATGACCAAGTGGAAACGATCTTAAAAAGGTTTTTTGAAGGGGGGCATATTCGGACATTGGGAGGAATTTCTCAGATCACCACGATGGGAAAAATGCAGGTGATACGTCCTTTTTTAGAAGCGACTAAACAAGAGATCGTCAACTGGTTGGAATCGATAGGCGTTAGTTGGTTTGAGGACGAAACTAACCAAGATGGGCGCTATTTAAGGGCTAGGATGCGAGGGGAGATGTTGCCTCTCTTAAAAGAAAAATTCGGTAAAGAGATCACAAAAAACATCCTCAGCTTTGGGGCTAAAATGAGGCTTTTGGAGGAATATTTTCACCAGACCGACTTAAGAAAAGTAGAAGGACCCTTCGGCTCTTTTTATCCTATTGATGTATTAATGAGACGGATAGAGGCTGATTTTTTTCTAAGAGCTGTTTGTGAACAAGAGGGGTTAAATCCTTCACGAGAAGAGATCGATAGGATGAGTCTTGCAATCGAAAAGAAGGAATTAGGGATAGAAATGCAACGCGGGGTAAAACGACTCATTTTAGACCATCATGGAGTTTTTGTAGTTCATGAAAAAGAGACCGATTACATCCTTGAAAAGGGAGAGGTTGGGGATGAGGGGTGGCAGGGGGTCATCAAAGGAAAAGTTGTTTTTACTGCTCCTCCAGAGAATTTTGAATTGAGAGTGCCTGAGTTACTTACCCAGCGACTTTTAGGGAAAGTCTCCTTAAAAAAATGGTATGCTCTCCACAAAGTACCAGTCTTTTTACGAGAACGGATCCCGGTTATTTTCAATAAAGATCAATTGATTGGGGAGTGTCTGACGGGGAGAGATCAGGGGGCTGGAGGGATAAAATGGGTTTTGACCTTTATCACAAAAGAAAATAGAATGGAGGCACCCACTACAAAGTAATGTAGGGTTATGTCAGTTAAAGGATTTGCATCTTTTTTTACATTGATTGGGAAATTCACTTGTTTTTCAGAATGAATCTGTGTAATTAATGAATATGAAAATTAGTTATTAGGGGTTTTATTATTATGAAGCGGGATCAAAGACAAAAACCAGATGGTAAAAAAGGATTTCCAGGACTTCTTCTGCTTTTTATCATTGGGTTAGTGGTGATTTTGGCATTCCAAAACCTCTCTGAGACTAAGGTAGCGAATGTTTCTTTTAGTCACCAAGTAGAGCATCTGATTAACCTTGACCTACTTGATGAGAGTCAAAACCGAAAAACTTCTTTAAATGATAACTTAGTGACCTTTACTGGAAAATTTCGAGAGAATTTGACCGAAACGGCAAAAGATCGATACAGATATATCAGTCTGTTGAGTCAACATCATGAATTATCTCAACTCAAAGAACAAACAGCTTCCGAACTCGATAAGCTTCATCATGAGACTTACAATGCCATCCAATACTATCTCCAAGTTTCAGGGATGAGGATTCCATCCAACGGATACGTTGTTGTACCTAAAAGCTTTGATACAGCCGACAGTTCTAATGCCCTCATTATAAAAGAGAGTATGAGTGAGGCGAGCGCAGTTCCCTCCTTAGAACGAGTACGCCGCCAACATAAAGCCCTCACGAATGAAAGATCAGCAGAAGGGTTGGCCTCTTTTGGCAGTAACCTTAAATTATTGATTGATGAGTACCGTTCTCCACGTTTAGGGATAGGATCAGAAGAGTTAAAGGGGCAATTAGGCAGCGCTGATCTTGAGCTTAAAGAAGCGATGGATGATAAAGGTCTCTCTTATTCTGAAAGATTAGCTCGTTACTCTAAGGTTTTAGTACAGATCGAAGGGGTTTCAAATCAACTCGATAGCACGAATGACGATGTACGCTGTTATGACCTTCGCTCAGTTCGCTCCTATCTTGAACAAATTCAAAAAATGAATGTGATTGCAACTGACTACCGAAAAAATACACTTCAGTTAGCAAAAGCAAGAAATAAAATCGCTTCGGTCAATTGGTACTACAATAACCATGAAATTTCTACTAAGGAACTTGAACAGAAGTCTCCAGAAGAATATCAAAGATGGTTCGGATCGGCAGAGAAGGAATGGAAGACTTTTGAATCGAATAAAGGGTTATCGTTTAAAGCTCCTGATCAGCCACGTACTGCGGTTCTAGAAAAGACTTTTAAAAGCGAAGAGCCAGCGCCTAATTACTTTAGTTATTTATTTACCTTCATGCCGATCTTGCTTGTAGGTCTTCTTCTCTACTTTATTTTTTCAAGACAAGTTAAGGGGGGTGGTTCCTCCGCGATGAATTTTGGAAAGTCACCGGCAAAGATGCTCCATAAGAGCTCACAAAAGGTTACTTTTAATGATGTTGCAGGGATCGACGAGGCAAAAGAGGAACTCGAAGAAATCGTTGAATTTCTTAAGGAGCCTATCCGTTTTAAAGCATTAGGAGCTAGAATTCCAAAAGGAGTTCTCTTAATTGGTGGTCCGGGAACAGGAAAAACCCTTACTGCTAAAGCTGTTGCAGGTGAAGCTGGAGTCCCTTTCTTTTCTATCTCAGGATCTGATTTCGTTGAAATGTTTGTTGGAGTGGGTGCTTCTCGTGTTAGAGATTTATTTGAACAGGCTCGTAAAAACGCCCCGTGCATTATCTTTATCGATGAGATCGATGCAGTCGGTCGCCATCGTGGAAGTGGTCTTGGTGGGGGACACGATGAAAGAGAGCAAACCCTGAATCAACTTCTTGTCGAAATCGATGGAATGGACTCAACCGAAGGGATCATTATCATTGCAGCGACAAACCGACCCGACGTACTCGACAAAGCGCTTCTAAGGCCAGGTCGATTTGACCGTAGCGTGATTGTTGAACTCCCTGATTTTAAAGGACGTCTTGAAATCCTTAAGGTTCACTCAAGAAAGGTAAAAATCGGTGATAGTGTCGATTTAAAAGAAGTTGCAGCTCTTACCTCAGGTCAATCGGGCGCCGAACTAGAAAATATTGTCAATGAAGCCGCTCTTGCTGCAGCAAGAAAGCGACGTAATTCAGTGTCTCAGGAAGATCTTCGACATGCATTGGAAAAGGTTCAGTTTGGAAAAGAGAGAAAATCTCTTGTTCTGAATGAAGAGGATATGCGTACAACTGCGTGGCATGAAGCAGGACATGCGGTGATTGCTCTAGTATTGCAAACGGAAGATAACGTCTCTAAACTTACTCGTATTCCTCGTGGGCAATCCCTTGGAGCTACCCATTTCCAACAAAAGCGTAACCGGGTTTCTTACAAAAAATCAGAGCTTCTCAAAAAGTTAGTTGTTTTGATGGGCGGGCGTGTTGCAGAGCAAATTTACAATAAAGATCCGACTAATGGGGCAAAAGGCGATATTCAAATGGCCACTGCGTATGCTAAAGCGATGGTCATCGAGTGGGGTATGTCAGATGTGGTAGGGATGCTCAATTATGCAGATGAGAGTGAAAGAAGTTTAATGGCAGGTTTTCATGAACGTGAACACTCTGAAGAGACCGCTCTTCTTATTGACCAAGAGATCAAGAAGTTAATTGATGATGCTTACAAATCAGCAGTAGAAATCTTGACGAAGAATTATGATAAAATGAAAGAGATTGCCGAAATGTTGATTGAATTTGAAACCCTTGATAAGGAAGATCTTGATAAGATCATGGAGGGGACTTTTGATCCATCACAGAAAAGAGACAAAATCGAAGAGTATGTGAATGCCCAGCGTCGTGAACCACCACCTCTTCCAGCAAAGCTTCGGAAAAAGCAAAAGTTTCAAGAAAAACCTGCAACAGGTTAATTGAGTGAATGCAGCTTTACCCCGCCTTTCTAGGTGGGGTATTCAAGATTCAATGTTTGTGATTGTGGTTGATAAGGCTGTAAATGAAAGCATCGAAGAACTCTCCATAGTGTGCAATAGCCCCTTTAAGGCGCCCCTCATTAGTAAATCCTAATTTTTCAGCGACCCTTTGACTTTTAGGGTTATGGGGAACACATCTAAGTTCCAGGCGATGAAGTTTTAGATCATTAAATCCGTACTCAATCACCTTTTTAGTGCATCTGGACATGATCCCATGTCCTTGGTATTTTTTTGAAATCCAATAACCTATATTTGCACAAAAGTTGAGATGATCGATGCAATCAAGTGAGATAAGCCCAACCAAGTGACCTTTATAATGAATCCCTAAAGTAACGGCTTTCTTTTTTTTAAGTTGTTCTTTTTCTTCTTGAATAAAGGCAAGAGAATCATCTTTGGAGGTGTTGTTGTCTAGCCACCCGAGGAATTCTCTTAAGTGGTGACGATTCTGATCGACTAATTCAAACAATCGATCAGCATCTTCATCTATCAAAGGTTTTAAGACGATTTCATCGTCGATAGTAAGAACTATAGGTAATGAGATATTCATAAATTTACAATTAAACAAAAATGCCTTTGATTGAAAGATCAAAAGCATTTTTGATGATATCTATGTAGTCGTTGCTGCCACTGGTTTAGATAGGAGGGCTTTGCGACTTAGTTTGATCTGTCCACGATCATTGATATCAAGGACCTTCACTCTAACAATATCGCCTTCTTTGGCTACATCTTGCATATTTTCAATGCGTTTATGATCAAATTCAGAGATGTGGCATAGGCCATCTTTCATTCCAGGAAGTTTGACAAAGGCGCCAAAGGCTTGAATAGAGGTGATGGGGCCTTCGTAGGTTCTCCCAATCTCGATATCTGCTGTAAGATCAAGGATGATCTTTTTAGCGGCCTCTAAGCTTTCGACATTCGTTGAAGAGATATTGATCACCCCTGCATCGTTAATATCGATTTCTGCGCCAGTTTCTTCGATAATTGAACGAATCATCTTTCCTCCTGGACCGATGACAGTTGCAATTTTGCTTGGCTTAATGGTTATAGATTCAATGCGAGGTGCAAATTGAGAAAGATTCTCTCTCGATTTTGGACACGCTTCGAGCATTTTCTTTAGGATATGAATTCGGCCTTGTTTTGCCTGAGCTAGTGCCGCTTTCATAATCGTAGGGGTAATTCCCTCGATTTTGATATCCATTTGAAACGCAGTAATTCCTTCGGCGTCTCCTGTTACCTTAAAGTCCATATCCCCAAGAGCATCTTCGATACCGAGGATGTCAGAAAGGATGACAAATGAATCACCTTCGAGAATAAGTCCCATGGCGATTCCTGACACCGGTCTTGAAATTGGAATCCCTGCATCCATCATCGCAATGCAACCGCCACAGACAGAAGCCATTGATGAAGAACCGTTTGATTCTGTGATGTTTGATTCAAGTCTTATAGTGTAAGGGAAAGACTCATCAGGTGGCAAAACAGCCTGCAAAGCTCGTTCAGCCAATTTTCCGTGGCCGACTTCACGTCTTCCAGGAGCTCCTGATCTTCCCACTTCACCTACAGAGAAAGGAGGAAAGGTGTATTGAAGATAAAACTTTCTAAGGCCTTGTCCTTCAAGATCTTCATATCTTTGTCCCATCGATTCACCGCCGAGGGTACAAACAGCAATAGCTTGCGTCTCCCCGCGAGTAAATAAGACGCTACCGTGAGTACGTGGAAGAAGCGGTGTCTCAATCTCTATGTGGCGAATATCTTCAGGTGATCTAAAGTCGCAACGCTTTCTTTCCTTAAGGATTTTTGACCGCAAGATTTTTGCAGAGACGCTCGTAAATCCATTTTTTACTTCTTTGCTTGTAAAAAGAGAGTCGTCTTCGGTGCCGAGGAATTTTTGCATCACATCCGATTCAATACTTGAAAGTAGAAGCTCGCGCTCCTTCTTATCAGCAACTTCATAAGCGGCCAGCAAACGATTTTTGATCATTTCTTCGACGTTTGTGAGTAAATTTTGAGGTGGAAGGCTTAAAACAGGAGTAATCTTCTCTTTTCCTACAAGATTGGCCCAGTCAAGAAGGTGGTTGCAGATCTCTTTAATATGCTTGTGACCTTCTTCAATAGCGCCTATAACTTCTTCTTCGGTAAGAAAATCGCAATATCCTTCGATCATTAAAATGGCATCTTTCGTTCCTGCGAGAAGTAGATCGAGTTTCGATTTATCTTGTTCTTCAATTGAAGGATTGATCACAAACTCGCCATCAATCATTCCAACGCGAACAGCTCCAACAGGTTTTGTGAAAGGTATGTCTGAGATGAGCAGAGCAGCTGAGCATGCGCAGATTGCGAGAGGCTCTGGTGGGTGACTTGAGTCGTATGAAAAGACGTACGTTAAAAGTTGCACTTCATTATAGAAGCCATCAGGGAAGAGAGGACGGATAGGTCTATCAATTAATCTTGAGGTGAGGGTCTCTTTCTCGCTCGGCTTTCCCTCTCGTTTAATAAACCCGCCTAATGTTTTTCCAGTAGAAGAGAATTTTTCTTGATAATCGACGCGCAGAGGGAAAAAGGAAGTTTCAGCAGAAGGGTCTTTGCTCATGCATGCACTAGCAAAGACAACAGTATCTCCTGTTCTTGCAAAAACGGCGCCATTAGCTTGACGCGCGATTTTTCCTGTTTCGAAACTTAAATCTTTCCCGGCGATCGAAATGTTTAGTCGATTTTTGTTCATTACGAACTCCTGATTCTTTTGTGCACTTAATCCCGCTTGGCCTGTCGAAGTGGAAAAAGGTGTATGTTAATTTTTTTACTTTCTTAGACCTAGTTTACTAACTAGTTGCTGATATCTGCACGTATCTGTTGAATTCAGATAGTTGAGTAATTTTCTTCTATGACCGACTAGCTTTAAAAGAGACAGCCTTGTGCCTTGGTCTTTTGGATGACGCTTGAGATGTTCTTGAAGATCTGCTATTCTCTCGGAAAGTAGTGCGATTTGAACGTCTGCTGATCCGGTATCTTTTTCGTGAAGTTGAAACTTTTTCGTGACTTCGTCTTTTGTAGATTTATCTAGTGACATGGAAGATCTCCCTTATTTAAAATGTATGCCAATTTTACCAGATGAACTATAATAAATCAAGAACTAGGAGCCTATCCCACTAATATTTTTATGACAAGTTTTTAGATTTTTCCCATGATAAAAAAAGATATTGAATACATGGAGCTAGCTCTCACGGAGGCTCGAAAGGCAATGTTCGAGAATGAAGTGCCTGTCGGTTGCATTGTGGTGGATGAGCAGGGTGAGATTTTATCTCTAGCACATAATAAAGTTGAAAGTAGCAAAGATGCCACCTGTCATGCAGAGGTTTTGGCGATAAAAAAAGCAGCGCAACTTCTTGGAGATTGGCGCCTTGTCAATGCAACTCTATACACAACAGTAGAGCCTTGTCTTATGTGTGCAGGGGCTGTGATATTATCCCGTCTTAAAAGAGTTGTTTATGGTTGTAAGGATCCCCGTCATGGTGCAGCTGGATCATTAGTCAATCTTTTTGAACTCGATCATCCGATCCATAAGGTGAAAATTGAGGGAGGGGTTCTTGAAGAAAAGGCTATTGCTTTATTGAAACAATTTTTTCAACAGAGGAGAAGAGAAAAATGCTCACAGTCGATGAAAGAGAAAGTTTATTTGAAGAGTTAATCGCCCTCCAGAGAAAGAAAATGGTTGCTTTAGCGAAGCTCTTTATTCCCCATATTGTTGAAGAGGATCTTCTCCAACCTTTTGATTTCCCAGTTCTTGAGGAGAATGCTCCGTTTAGGTACGAAGAGGGGGTGTTGGAAGGGTTGCTGACAGCCCAAATGGCTATCGCAGCGAGTGAACGCGAAGCTATTCTCTAAATTTATTGTAATCAGCTTTCTTTTGAGCAGCCTTCAGCTTCCTTTTAGAAATCCGCCACAGACGAAACTTTTCTCTCCAGGTGAGGGAGCTTTTCCCTTCAGACGAGATTTTTGAAAGACACGCATCAATGAAGGTGCTATCGTCGATAATTCTTTGACCGGTCCGGAAATCATAAATCCTAGAAGAGGTTTTTGCGTACATATCGACGGTTGATTTTTTTAATTGACCTAGCTCACTACCACTGCCTGTGACTTTCTGAAGGAATTCCTCGAGGGGTTTTAAAGAGGGGAAAGGGGATTTTAATTTCCAAATAATTACCCCATACAAATAGCCAAAAAGCATTGCGCCAGAATTGACAAAAAAGTCTATAAACATACCGTTTGAAACATCTATCAATAGTGTTGAGGCAAGGATTGTCACAATTAACCACTTGGCTTTAATGGGGAGTGTCAGAAAAAGCATTAGTTCCATCTGAGGATAAAGAACGATCGTCGACATTAACATGGCAAAAATAGCGGGTGTCGTACCTCCATAAATGTGTCCAATAGGAGAGGAGAAAAGTGCGAGGAAGGCGACTAGAGCCGAGAATAGGCCTCCTCCAAAAAAAAGAGCAAGAAAGTGCTTTGTCCCTTTGGTCAAGCAGAGGGCGGTGCCGATTCTCCAAAGAATGAACATGCTGAAA
>CAYZDL010000017.1:14410-37701 GCA_964477345.1 uncultured bacterium
AATTCCTTGTGGTGCAGGGTAAACAAATAAGTATGTAATAGGCTGCCAAATAAAGAAATGCTTAAGGCCTACGAGCGACAAGCTAAAAATATAAGTAAAATTGAAATTGCTTAGTAGAGAAGGGAAAGCATGATCAATCATCCCTGCAAACAGACTGGTGGCCACAATTATAAATATAAATGCTCTAATTATCTTGGGGGTCATGAATAAAAGTCCTCTTCAACTCAAATATTCTAATCGATTCAAAGAAAAACCTCAACTTTTTCTTGTCTTAAACGGAATGAATCAATAGACTGTCATACATTTCAATGAATTTGGAGAGACTAATGAAAAAGAACATACATCCCGAATACAAAGAAGTTGTTTTTATCGACTCGAGTACTGGAAAGAAATTTCTTTGCCGCAGCTCTGTACGTACCTCTGAGACAACAGATTTTGAAGGCGCAAGTTACCCCATGGTGAGAGTTTCTATCTCTTCTGATTCCCATCCTTTTTACACTGGGGATCAAAAATTTGTCGATACGGAAGGTCGTGTAGACAAATTTAAAAAGAGATACGCGGAAGGAACTTCAACCGGTAAAAAATCAGCTGAATCGGGTGCTAAGGCGAAAATAAAGCCTGTCATCAAATCGAAAGAGAAGAAGAAAGCCGAAAAGAAAGAAGATAAAGAAGAAGTTGAGCCTCAAGAGTAAATCACCTCTTACCTATGAAAGAAAAGATCGATGAATTACTTGGGAGTTTGCCTGAGCTCGAAGAGAGCTTGGGCGATCCTTTGCTTGTTTCTAATAAGAAACGGTATAAGGAACTCACCAGTCAGCATAAATATTTAATTCAGCTGAAAGATATTTGGTCTGACTATGTAGAGTCGCTAAGACAGCTTTCTGACAATAAGGAGCTTCTTAAATCGGAGAAGGATCCAGAATTTATCTCTGTCTTAAACGAAGAAATTGTAGAGCTCGAGCAAAAGACGGAACGACTCAGAAATCAAATAGAGACGCTTCTCGTTCCTCCTGATCCCGATGACCACCGTAGTTCAATTATTGAGCTTAGAGCCGGTACTGGCGGCGATGAAGCTGCAATATTTGTCGGCGATTGTGTTCGCATGTACAAGTATTTTGCTGAGAATAACGGTTGGGAGATAGAGCTTCTTTCGAGTACTGAATCGGAGAAAGGTGGTTTTAAAGAGTACCAGATGGTCTTTGGTGGTCAAAATGTCTATCGTCTCATGAAGTATGAAGCAGGTGCTCACCGAGTCCAGAGAGTTCCTGAAACTGAAGCACAAGGAAGAGTTCATACATCTGCAATTACAGTCGCCGTGATTATAGAGCCCGATGAAGATGAGGGTGTTCAGGTTGATGAAAAAGATCTCAGGATAGACACCTACCGATCTTCAGGAGCGGGCGGGCAACACGTAAACACGACAGATTCTGCTGTCAGGATCACTCACGTTCCTACAGGTGTTGTAGTTCACTGCCAAGAAGAGCGGTCGCAAATAAAGAATAGAGCCAAAGCGATGAGACTTTTAGTCGCAAAGCTTGCCGAGGAAAAGAGGCGAAAGGCTCATGAAGAGATGTCGACTACTCGAGCGGCTCAAATAGGAACGGGAGACAGATCAGAGAGGATACGTACCTACAATTTTCCTCAAAATCGTGTAACTGATCACCGGATTGATCTGACCCTCTATAAGCTCGATGAGATCATGGAAGGACGTTTAGAAAAGCTAGTTGATCCACTAGTGACCTACTATTACCAAAAAAATTTCGAGAAGAGTGAGAAATAGCGACTACTTAAAAATTGTCGCTCATGTAGAAAAGCATGGGGGACAAGTAAATGATTTGATGGCTCTCTGCCTCAAAGGGGTCCCTCTCGAGCGGGTGCTTGGAGAGATAGATTTTCTTGGACTCACGTTAAAGCTCACAAAAGATGTTTTGATACCTCGACCTGAAACTGAGCTTCTTGCCGAAAGAATTGTTCAGGCGATCGATGTTTGTGAAGGGAAGGTGGCTCTTGACTTATGTACAGGTTCTGGATGTATTGGTCTTGCGGTAAAAAAGGCTCTTCCAGGCTTAGAGATGATCTTATCCGATATTTCACCAATGGCGGCGGATCTTTCGATAGAAAATGCCAAAAAAAATGGCTTGGAAGTGAAGGTTGTGGTAGATCACTTGTTTGATGGATTAGAGGGAAAGAAGATAGACTATCTATTTTGTAATCCACCTTACATACCTGCTCACGAATATGCAAATCTCGATCCAAGCGTTAAAGATCACGAACCTTCGATTGCTCTTCTTGGGGGTAGTGACGGCCTCATGTTTTATAGAATGATTAAAAATGAAGCGAAAAAAACTTTAAACCCTGGCGCAAAGTGTTTTTTTGAAATTGGGTATAATCAGGGGGAGAGTGTCAAAACGATCTTTTCTGATAGAGTCTGGGTAAACCAGAGGGTATACCCAGACTATGCAGGTCACGATAGGTTCTTTTTTCTTGAATTTTCCCCCTAAAGTAGGAGATAATAGCAGGCATGTTCGGTAGTTTAACACAAAAATTCCAAGATCTTGCCCTAAAGCTTTCTGGCAACAAATCGTTGACAGAAGAGAATATCTCCGAAGCGGTCACGCAAGTAAGATTGGCTCTTTTAGATGCTGACGTCTCTTATGGGGTTGTCAGTAGTTTCATCAAGAGGGTCAAAGAAAAAGCAATTGGAGAGGAAAAGCTCAAGGGGATCCGCGCAGGTGATCAATTCATTGGGATTGTTCATGCAGAACTTGTCAATTTGATGGGTGAAAGTGAAAGTAAGATCCAGCTAAAGCACTCACCCACAAAAATTCTTCTATGTGGTCTTCAGGGTTCAGGAAAGACGACCCATGCAGCAAAATTGGCCAAGTATTTTAAAGAAAAATACAATCGAAAATGCTTGATTGTGGCTCTTGATTTGGCAAGGCCTGCAGCTGTAGAACAGCTCAAAGTATTGGGGAGTTCCATTGGGGTTGATGTTTTTTCTCTTGAAGGGGAAACAAACTCTATTAAAGTAGCAAAGAACGCATTAAAACAGGAAGGATATGATCTGATCCTTTTTGACACAGCAGGCAGACTTCATATCGACGAAGGTTTGATGAAAGAGCTAAAGGCTGTTAAAGATTTAGTCGAGCCTCATGAAGTGATTTTTGTCGCTAATGCGGCTTCAGGGCAGGATGCTGTAAAAACAGCAAAAGAGTTCGATGAACAGATTGGGATTACAGGTTCTATTTTGACTATGCTCGATGGAACTACAAGAGCTGGTGCTGCAATATCGATCTATGAAGTGACCAAAAAGCCACTTCTCTTTGAGGGAGTCGGTGAAAAAGTTGGCGATCTGCAAGAGTTTAATCCTCATTCAATGGCTGATCGTATCCTAGGCATGGGCGATTTAATCAATTTGATGAAAAAAGCCGAGAGCCAGATTAATGAAGAGGAGAGTGAGAAGCTCGAGCAAAAGCTGCGCAAAGCAACATTTACTTTTGACGACTACTTGAAGCAGATGGGTGCGCTCAAGCGTATGGGTCCCCTCAAGGGGATTTTAAAGATGTTGCCGGGAGCTGGCGAGGGGATGTTTGATCTAGATGAATCTGAAAAAGATTTTTCTAAAATGGAAGCGATCATTTTATCGATGACGAAAAAAGAAAGGGGTGGATTGGTGGAGTTGATCCCCAGTCGAAAGAGAAGAATCGCCAAGGGGTCGGGGAGTTCAATGGATGAAGTGAATCGCCTTATCAAAGGATTCAAGCAACTCAAGATGATGGCTAAAGGATTGCCCGGATTGAAGAAGAAATTTGGAACTCCGGATGGTATGGATCAGCTTTCAAAAAAGTTTTCTAAGTTCTTCTAACGAAGATGTCTAACTTAATTCTCAATTTTCCAAAATTTTCATCGTTTTTTTTCACCAGATCTGCTAACATTCATTTCTTTTTTAGAGTAGGAGTTAAGAAATATGAGTTTAGTCGTCAGGATGAGACAACAAGGACGCAAGAATAGACGCGAGTTTCGTGTTGTTGTAGCCGATGTTCGGTCTCCTAGAGATGGAAAATATGTAGAGTGTTTGGGGCACTACAATGCTCATGAGGAAGATTGCGTGACCCTTAAGAAGGATCGGATAGAGTATTGGTTTAGTCAAGGTGCGAAGCCTTCTGAGAGAATGGTATCGATTTTGAAGAGAAAATGCCCTGAAGTTCTAGAGATTTTAAGGAAAAAACCGAAGTCGTAGTTTAATGGAGATCGATATTCTATCACTGTTTCCAGAATATTTTGAGGCTCCACTTGGGTGTAGTATTCTAGGAAGGGCGCAAAAAAACGGATTAGTGAAGATTCGGCAGACAAACATTCGGGATTTTTCAACTGATCGTCATAAGAGTGTGGACGACAGACCGTATGGGGGAGGCCCTGGTATGGTCATGATGGTCGAGCCAATTGTTAAAGCGATCCGCTCTTTAAGACGTGAAAATTCAAAAGTCGTCTATCTTTCCCCACAAGGAAGAGTGTTGACGGCAAGCATGTGTGAGGCCTTTGCAGGTGAAATGGAACACATGATTTTGCTTTGCGGGCATTACGAAGGAATCGACGAAAGGGTCATCGAACTCGAAGTTGATATTGAGATTAGCATCGGCGACTATGTATTGACAAACGGAGGTCCTGCTGCACTCGTTCTTATCGATTCTGTATGCCGGTTTATTCCTGGTGTGATTGGGCATCCTGATGCGCCCTACCAGGACTCGTTTCATCAGGAGGCTGTGTTTGATGGACCCCATTACACAAGGCCTGTGGAGTTTGAAGGATTAAAAGTCCCCGAGGTGCTGACAGGTGGCAACCATAGGGATATAGAAGCATATCGGCGCAAAAGAGCCCTTGAAAAGGGAAAAAGAGTGCGCCCAGAGTTAACTTTATTAGGAGAAATCGATGCATAAGCTCGTAGAATCGATTGAGAACGATTATAAGAAAAAGAAAGTTCAGTATTTCAAAGTAGGCGATACTGTAAAAGTATACACGAAGATCATTGAAGGTGACAAGGAGCGTCTCCAGATCTACAATGGCGTCGTGGTTGCAAGGCGTGGAATTGGCCTTTCTGAAACTTTTACAGTCAACAGGGTTGCATTTGGATACGCGAACGAGAAGGTGTTTACCCTTCATAGTCCAAGCGTTGACAAGATCGAAGTTGTAAGCCGTGGTGATGTAAGAAAGTCTAAGCTTTCTTATATTCGTGGTAAAGTTGGTAAGAAGTCTAAAATTACTGCGAAAATTGGTGGAAAGATGGATCTTTATGAGGCAAGTCTTGATAAAGAGGCTGTCGAGGAAGAAGCTACACCAAAAGATTTTCTAACTGAAAACGAAGAGAATAAAGAGTAGCAAACTTGCCATTTGAACCATTTGAAGACGAAGCGGAAGCAGAAGGCTATCGCTTCGTCGTCGGTTGTGATGAGGCTGGACGCGGTCCCCTTGCAGGTCCTGTTGTGGGGGCTGCCTGTTATTTACCAAGACACGTTAAGATCTATGGTATTGCAGATAGTAAACAGCTCACACCTGAAAAACGGATCCGAATTTCTAAAAGACTTTATGCCCATAAAGAGGTAATGATCGGGGTTGGCGTGGTTTCCGTCGAAGAAATCGATGAAATCAACATCCTGCAAGCTTCTCTTAAGGCGATGTGGTCGGCTGTTTGTGAGATTGGCCATCAGGTTGATTTAGTTCTTATCGATGGAAATCGATCGTTTAAGGCTCCTATTGCAACAAAGACAGTGATCAAGGGGGATAGTCGAGTCCGTTCGATCGCTGCAGCTTCAATTATTGCTAAGGTCGTCAGAGATGAGATTATGATTCAAATGGGAAAAAAACATCCAGGATATGGCTTCGAAAAACATAAGGGGTATGGAACTCCTGAGCACTTAGAAGCTCTAGAGAGACTTGGCCCCACAGATCAGCACAGGAAGAGTTTTGCGCCTGTAAGAGGTAAGCTTTCTTTATGGAAATAAACCTAGAGCTCAGGGTATAGTGATACGATGATTAGAAGTATGACAGCGTTCGGCAGAAGCCGATTTTCTCTGAATGGGCGAGCTCACATTCTTGAGATCCAGTCTGTAAATCGAAAAGGGTTGGAGATTTCTGTGAATATCCCCTCCGATCTTGGATTTGTGGAGATTTTTTTAAGAACAGAGATCAAGAAGATGTGTCAACGTGGCTATTTGACATGTAAAATCCTCAACGATTCTTCTGTCAATCATCGGATGTCTTCCGAATCATTTAAGAAAATTCATGAAAATTTAGTGGGGATCGCTCAAGAAATTGACCCCAACTATAAAATTTCATTTGATCATGTTCTTGAAGTAGCTCTTCGGGGAACGGGAATTATCGAAATTGAAGAGAAAGAGGCCGAAAAAATTATCAAAGTGGCCCTCGATAATGCAATCAACGATTTTCTGTTGATGCGTACCGATGAGGGAGAAGCGCTTGGTGAAGATATTTCCGATAGGCTTATCCAAATTGGAAAAGTTTGCAGACGCATTTCTGAAAAGGGAGCTGGTTCTCCAAAGCGATTGGAAGACCGTATTACTGAAAGATTAAAAGAAGTAGTTCTCCTTGGCCCAGAGGATCGGGATCGTTTGATGCGAGAGGTAATCATTTATGCAGATAGAGCCGACATTACCGAAGAGATCACACGATTGAGGTCTCATATTGAGCAAATGCAAGAGTTAGTGAAAGGGAAAAAAGAGAGAAAAGAAGAGGCTATTGGTAGAACACTTGAATTCCTATTACAAGAAATGGTAAGAGAAATCAATACGACCAGTGCAAAATCCCAAGATCTAGAGATCATCAACGATGTGATCTTTATCAAAAGGGAAATTGAAAAAATCAGAGAGCAGGTGCAAAATATCGAATGAGTCTGTTTAAGAAGGGTGTAAAGGGAGGTCTTTTCATTCTCAGCGCTCCTTCTGGCGCGGGCAAGACAACGGTGGTTGAGGAGCTGGCCAAGAAGTATCCAAAAGATATTGCACGTGTAATCACTTGTACGACTAGAAAGCCACGTGGTCAAGAAATTAACGGAGAGGATTACCGGTTCTTTTCAAAGGAAGAGTTTAGGCAAAAAATCGAAAAGGGGGAGTTTCTCGAATATCAAGAAATTTTTGGTCATTTGTATGGAACCTTAAAGGAAGATGTAGATCGAGAGATTAATTCAGGAAAGCATGCCTTTTTAATTATCGATGTTCAAGGGGCTCAAGAATTAAGAAAAAAAACTAGGAGCACCTCCATTTTTATCATGCCTCCCACTTTTCATGAGCTAGAAAGACGCGTACGAAGCCGGAATGAAGATGATGAAAGGGCAATTGAGATGAGACTCTCAAAAGCCAAAGAAGAAATGGAACAAGTAAAAAATTACGAATATGTTGTAACAAACGACAACCTCAATGAAGCTGTATTGATCATCTGGGCCATCATTGTTGCAACAGAACACAAACAGGAGAAATAAAAATGGCAAATAACAAACAAAGAGATTGTCTAACAAATGAATATTTGACAAAATATTTCCCAGATAATTTTTCATTGGCTCTCAGTTCGATAGGGGCAGCAAGAGCCTTAATTGAATCAGGCAAGGAATTTCGTCTTATGCAGCTATTAGATTCTGTTGCTAAGGGAAAAGCAAGAGAGGAAAAGAGTCATCATGCTCATGAAGAAATGGTACACCACAAGCTAGAAGAGAATCAGCAGGATGAATAAAAGAAAAAAAGTTCTGATTACAGCCGCATTGCCCTACGCTAATGGGCCGGTTCATTTTGGTCACTTAGCAGGGTCTTACCTACCAGCGGATGTTTATGCAAGGTTTCAGAGGCTTATTGGCAGCGATGTTTTTTACTTGTCAGGTTCCGATGAGTATGGTGTGGCAATCACTCTTAGTGCGGAGCTTGCTGGCAGAACGCCTCAAGAACATGTCGATCACTTTCATAGGATCAATTCAGAACTTTTTAAAAAAATGAACATGTCGTTTGATCATTATTCTCGGACGACCAATCGATATCATAAGCCCCTTGTTCAACATTTTTTCACAGAATTGCTTCGTAATGAACACATAGAGAAAAAAGAAACCGAGCAGCTCTATTCAGAAGAAGAGGGGCGGTTTTTGGCCGACCGGTATGTCGTGGGAGAATGTCCTAAATGTGGCTTCAAAGAAGCCCGAGGCGATGAATGTCCCAAATGTGGAGCCTCTTATGATGCAATGGATATCGTCAATCCACGATCCAAATTGACGAAAAGCCCACTAAAGCTAAAGAAAACGACTCATTGGTTCTTAAGACTCGATCATTTTAAAGAGCCTCTTATGCGTTGGATTTCAGGAAAAGATTGGAAAGAAACCGTTGTTAATTTTGCAAAACCCTACATTCAGGATCTCCATTCCCGAGCCATTACACGTGATTTTGAATGGGGAGTTCCTGTTCCTCTTGAAGAGGCCCACGATAAGATTTTTTATGTCTGGTTTGACGCTGTTCTTGGTTATATTTCAGGGAGCATTGAATGGGCCGAGTCGTTAGGAGAGCCCGATAAATGGAAAGAGTATTGGCTTGATCCTGCGACCTCCTATGTTCAATTTCTTGGTAAAGACAATATCTCTTTTCATGCGATCATGTTTCCAGCGATGATCATGGGACAAAATACCCCTTACAAACAAGTAGACCAATTGGCTGCCAATGAATTCCTCAATTTGGAGGGGAAACAGTTTAGTAAGTCGAGTGGTTGGTATATCGATCTTGGTGATTTCTTAGAAAAGTATCCTGCCGACACGATTCGGTATGCCTTAGCGGCGAATGCTCCTGAGACAAGTGATTCAGAATTTACCTGGAACGATTTTCAGATGCGGGTCAATAGTGAGCTTGTTGGAAAATTTGGGAACTTTTTTCATCGAACGTTGAGTTTTCTTACGAACCAAATGGATGGGAAAATTCCAGAATGCCATTCTTTCGATGAAGAGGATAATGAATTTTTAGAAAAGATTAACCAAGTTGCCTTAGAGATCCAGGAGGCTTATGAACAGTTCCGCGTTCGCAAAGCTTCGACTTTAATTATGGAGATGGCGGCTCTTTCCAACGCCTATTTCGACCACAAACGTCCATGGGCTCTTATAAAAGACAAAAGAAATCAACCTCAGCTCGAAACGGTCCTCTATTGTTGCTTGACAGCGTGTAAGATTTTAGCCATGACGGCTTTTCCAATTATGCCGGAAACAAGTGAAAAAATTTGGAAAATGCTCGGATTTCGCACATCTCTTGAATCTGCTAGATGGCACGCAATTTTAGAAAATGAGCTTGTGCCGGGGACGATTGTTTCCCATCCAACCCTTTTATTTACAAAAATTGAAGACGAAGAAATTGCTAAGGAGAAGGCTAAATTGGAAACGATCACTGCACCCCAAAAAGTCCAAAACATGAAAGAAGAGATTCTCTTTGAAGACTTTACTAAGGTCGACCTCTGCGTTGCCACTATCGAAACGGCCGAAAAAGTCGAGAAAAGCAAACGGCTTTTAAAACTCCGTGTCAATCTCGGTTCGGAAAAACGTACCATCGTATCGGGTATTGCAGAGCATTACCCAGATCCCGAAGCACTCATCGGCAGAAAAGTGATTGTAGTCGCTAATCTTAAACCTGCGACCCTAATGGGAATTGAAAGCCGAGGCATGATCCTTGCTGCCTCTGACGGGAAATTTCTAGAGCTACCCGCCCTCAAAGACGCTCCCGACGGCACCCGAGTCAGTTAATTTTTCGAATTGTTGATTTAAAAAGACGACCGTCCTACACTTCTGACTAAGTATAGTTGGGAGGTAGTATGACGTCGCAATTTACTGAGGCCGTAACTCAGGCAATCGAAGAAGCATTTCAATACGCACAAGCAAACAAACATGTCGAGATTGGAGATAATCATATTCTCCGGGCCCTTCTCATCGAATCAGATGGCTACTTTGCAAACATTTGCCAGATTGCTGGAATCGATCCTTCGTTGTTGTTAAACGAGACAGAAACTGCTTTGAGAGCGCAACCAACCTATGAGGGAGCTGCCCAACCTCCGCAAATTTCTGTCGGAATACAACAAAAATTCAAAGAAGCGGAAAAGATTGCTAAGAGCTGGGGTGATACTTACATCAGTAGTGATCACTTATTCTTGAGCTTTTGGGATCGTCCTGTTGAGCCTTTTGCCTCTCTTACCAAACTTACGAAAAAAACGCGTAAGGCCATTGAAGAAGAGATCAAAAAACTACGTGGGGGACGTAGTATGGACTCACCAAGTAGTGAATCAAATCTCAAAGCTTTAGAGAAATATTGTAAAAATTTAACTGAACTTGCCAAACAGGGAAAACTCGATCCTGTAATTGGTCGCGATGAGGAGATTCGTCGGACGATTCAAGTTTTATCTCGTAGAACGAAAAACAATCCGATGTTAATTGGCGAGCCTGGCGTGGGAAAAACAGCAATTGCAGAAGGCCTTGCTCATAGAATTATCCAAGAAGATGTTCCTGATTCACTCAAGAAAAAACAGTTGATGGCTCTCGATATGGGAAGTTTGATTGCAGGGACCAAATACCGTGGAGAATTTGAAGAGAGGCTGAAGGGGATACTGCAAGAAGTAGAAAAGAGCGATGGCAATATCATCTTATTTATCGATGAGGTTCATACTCTTGTAGGGGCGGGAGCCAGTGAAGGCTCGATGGATGCGGCCAATTTGCTCAAACCTGCACTTGCGAGGGGGACTCTTCATTGTATTGGCGCAACGACTCTGAATGAGTACCAAAAATATATCGAAAAAGATGCAGCTCTTGAAAGACGATTTCAGCCTGTACAGGTGCCTGAACCTGGTATGGAAGATGCGATTATGATTTTGCGCGGACTAAAGGAGCGGTATGAGATTTTTCACGGCGTCCGGATTACTGAAGGAGCGCTTCATGCTGCCGTTTATCTATCAACACGCTATATTGCTGATAGACGTCTTCCTGATAAGGCAATCGATTTAATTGATGAGGCCGCTAGCATGATTCGGATGCAAATAGGTAGCTTGCCGTTGCCTATTGATCGGAAAGAGAGGCAGCTTGCTTCCTTACTTGTAAAACAACAGGCGCTAAAGAATGAGTCAGGTCATGATGATGCGGGTGAAAAAGAGATTTCTCAGCTAAAAGAAGAGCTTTCTCAAATGCGAGCCAAGTGGAAAAAAGAGAAGGACCTAATTCAAAAGCTTAAGGAAAAGAAGAATGCTCTTGAGAAATTGAAATTCCAGGAAGAAGAGGCCGACCGCAGGGCTGATTACGATAAGGTAGCTCAGCTTCGCTACGCCTCGATTCCTGCTATGCAAAAAGAGATCGATTTAGCAGGGTCGGATCTGAAAAATCTTAAGGAAAGGCTTTTACAAGAAGAGGTTGATGAGTCATTAATTGCTCAGATTGTCGCAAAATGGACGGGGATTCCGGTTGAAAGAATGCTCGAAAAAGAGACGACAAAGATGATCCACCTTGAGGAGCATCTTGGAGGGCGAGTGATTGGTCAGCCATTTGCAATATCAGCTGTCAGTCAGGCTATTCGTCGTTCACGAGCAGGACTTAGCGATCCTAATCGTCCCATTGGTGCATTTTTATTCTTAGGACCTACAGGGGTTGGAAAAACAGAGCTTGTTAAGGCAATTGCTGAGCAGCTCTTTAATCGAGAAGATGCGATTGTCCGTTTGGACATGTCTGAATATATGGAAAAACACAGTGTCACGTTTGATGGGAGCTCCTCCCGGCTATATAGGATACGAAGAGGGGGGCCAGCTAACGGAGGCTTTACGACGCAAACCTTATTCAGTGGTTCTTCTCGATGAGCTAGAAAAAGCCCACCCCGACGTCTTTAACATCCTACTGCAGGTCTTTGATGAAGGGCACATCACCGATAGTAAAGGGCGAAAGGTCAACTGTAAAAACGCCCTCTTCATCATGACTTCTAATCTTGGATCTGATTTATTGCTTAATGCCCTTGAGAGGAAACATGATCTAACGAAGGAAGAACTTTTAGAAGTGCTTGAGCCAGTACTTAAGGCCACATTCCGACCCGAATTTCTCAACCGTTTAGATGAAGTTCTCCCATTTGTACCTTTGAGACTCGAAGATATGGAGAAAATTGTCGATCTCCAATTAGAGACGGTTGCAAGTAGACTTAAAGAACGCTCAATTTCCTTTGAATGGGACAGGAAGGCCGCTAAGTATCTTGCAGAAAAAGGGTATGACCCAGTTTTTGGGGCACGCCCTCTCAAGCGCCTTATCCAAAATGAAGTAATTAATCTATTTTCTAGTGCCATCTTGGAGGAGAAAATTCTCCCTCATAGCCATTTGATTCTCACAGAAAGCCAGAAGCACTTACATTACAACATTCCAGGAGCACTTACATTACAACATTAAGGGGCTCTAATTTCTCGGAAATGAAGGTGGCAAGGCCTGTAAATCTGGTCTCGACTTCGTCGTTCTTCACCGCAAGGGCGATAGCCTTCTTGGTGCCGAGGAGCACAACCAACTTCTTTGAACGGGTAATGGCTGTGTAGAGAAGATTCTTTTGCAAAAGCTTGAAGTGACTGGTGTGGATCGGCATGATGATGCAGGGACATTCGCTTCCTTGGTACTTATGAACCGATACGGCATAGGCAAGGGCAACTTCGTCAAGTTCGTTGATTTCGTATTCGACGATTTTACCATCAAAGTTGATCTCGATAAACTGTTCATCGAGATCGATCATTTCGATCCGGCCTACATCACCATTAAAGACCATTTTTTGGTAGTTGTTGCGAATTTGCATCACCTTATCTTGTTCCCGGTAGATGCGTCCAAAGCGGGAGATCTCTTTTCCTGTAGGGTTCAATGCTTTTTGCAAGGCGACATTGAGATTTTCAATCCCAATGGCCCCTTTTTTCATAGGTGAGAGGACCTGTATGTCGGCTAATCGATCAAAGGAATAGGTTTTTGGAATTTCCTCTGCTAGAAGGTGGACAAGCCTGCTCACAATTTCATGGGGGTCTTCTATCTCGAGAAAAAGAAAATCACTATTTTCCTGGGGCTCTGCAAGGTAGGGGAACTCTCCCTTATTGATCTTGTGGGCATTCATGACGATATGAGAGCCTTTCCCTTGCCTGAAGATGTGGTAGAGCCTAGTGACAGGGATTCGGCCAGATTCAATAATATCTCTAAGTACGTTTCCGGGCCCCACGCTCGGCAATTGATCGATATCTCCGATCAGAATTAAACGAGCAGTAGAGGGGAGTGCACGCAGTAAGTGGAACATCAAAAATGTATCGATCATACTTGCTTCATCGACAATCAAGAGGTCGCATTCAATCGGATTTTTTTGATTTCGTTTGAAGCCTCCTTCTTGAAAATCGACTTCAAGGAGGGAGTGAATTGTTTTAGCTCTCTTTCTAGTAATTTCGCTCATTCGCTTGGCTGCTTTACCGGTAGGTGCGGCAAGGCAAATCTTTTCAGTCAGCTTTTCATGTATAGAGAGAATCGCTTTAGTAATGGTACTTTTCCCTGTACCAGGTCCTCCGGTGATGATCTGAACCTTTTCAGAAAAGCTCTGCAATAGGGCTTTTTGTTGCTCTTTTGCCAGGCGGAGACTTTGCTTTTCTTCGACCCATTCGAGCGCTTTTTCCTCTTTAATTTCTCTGATAGCGCAGGGAGAGGAAGTGAGACGGCTAAGTTCATTTGCTATCGTTGACTCACAAATAAAGTAGCTTCTTAGCCAAACATGGACGATCGGACCCTCTTTTGTCATCAGCTCGCGCCTGATGATCCGGTCACCTAGCTCCAATGTTGTAATAGCTTTGCTAAGTGAGGCAAGATCGACTTCAAGAAGAGTCTCTGCAAGGGTAAAGAGCTTTTCCTCTGGGTAACAGGTGTTTCCTTGGTCAGAGAGTTCTCGTAAGAGGTACTCGAGGCCTGATTCTACTCTGACCGGGGCTGTCTTAGGGATGTTGAGTTCTGAAGCGAGCTTATCGGCTGTTTTAAAACCAATTCCGAAAATCCCTTGAAGGGCGCCATAAGGATTCTTTTGGAGCTCTTCCTTAGTATTGTCCCCATATTTTTTGTAAATTTTCTTGGCGACAGCGTTGCCCACGCCATGGCCTCGCAAAAAGACAATGACATCGCGGACCTTTTTTTGTTCGCCCCAGTGATCAATGATCTTTTGATATTTTTTCTTTCCAATCCCTTCGATCTCAAGAAGACGGATCGGATTATGATCGATCACATCTAAGGCATCTTTTCCAAAATGATCGACGATTTTTTTTGCATAGGCAGGGCCTATACCACGAATGCCCCCTGATTCAAGATAACGTCGAACCCCTAATAAGTCCTTTGGCAGTGAGACCTCAAAGGAGGAGACTTCGAACTGGTGACCATGTGATGTATGATGTTTATAGTGGCCTTGGCAAGTAATTGCCTCACCAGGCTGAAGACCTGGGATATTTCCTACGATTTGGACGGGGTCGGTTCTTTTGCCTACTCCCCCTACGAGAAGGGCTACAGTGAAGCCATTTTCCTCATTAGTAAAGACAACCCTGTCGACAATACCACTGATTTGCTCATCTTGACTCATTTGACACGGAGTATCCGTCATTTAGAGTTTAAAACCAATGATTTTTTTGAGCTTGAGAGAGACTCGATTTAGAATTTAGTGATTTATACGATTAGCATTACGGTGCTCTTTCCAGATATGTTTTAACTCCCGACCGAAAACTACGACAAATTGATGACGAGCGTTTTTAAGCCATATGAGGCCTTTTCGATCAACATTTGGATGAGTAGAGATAAAGTCATCCATTTTACTATTAAAATAATTTCTAGCAACAACTTGGGCTTTTTCTCTTAGTGATCCATTTCCCGAGGGTACTGTAAAATTATTCACTTGTCCCAGGAAATCATTTTGCCACTGATGAATAGCCGTTAAAATTGTACGAAAACTCTCCATTTTAAACTCCTCATTACTGAAACATTTGTTCAGCTTAAAAGCCGATTGTTTTAAGCGGGCTACCGCTTTTTATCTTTGTTAATGATCGGATGTGAAAATCTTTCCCTTAATTCGTGGACCATGGTGGAGGTAAACTCATGCCTCATACGATGAACTCTCTCTTTAGAAATAGGATCAGGGTGTTTTAATAGGTATTCTTCCGTCTTTTTATCCAAAAAATCATTTACAATGTGTTGAATTATCATTTCTGTTTTCCTACTCGAATTAAAGCAACTATTAAAATGTTTGTCTTCGTGAACAGATTTAAGTAGCTCTGCTTTCCAATCGTGCATAAGTTGACTAAACTGGCTAAGACTATCCATGTTGCTTCCTTGCGATCATTTCCCCTTCATAGTAAACAAATTCGCCATTAGCGCTTAATTGGAATAAAGGAACATTTTTTTCACGATAACATCGCTTTAAGTTAGCCATAAGATTTGTTGAGGGGATAAATTGATATTTAAACTGATCTAGTTTCAGCTCAAGTTCGTGGGAAATCATTTTGATGAAGTCGTCTTCATCGGCGGCATAACCTAGAAAATCATTGAGCAAAGAGGTATTAACGGGTACATAACGAATGAATGGATTAGTTGAATTGCTGATAGAGGTCCTAAAATCATCAACAGCCTCTTTACCTGTGGTCTCTAAAAACTCACGAAAGATACGTCTTTTCTCGTCGATACGTGGTTTTAATGACTCGTAGTCTCTTCTATGAGCTCTAATCATTTGATCAATTGTTGGCATCGCAGAACTCTCGGTTGAATGAGGGACATAGACTTCAAGATCGATTGGTTCTGCAAAAAGCTCATCTCCATTAAAGATAAAATTTCCTATATGTGCATCATTGCCAAGACCACAATGTCTGATCACTTCTTCTAGGAAGATATAACGGTCAACAACGCCCCCATCCTTAGTAAAGCCTTTAGAAAGAAGTTTTGGCCCAAAGTTCGAATCTGAGTAGTCGTTACCACATATACGGGGATTTAGGTACTCGCCCGATACGAACTCGTGCAACCCCCAATTATCTCCGCTGATAATAGTACGCGTTCTAAGGGGAGGACTGTGGAAAAGTCCTCTTTCGACAGAGATACGATTGAGTGAGTGAAAAAGCCCCCTTTCTGAAGGTAAAGTAGCTTGTTCGATTATCATATTTCTAGGTTTATAAACAAAACAACTCTCTTTACCTTTACTAAAAAGACTATGAAACTTTGAGGAGGGTGCCTTTACGAATGTAACAAAACAGGGCCTCTTCCCATGGTGTGGATCCCCATCAGTCGCTTTTATCTCCCTTAAAGCGCCATACTCTGTTTCGAGACCTTGGCAATTGTGATAAATTTCTACTAGAAAACGTGCGGTAGATTCGATAAGGTACTCTACTCTTCTTGCACAGGGAGGAGATGATGGGTCAAGGCTTGGATCGGTTTCTAGATGATCACCAATAGCCGAAAGATCGACCTTCACAGAGCTTGGTAATCTTGCCCTATGGAGAATCTCTTCAAAAAGGGCTCCGCAAGCCTCATGGAATTGCTCAGGATTGGTGTAGCCTCCATCACTACTTTTTGGAGGAATTGCATCGAAAAATCGCTTGACCGCTGGGCCCGGAGAAACTTGATCGATCAGATGGTCGCCTCTATCAGCCCCAGCCGCAACCCCATGCAAATGAAACATTTCAGGTTGTCTTGGGGGTAATGCTCCCCTGCCTTGAACTTCATCCATGATGATCGCTCCATTGCTTCCTACTGCAATCCGTAAGGATTTGGGAGAGAAAGTCAATGATTTTTTTAAATCACGATAGGCGAGAGGTGTCGCATCTATTAATGGTGCCAGGGGGGAGGGGACTTCAAATTGGTAGCTATAGTAACCATAAGAAGTAATGAGCCCTGTCCGGTTGAAGGCTCGGGATATTTTCTACGAACTTGGATGGGGGGTGGTTTTCTGACTGCTTACTCTACAAGAAGGGTTACATCGAAGTTATTGTCTTCATTATTCAGAGACAAATCCATGGAGAGTACAATTTATTTAGAATTTACAAAAACTTCTACAAGGCGCCCTTCCCAGGTGTTTTCTAATGCCTTACCGAGGTTTACGATAAATAGGTGACGACCGTTTTTAAGCCATACGAGAGCTTTTTCTCCCATACTAGGGTGAGAATTGATAAAGGTGCTCATCCTGTCATTAAAAAAAGTTCTAGCAACAGATTGGGATTTTTCTCTAAGCGATTCATGCCCAATAGGTATATCGAAATTCGTGGATTCGGCTAAGAAGTCGTTTTGCCATTTCTCAATAGTCCCTATAATTAGTGGAAGATGCTCCATTCCAAACTCCTCTTTACTGACAGTACAGTATAGCTGAAAAATCTATTGTACTAAAGTAAGAGATTATTTTTTATTTCATCCACCATGGTCACCATTTTTTCATTAAAAAATTTATTTACAATTGTTTGAATGTTCTTTTCAGACGTTCTACTTGATTTAAAAAACCCATGAAAATGCTTATCTTCTTTCAGTGATCTAAGAAGCTCTCCCTTCCAGTTTTGAACAATTTGACAAAACTGACTAAGACTGTCTATGAAGTTTCCTTGCAATGGACTCTTCTTCATAGTAAACAAATTCCCCATTATGACTTAATTGGAACAGAGGAATGTTTTTTTCCAGATAACAGCGCATTAAATTTCCCCCAAGAGTTGTTGGGGGAGTAAACTCATACCCTAATCGAGGTAACATATCTTTAAGCTCTTCGCAAAGCATTGAAGCAAACTCTTCCTCATTATCTGCAATATTTAGATACATGCCGAGTAGAGACGTGCTGAGGGGAACACAACGAATATAGGGATTTCTGGAATCTTGAATAGCAGTTCTAAAATTGTCAACAGCTTGCCTCCCATCTGTGGCTAAAAATCTCCGATAGGTAGTTCTTGCTTGATCAATAAGATGTTCTACTTTTGGGGATAGAACACCTCTAAAATGAGTTTTAACGATGTGATTCATTTCTGTCATGATAGAGTGCTCCGATTCATGGGGGTTGTAGACTTCAAGATCGATCGGTTCTGCATAAAGCTCATCTGCATTGAAGATAAAATTGCCTATATGCGCATCTGGGCCGAGACCGCAATGTCTTATGACTTCTTCCAAGAAGATGTAACGATAAAAGGGGCTCTCTTTATCAAATCCCTTGGCAAGAAGCTTTTTTCCAAACACTGAAACAGTGTAGCCTATACCGTGTATCTTGGGATCTCGATACTCGCCAGGTACGAATTCGTGCAACCCCCAATTTTCTCCACAGATAATAGTACGCGTTCTAAGGGGTGGCTCTTCGAAAAGTCCAGTCTCCAAACAAAGGGCATTTAGGCTCTGAAAAAGGCTCCTTTCGGGGGATAGAGTTGCCTGTTCGATTGCCATATTTCTTGGTTTATAAACAAAACGGCTCTCTGTGGGTGAGGTGAGGAATGATGGAAGCCAAGATGTTGAGGCTTTCGTGAAGGTAAGAAAACAGGGTCTTTTTCCATTGTGTGGATCCCCATCAGTACATTTAATCTCACTTAATGGGCCATATCTTGGTTCAAGAGTTTGACAATTATGGTAAATTTCGATCAGGAGAGTTGTGGTAGATTCGATAAGGTATTCTACCCTTTGTTGAGATAAGGGAGAAGGGGCAAGGCTTGGATCAGCTTCTAGCTGAGAATAAATAGCCGAAAGGTCGACCTTCACAGAGCTTGGTAATCCCTGAGATCTTGCCCTATGGATAATCTCTTCGTTAAGGATTCCACAGGCCCCTTTAAATTGGCTAGAATTAGTATATCCTCCTTCATCATTTCTTCGAGGAATTGCTTGGAAAAATTGCTCGGTTGCCCTACTCGGAGCAATTCTATCGATAAGATGGTGACTGCTAGCATGTGCGGCTGCAGCGCTTTGAGAGTGAGACGCTTCTGAATGCCTTGGAGGTAATGGGCCTCCACCTTTAACTTCGTCCATGATGATCACTTCGTTGTTTCTTAGTGTCCATCCCTAAGGATTCAGAGGCGAAAGTCAATTGTTTTTTTAGACAACTCTATGTAAGTGACATCGATCTTGTGGCGTAAGAAAAAAAACTCCCGGCACTTTAGAGGTCAGGAGCAATCAAAAATCAAAGAAAAGAGCTTCTCTTTTTAGAAGTCGAACCTTGCGTAGAAAGTTAACCCATTTATATAAAGGTTACCGTGGGGTGTAGTATTCAAAGCAGGTAAAAGGCCATCCCAGTGACGGAACATATTTTGATCAAAAAATACTTGGAACCCCAGCAATGAGTGGAAGTAAAAAAATATGCTTCGCATAGATGTTACTCCTATATTTTAACAATACGCCACCCAACATTCTAAAATTTTGCAACTAATTCTTTGAAAAGGCGGTTTTGTGAAGGTGTACTCGACTTTTTTCTTGTCGATAATGCCTATATTCAATAGAATGCTCCCCATATTCCGGCTTAGCTCAGTGGTAGAGCAGTAGACTGTTAATCTATTGGTCGTAGGTTCGAATCCTTCAGCCGGAGATCAATCCAATTGGGCATCTCGACAAACACGCGAGATGCCTTTTTTGTTTCTGGTCCCAATCCTGTCCCACTACACCACAACAACTAAGGCAAAGCGGTGGGCGGAAGAAACTGAAGCTGCAATTCGTGATGGAAGGTATTTTAAAACCACCGAAGCGAGAAAGCATACTTTAGGCGATCTAATCGATAGATATATCAGGGATGTGCTTCCATCTAAGAGCAAGGTCGAAGAGCATCAAAAAGCGCAACTTCTCTGGTGGAAGAGCCAAATCGGGCACCATCTCTTATCAGATATTACATCTGCACTCATCGCCGAGCAAAGAGACAAGCTTGCTCGTGAAGATACAAAGAGGGGGACTCGGCGTGCTCCAGCAACCGTAATTGGAATATGCGAGTTTTGATAATTACGTTGAGCGATTCATCTTGCCAAAGGATGCAGGGTGTTCTAACTTGAAATGTTTTCGATCCATTTTCCTTCATTTGAGTAGATGTCATGAATGGAATAATGGTGAAGTTTGTTCCTTTCCATCAAGACTAATTCCAGTTATTGGAAATTAAGCGAAGTAAGCTCAGATAGGTGCTTTTCGATGAAGGTCAAGCAAGGGATCATTTTGTTTTTTAGAATGTCAAGGCCACGTGTTTGTTCGGTTAATGGGAAGTCTTTATCAAAAGCTCGTCTAATATTGAGGCTAATCGATATTTCGAGTCAGGAGATTATCATGATTGATGCAGTTGATCCATTTGGTGGGGGGCTTCCACATGATGCACCTACGTCATGGATTTTTTGTGGGCATCATTACGATAAAGAGGTTGGGCTTGTCTATTTTGGGCGGCGTTATTATTCGCCTAAACTAAAGCAATGGCTTACACCCGATCCCCAAAAACAAAGCGAAGACCCTTATGAATTTTGTTTGGGTAATCCTCTTTCATATGTTGACCCAGATGGAGAATGGGCGATATCTTTAATTAGTATTGCTTGGGGAGCTGGAGCTACTATTACTGCACCAGTTTGGGCCCCTTATGCATTAGCGGTAGGTGCTGGCGCCACTGTTGGATATTGGAGTTATAAAGCATATGAATATTGGCAGGAGAAAAAAGGTGAGCCTCCGTATAATGGAAAAGAATTAGGAGAAGATGCCTCCAAACGGCCAGATAAGGGATTTGAATGGAGGGGGAATAATAATCCTAAAAGTGGTAAAGGAAGTTGGTACAATCCTAAGAAAAAGGAAAGTTTACATCCCGATTTTAATCACGCAGGCGATGTAAAACCACATTGGGACTATAAGGGACCTGGTGGAGAAGAGGCTAGGATATATACAGATGGGACGTGGGAATGGAAGTAGAAAAAAAGGTTATTAAAAAAGCTTTGGACGCTTCAAAAACTAGGGAGTACTTTCTCGATCACATTAATGGAGGCGGTGTTTTAGGAAAGGCATTATCAGAAAATATTGACCTTCAAAAAGGAAGTTTCTTTGCATTGCTATTGGAAAATTCGCATCTAGATCGGATGTATGATTTTTCTGTAGGAGGTATAAATCTGACTGTATCGACGAATGAGGTTCATTACATTGAAGGGAAAGGAGAGTTTGTGCCCCAGAAGTGTATTACTACTTTTTGGGAAGTAAGTCAGTGTATTAAGCGGTTTTTAGAGGAAAGTGATGATCACATTGCAATTTGTGAGGATGTGATCCAATCTCGAGAGGACCCGCCTGTTGATATAGTGAATGTGAAATTGTATTTTTACGGGAATCAAGTCTATTACTCTCTTACTAACAAGAATACAGTAGAAGAGATTCATCAAGCAGTGCGTCGTACTGATCAGATATGGCATTCGCTTATTGTTTTAGCTAAAGGCGTTAAGTTGACATCAGATTTGGAGATGAAGGACATTTCTGCTATAGTTGATCGTGCTCAATATGTTCTTACAAGCGTTCATGACAGCGAGAACTGCATTTTTTGGGGTAAGAACTTAAAGACTACTATGTAATTTCTGGGTTAGATAAGGAGGCTCATTATGAAATGCCGAGTTCAAGAACCAAAATAAAGAACACATATACTAGGTTCATAAAAAAATGGATGTCCAAGGACAACAAATAGCTTTGGTTTCTGTCCCAATTCTGTCCCACTTGGGCACAAAAACTCACCAAAGACTACCACAGACCACTAAAATCAAAATCTTGTAGAGCCTTATCCATATTGCTGCTATGCTCATTGGTGTGTTGTGATTAGTGGTAACTGGGGTTACTGTTAATCTATTGGTCGTAGGTTCGAATCCTTCAGCCGGAGTTCTTTTACAATCTCCACCAGATCCAATCCCAGAGACTCTTGTAAGTAATTTCAACTACAGGAGACATCATGTCAAATTTTACGCAAAGTGCTGTTTTTACGCACTTTTTACGCAAATCATCAGAATCAATCAGAACACTATTTTCATCAAACTTTTTCTCTAATGCGGAAAAATTGCGGAAAATAGATGAAATTGTCATTAGTAGTCACCGATTTCTTGAGAGAAAAGAGAAATTAGAGCAAGAGATTACATATCTTATTTCTATTTATTCCAAATAATTTATACTATTTCCATACTTTAAAAAGTGCATCGAACAGTGTTCAAAACCTGTCTCGATCGATCGCTAATGCAAAAGTGGATTTGAATCCTCATCAGGTCAGAGCTGCTTTATTTGCATTACAATCTCCTTTATCAAAGGGGGTAATTTTTGCAGATGAAGTGGGTTTAGGTAAGACAATTGAGGCCGGTCTTGTAATTGCTCAAAAGTGGGCAGAACGAAAAAGAAAAATTTTATTGATAACTCCAGCGTTTTTAAGAAAGCAGTGGGAGGGAGAATTAAAAGAAAAATTTTGCCTTCCTTGTCGTATTATTGATTCAAAGAACTGGAATGGTGGGGTATTTGGATCTGAAGAGATATTGATATGTTCTTATCCTTTTGCCGCCTCAAAGGCGGATCAGCTTAAAAGAGATTGGGATCTTGTTGTTATAGACAAAGCTCATAGGATGAGAAATGTTTATAAGACTTCAAATAAACATTCTAGAGTTATAGCAGAGGTGTTTAAAGAACATTATAAACTCCTTCTGACTGCAACCCCTCTTCAGAATAATCTTATGGAGCTTTTTGGCCTTATAAGTGTAATTGATCCTTATGTTTTTGGAGATGAAGTAACGTTTCGAGATCAATTCGCAAGAGATACTGAAGAGAGAAATGAGTCTCTTAGAAAAAGAACTGAGCCTTTAGTTATAAGAACTCTTCGGAAACATGTTCAGGAATACATAGCATTTACTAATCGAGTAGCAATTACTCAGAATTTTATTCCAAATGATGATGAACAAGTGCTCTATGAATCCGTATCTGCCTATCTTCAACGAAAAGATTTATCCGCTCTTCCAAATGGACAGCGACAATTGATCACATTAGTCCTACGAAGAATTTTAGCATCCTCTTCATTTGCTATTACACAAATTAACGTTATGGGGTCGGTAGATGATCTTTGGATCAATAAAGATGGAGAGATCATTGTAGTTGATTACAAGGCCACCAGCAAAAAAGATGAGGTAACTATTGATGCTGATTGGCAGGGGAGTTATAAGAGACAAATGGAAATTTACCAGTGGCTCTTAAGGCGAAATGGCTTTAAGGTTTCCGATACTGGCTATTTTGTCTATTGCAATGGGAAAAAAAATGTTGAGGGCTTTAACGGTCGCTTAGAGTTTGATATCTCAGTGATTCC
>CAYZDL010000018.1:0-34865 GCA_964477345.1 uncultured bacterium
ATCAAAGTCAACCCACCAGCCTTGGCCGCAAAAAACATTGGTCTTGATGAGCTTGCCAATGCCATCAACAATGAAAACCCTGAACAACCCACGGGTAAATTCTTTGGCCCGAACAAAAGCATCGTTACCCGCACCAACGGTCAGCTGTTACGAGGTAAAGATTATGAAAACATCATCGTAAAATACATCGATGGAAATCCCGTTCGTCTTAGAGATCTTGCCATTGTTGAAGAGGGTGTAAAACAGGATAAACAAGCCTATAGATGGATTACAAAAGATCGTCCTGAAGGTGAAGAGTTTGCTTTTCTCTCGGTCTATCGCCAGCTTGGCTACAACACGGTTAAAGTATGTAATCAAATCGACGCTCTGGTCGACAAATTAGGGCCACAACTTCCTCACGGATTGAGTTACCGCTGCCCTTTTTCCCTAGCCGAGTGGATCGTAGAGGCAGTCGCAGATGTTGAATTCACCCTTATCGTTGCCTTCTTACTTGTTGTCGTTGTCGTTTATCTCTACTTGGGAAGAATCAAAAACTCTTTGATCCCCCTCATCACGCTTCCGATTACGATCATTACCACATTCATTTTCATGGATTTTTTTGGCTACAGCCTCGATATCATGTCGCTTTCAGCACTCACTCTCTCGATTGGATTTTTAGTCGATGATGCGATCGTCGTATTGGAAAACATCGTAAGATGGGCTGAAGAAAAAAAGATGGCCCCCTATACTGCAGCATTGCATGGAGCCAAACAAATCATCCTTGCTGTCGTATCAATTTCGCTCTGCCTAAGTGCAGTTTTCATCCCCATGATCTTTATGGAGGGGGCCATGGGGGAATTGTTTCACGAATTTGCTGCTGTGATCATGATTGCAGTACTCGTTTCCGGCTTCATCTCTCTTTCCTTAACTCCAATGCTTTGTTCTCGATTTCTTTCTCATTACGAAATCAGCCGAAAGACCAAAATGGAAGTTTTCTCTGAATGGCTCAATCAAAAAATGATCGACCACTACAAGCCCAAGTTAGAACTAGCTCTTAAGCACAAGTTTTGGGTCTTGCTTATTTCTTCTTTAAGTATCTTTTTTTCAGCGTTTTTAGTCGTTATTTTGCCAAAAGAATTTCTCCCCCCTGACGACCTAGGAGTAGTTCAGTCTTTTATTCAAGCTCCTGATGGCACCTCCCCTCAGAAAACACGCGAATATGCAAAAGCGTTTGAAAAAATTGCCATTGCCAATCCCTATATAGAGACTTGTTGCTCAATCACAGGCACTCCTACCGACAGCCAAGGGATGATGTTTTTAAATCTCGTAGATCGTTCAAAAAGGCCCGATATTTGGGTGGTCATGAAAGAGCTTCAAGCTGACTATAACAAAATCGTCGGAGCCAAAATGTACCAAAAGGCATTTCCTCTCGTAAATCTTCAAATAGGGGGAACACAAGGTGGGAAAGCCAATTATCAATATGTTCTTCAGAGCTTTAATGAAAATGATCTCTTTACCGCAGCCCCTGAATTAATCGACGCCATGAGAAAATCGCCTCGACTTGCCAACGTTAGCTCAGACTTTCAACCTCACGCTCCAGCCCTAGATGTCTCTCTACTACGAGATCAAGCCCACACCTTTGGAGGGCTCACTGCGATGAAAATCGAAAACGCCCTTATGTATGCTTATGGAGAAACTTACATCTCTAGAATCAATGTGCCCCAAGACATGTATTACGTGATCTTAGAAGTAGAAAATCAATTTCAACGTGATCCACAAGGTCTTACTAGTCTATACATTTCCAATAACCCTACAGATGGAAGCTCTTCAGAGCAAGTCTATGCTAACTCGGTCATTGACACTGAAATGATCGCCCTACCCGAAACAATCAACCACCTCAATGCCCTCACCTCTGTTACCATCTCGTTTGATCCTGCCCCCAAAGTTGCTCTTTCTGACGCCCTCGCTGAAGTCAAGTCTTTAGCACAAAGCATGCTACCTTCTACTGTCCTTCCCATGATTGTCGGAAATAGTGCCGCCTTCGAAGCTGCTATGGCCCAATTTATCGCACTGATCATTCTTGCCGTTTTTGTGATTTACGTCATTCAAGGAATTCTCTACGAAAACTTTCTCTACCCCGTCGTCCCCCTCTCCTCAATCCCCGTTGCTCTCTTCGGAGGAATTCTCTCCCTAATGATTTGCGGGCAACACCTCTCCATTTATGCTATCATCGGGTTGATCATGCTCCTTGGAATCGTAATGAAAAACGGCATCTTGATCGTCGACTTTGCCCTTGAAATGATGGAGCAAGAAAAGCTTCCCCCACATGAAGCCGCCATAAAAGCCTGCCTTCTCCGCTTCAGACCGATCCTTATGACTACCATCGCCGCCATGATGGGCGCTCTCCCGATCGCCCTCGGTATCGGCGGCACCGTCGCCAAAGGCAGAGCCCCCCTCGGCATCGCCGTCGTCGGTGGCCTCATCTTCGCCCAATTCGTCACCCTCTTCCTCACCCCCGTCGTCTTCCTCTACATCGAACACCTCAACACCTCAATCAAGCGCAAGTACTCCCTCTTCGCAGAAAAGCACCCCGAAATTATAGAGGACTAAAAACCAACCCCCCATTTCCACCTTTACAGAATATTCAACAATATTTTATTTTTACTAGGCGTAATTTACAGGATGGTAGGCAATTGCACCAATACTCAAAACATCTCATTTCCGGAATGGTACTCTTTGCTACATTAGCCATGCCCCTACAATCCCATGCAATCATCCTTCCCCGCACGCCCCACGTCAAAAATGGTTATCATCCATTATTACCCTATTACCTTCTGATTAAATGGCTAAAAGGGATTGAAACCCCCACAACTTGGGGGAAGATTCATTATGCAAAAGATGGCGTGCATATTGTCCCCACAAATCCAAGGATAGAGTAATAGTGAAAGAATTTTCTAAATTGGAGCGAGCTTTATTATGTATGCAAATCGCATTACTGGGTGCTGTAAAGCCAGCTCTTAGGGCTGTTATTGCTGATGTAGATGTAGATACGAAAACACTTTATTATTTCTTTTTCTATGATGGCGAGATATCTGATGAACTTATGGATTTAGCTAGTGTTGCTGGTTGTGAAGCAAGCGCAAATCTATCAGAATATTTTACATATAATACGATCGAAAGAGTTGATTATCCTCAGAAAATCCCTTTCACGCGAGGTAAATACGCTTATCTGCGAAAAGAACCACTAAATCCGTAAAGGACAATTTCTTTCGGAAACAACAGCAAGAGAAATTCTTCATAAGACAGGATTCCCAACTTTCCCTAAACCCCAGGATATCCCTGAAAATTTTAGGGTACACCTTTCAGACAGACCAGGGGGCATGGTGTATGTTCATCCTCAACATACTTATGAATCCTTAAGAATTATGCCAGGAAAACCTCACAGCCCTAATCCAGCCAAACAAAAACCATACATAATTCATATGAGAAATGGCAACGCTCTTGATAAATTTGGGAATAGAGTTGCAAAAGAATCGATTGACGCACATATTCCATTAGATGAATTTGTTTATAGAATGGAGTAAGCCGTGGTTGATGAATCAATTAAGTCTAAAATTCTTAAATCGCTTCTAGATACTATAAGAACTATTGCTGATGAAGAGTATCAAGAACAGGTTTGGATAAAAAAATTAGCAACTCTTAGCGATTTTGATGAAACCATGTGTCATTTTTTTGATGATTGTAGCTCTGATGATATCATCAATTATCCAAAAAAATATGGTATAACGCCTGCACAACACAACAAATTAATAAAATTGTATAATGCTCTAAGAACCTATTCTGATGATTCCGCGGGTATAGAATCAGAAGTTATGCAAGATCCTGAGTGGCATAAAATTAGATCTATTGCAAAAGAAGTCCTTATAGAATTCAACTACCCTAACGCAACCCGAATAGTCGATAATAAAAAATTTTATAAATTGTAGCACTACCGACATTTAGGAAATCGAAGTTTCAAAAGATATGATGCACGCGCTTCGTGACATTGGAAATTTTCTTACTTCGACAAACATAGATGATCTCCTAGAAGTTGGATTACCAGAATTAATTGAATGTAGAACATTTTGGAACACTTAACTGGGAATACAGAAGAAGATTTTAAAAGAGTAGTAGCAGTATTGGAAAAACATCAAATTTTGATGGCTGACAAGACACGCGATTTTTTTTCATCAACATCTACAGTTGAAGTATATCGTTTTACTAAAAAAATCGGCAATAAATCTATAGTCGCAACTTTCCAGACGACAAAGCCAGGTATTTTATTGCTTAGGAACGTCTGGGTAAAATAATCTGATACTTTTACTAATGGATCAATTTTATAGGTTTTATGAATAACGAAAAAATCAAGCTCGATAGCAAGATTAAAAACTTAGATTGGATTATTTTGATCCATGAGTTCAATCCCTGGCAGATTTCCGAAAATTACCCTTATTCAGAAGCAATGCAAATCGTAGGCCATTTGATCCTCAAGTCAGGCGAGATTGATGATGGATTAGAGATAGATCTCTTGCAAAACTACGCAGTGGATCTGATGATTCTTTTACGAAAGACCCACCCCCATGAATGGTCTCAAGATTGGAAAAATGAGGCTTTTCTGGGGATCTTATGTGGAATCACCCAACGAAGCGCCGAAGCATTTATTTTCTGCAAAAATGCATTTCAAAATCACCCCTCCCCCCCTCAATCAATTATTCTACCTTATATTTCATCAGGAAGAAGTGTGGAACATTTTATGACTGACCTTGAGATGAATAAACTTTCTGAGATGGCCGTCGAAAAAGGCATCACTTATGAATCTGCCTTACATATGAGTCATCTTGAGACTACGAAGGGTAACCAAACAAAAGCTCAATTTTGGAAAGATGAAGCTTTAAAAGCTCAAAAAAATCATATCCACACATCTTGTATAGTACCTAATTTACTAAAATCACTATTACCTCCACCTGAAGGCCAATCTCTGGAACTTTGATCCACCCCTAAAAAACACCACTAAATATGGCAGGTTAATCCCCTTCGCCGCCTGGGGACTTGCGCCCTTCTTTGACTTCACCACGGCGGTGCTTTTCTTCAAGCATCTTCTCTTTGGACTTGCGACTGCGTCGTTTCTTCTGCTTACGGACTTTGTCAGCCTCTTTTTTCCGCTTGGTCTCTTCGTGGAAGATCTCCCCTTTGACTTTCTCGACGAGCTCGCGGCGAGCGTGAAAGCGGTTTTGCTCGCGAGATCTAGTCTTTTGGCATTTGACTTCGAAGCCGGTAGGGAGGTGTTTGATATAGACGCACGAATTGGTCTTGTTGATCTTCTGGCCACCAGAGCCCGAACCTAGGATGAACTTCTCCACTAGGTCGTCTTCATAAATTTGGTATTTTTCCATCTCTTCATGAAGCGAATCCCATTTTGAGGGTCTAATTTGATCCATCTTGGAATTCCTCTTGGTAAAAAACCGCCTTGGGAGTAGGGTCAAAATTAGATGAAACTGCTTAAATTTTCAATCATTTTCCTCCTTGCGTTTGGGTTTTTAGGCTGTGCAACAAAGCCCAGCAGTACAACCTCAGTCATTACTTTTCCCAGCTCAACGACATTTGGATCAAGACTTCTCTATAATGCGACAAAATCAGCTGCGGGTGGAGTCATCGAACGCCCCTCACCTTCCGAGGATTCTTTAGTTGGCCTGGCTAGAATCAAAGACTTAGGAAATGAGCTCTTAAGCGACATCGGGGGAATTTCGATAATCCTTGAAACCGAAGATCACGAAACTTTGGAGGGATTTTACTTTGACCCAAAAGAATTTCGAGCAAGACAAATGAGCGCTTACAAAAAATGGCGCTCAATTCTAAAATCTCCCCGTAATTGTAGATTGAGTGAAATGTTCGAGTCGGAGTTTTCAGGAGGAACGATGCTTTCTCTTCTCTCGCTTCCCAATTCCTTGCACACGTTAGCAAATGCAAAAAGGCGCCCTCTAGGGGTCTTAGTTCTTCCCGAATATGGCCTCTCATTTCAACTTGATCCGAAGATCATCGTCAATTATTTAGCAAGAGGGATGCATGTATTTGCGATCAACTACCGAGGTGACGACAAAATTCCCGAATGGCAAATGACTTGCAATGATGCTCAATTGGCTTTTAATTGGCTTAAAGCTCGTTTAAAATTACCTAGTAAAGAGCTAGTTGTGTGTGGAAAGTCGTTTGGTTCAGGTCCTGCCATCTACCTAGGGACCCAAGAACCGGGTGTGACATTGATCTTGGAAAGACCCTTTGCTCGAATGAGCGATTTGTGCGAATACCATCAAAAAGGTCCAATCGCTTCTCTTGCTTCACCGTTCGCTAAGTCATTTATAGAGAAATATTTTCGCTATCCTAATGAAGATTGGATTAAAAAAGTGCGTGGCAAGGTTCTTTTTCTTGAATCGGTCGACGATGAGGCGATTAAAGGTCATACACAGCGTCTTGTGAAAGCAATGACAAGCGGCCTTACTGAAAAAGAACAAAAAGAATTTGAAGATAAATTTTGGATCAAAATCCGCGGATCTCATTTTGGGAGATTTTGGGGTGATCAATCTTGTAGCTGGTATGGAAGTGAGGTCAATCAAAACAAATTAACACGATTCTTAGAGGAGCTCTAAAATTTTGGAAATCCCATTACAGATTATTTCTTGGAGCGATTTTCCCCTCATTTTCTTCCTGTTCTTTTTTGAGCTCCTCTTATCTTTGGACAATGCGGCGCTTCTTTCTATGATCGTCCATAAACTTCCTCAAAATGACCGTAAACGAGCACTCTTTATTGGTGTCATTTCCTCATTTATCCTCCGTGCTTTAGTCATTCTTACGGCAGGATTTTTGATCAAAATCCTTTGGGTGCAAATCATCGGGGGTCTCTACCTACTGTTTCTAGCCCTTAAGCATATTTTGACCGGGATTAAATTTAAAAACAAACAACCCGTTACAAAAAAGCAATCCTTTTGGACAACCGTCCTTGCCATTGAGTTGACTGATTTATTATTCGCAATCGATTCGATATTAGCTGCCTTTGCTCTAACTGCTACTTACTACCCTTTTGATATGATTAGCCATAAAATTTGGATCATTTATGTCGGAGGTATGATGGGGGTAGTCTTTGTCAGGTATATTGCCTCAGAACTTGCCCACGTTATCCATTCATACCCTAATCTTGAAAAAATTGCCTACCTATTGATCGGATGGATGGGGCTAAAGCTCGTCATTGATGGATCAATTAGCATGGTCGGGAATGGCGAAAGCCACTCTCTCATCCACTCTCTTTTCTGGCTGGGATCACTTCTCATTATCATCATTGGTTTTCTATCGACGAAATGGGATAAAAAAGTGTAGAATTTCACCCATGTCCAAGAAAACTTCCCCTTCAGAGCTCGTTTCCAACCGGGCTGCTTTCCACCATTATGAAATCCTCGACACGATAGAGGCTGGAATTTCTCTTGTCGGAACTGAGGTCAAATCGCTCCGCGAAGGTGGCGGCAATCTTACCGACAACTATGTCATTATTCGTGAGGGAGAGGCATTTCTTCGTCAAGCCCATATCGCCCCTTACGCCTTTGGGAATCTCTACAATCATACCGAAAAAAGGGAACGGAAACTTCTCTTACACAAACTAGAGATTGAAAAACTCAGAAGAAAAACTCAAGAAAAAGGTCTAACGATCGTGGCCCTCGCCCTCTATCTCAAAAACGGACGGGTGAAGGCGAAACTCGGCGTCTGTAAAGGTAAAAAGACTCACGATAAGCGAGAAGCGCTCAAGAAGAAGTCGCAAGAGCGCGAAATGCGTCAGAGCAGTTGGGATTAATACCGTTTAGACCAAGTCCATAATTACCATTTTTTTTTTACAGAATTTGGTCATATAGAAATGATGACTTTATAGACCTGACTACAAAATTATTCCAAATCCTAAATCGTCTTTCCAAAATCATTATCGATTCGAGTGGTGACTACTTCTCTGATTAGTAGCAGCAATTGCTCATTGACATTAGATTCGAGTTATTTTAAAATGGACCATTGCTAGCTGGTAGGTACTTTTATGAAGTTTGTTGTTAGAAGAGATCTCTTTACATCGCTGATTGGGAAGATTCACGGCGTAGTCCCCTCTAAACCAGTGATTCCCATTTTGTCAAACGTGTTGATCGAGGCAAAGGGACAAACAATTGTCATTACAGCGACAGATTTAACAGTGAGTATGAGAGCCAGTATTGAAGGGACTGTTGCTAAGGAAGGAGCCGTGACTCTACCTGCAAGAAGACTCTTTCAGTTGGTTCGAGAACTGATTGCTCCCGACATCACGATCGAGGCCGACTCTCAGGGGCTTGCCACAATTATCTCTGGCACATCACACTTTAAACTTCATGGGATGAGCAAAGAAGAATTTCCAACTTTCCCCGATCTTTCTCATGGAAAATCGTTCTCCCTCGACAATGACTCACTCGAAAAGATGCTTTCAGGGACCTCATTTGCTGCAGCTAAAGATGACAGTCGACAGGTGCTTAATGGGATTTTCCTTCAGATTGAAGAAGGAAAGATCACGATGGTAGGTACCGACGGAAAACGCCTTGCTAAACTAGAAAGGAGGATCGACCTAAGCGACGCCTCAAAGCAAAATTGCATTGTTCCCCTCAAGGCTGTTGAAGAGATGATTCGAATGCTCGGCGAGGATGAATCAGCGACCGTTACCTTGATGCCAGATAAAATTGCCCTTGAATCAGGCCGCGTCTGCCTAGTATCAAAACTCTTGTCAGGACAATTCCCTGATTACGAGAGGGTGATACCTGACAGAACTCACATGCAAGAAATTACAATCCATCGAGAGGAGCTCATTTCTCTTCTCAAGCAGGTTTCTCTATTCACTTCTGACCTCAACCATTCTGTGAAATTGACTTTTGAAAAGGGTGAGCTTAAGTTGCAGGCGACAAACAGCGATATCGGTGAGGGCCGCGTCAACATGCCGGTCGATTACAATAAAGAAAAGCTAGACATCGCTTTTAATCCTCACTACTTTATCGATATTTTAAGACATTGCTATGATGAGACAGTCAATTTTGGAGTCACTGATTCTTTCAACCCTGGATCGATTACCGACTCCGAAGATGCTCACTATGTCTTGATGCCGATGCGGTTAAATTCGGAATGAAATGGCTCAAAGAGATCCATCTTAAAGATTTTCGCAACTTCGATCACTTATCGGTCGCCTTTTCCCCCCGTGTCAATATGATTGTGGGAGAAAATGGGATTGGTAAGACGAGTTTGCTCGAAGCAATTCATATGCTTTCTACCGGAAGATCTTTCAAAACCAGTGAACTTAAAGAGGCGATCCGCAAAGGCGCTAAGGCTTTTTGGATCGATGCCACTTATGAAGATTGCGGAATTGAACAACGATTACGCCTTTCTTTCGATGGAAAGAACCGACTGCTCAAGCACAATGAGACCCTTTATAAGTCGTTTTCATCCCTTTTGGGAATTCTCCCCTCAGTTATCTATGCCCCCTCCGATATCAACCTGATCATTGGCACGCCGAAAGATCGTAGACGGTTCATGAATATTGAACTTTCCCAGTCAGACCCTCTCTATGTCTACTACTTAACTCGGTATGCTAAAGCTTTAGTGCAGAGAAATACTCTTCTAAAACAAAAGAAGCGGGTTTCGATTGAAATTTGGGAAGAGGAACTCGCCAAATCAGGTAATTATCTAATTCATAAAAGAGCCGGTTTTCTCAATGAGCTCTCAGAAAGGATGAGACAAGAGTATCAAAAGCTAGCAAGGCAAGAAGAGGAGGTTAGCCTCAACTATCTACCATCGATGATTTATTCTGAAAGTTTTCCTAAAATCCGCGAAAGGGAATTCATTATAGGACACACCCTAGTAGGGCCTCATCGCGACGATTTTGAAATCACCCTAAAAGGGCACGATGCAAAAAAATATGCAAGTGAGGGACAAAAAAGAACTCTTCTCTCGGCCATCAAGCTTGCTACTCTCTCTCGGTTTGAATCCCCTTTTTTCTCTATCGATGATTTTGGAACACACCTAGATCAAGAAAGACAAGACCTCCTGAAAAACCAGCTAACTTTGAAAGATCAACTCTTTCTTACGACACCACATCCACTAAATCTATCGATTAGCTCTGAGATTATTGATCTTGGAGTACTCTGCTGCACTTCTTATAAAACAACTGTCTGAGGGATTCTCTCACCTCTTCGCGCAAAACATCAGGGATCCTAGCAGGATGAACCCCGTGTTTTTGAATAAAGTGTTCTATCGAAGAGGTCATATTTCTACGGAAAAGAATAGGGTCTTTCTTAAGCAAACTTTGAGAAAAGCTGGGATCGAGGGTCTCTAGGAGGTAATTGCTTCCTGAAATGTCTGCAAACCACCAATAGGGAGAATACAAACCCGTTTTTATGATTCGATAAGTATGATCGACGTGACCTAATGCATTGTAAAATGCTGTATCAAACAACCCCACCTCTTCAAGAACACTCCTATGAAAATAGGCCCAAGGTTGGTAGAGGTTACGAAAAAACGAGATACCTACCCCATCATCGTTGTACTTTATGGCATACCGTTTTTGGTTATGGGGGCTCGCTAAACAAAAGTTAAAATGCCGAATGCCACTCGATTGGGCCGCTTTGATGTAATATTGATAAACGTCTCGATTTTTAATGATGACATCATCCTCCATAAGGAAGATATGTTCAACACCTTCTTGAAGAAGTACTTCTAGCGCATCGTTCTTGCTTTGAGTTACACCCGCATGATGATCATGTTGAATAAGAAAATCAATCCCTAGAGGTGCTAAATCAAAGGAAAGTGGTTGGCCATCGTTGACGACAACTACAAGATCAGCTTTAGGGAGCGATTGGATAGACCGCTCAAAGAGTTCAGGCCGATCGCATGTGATTATTCCTACCCCGATGGTCATTTGTCGCGTCCAATTCTTCTATGAACGCCCTTGCAACCTCATTTTGTTTGTTCAATGAGACTGAACCGCGTTCACGCTTTTCCTTGTAAAGATCAATGACACGGTTTGCAAGAACTTTTCCCAGCTGGACGCCTTCTTGGTCAAATGAGTTGATATCCCAAATAAATCCCTGAAAGGCTACATAGTGTTCGTGGTAGGCAAGTAGCAAGCCGAGAGTATAAGCGTCAAGTCGATCCGCCATTAGGATATGACTTTGTCGATTTCCAGAAAAGTACTTATTATGGTTCGGTACATGTTGTCCTGTTGCAAGAGCGATTGCCTGAGCAATCACGTTGGAAACTAATTTTTCTTGGTTCGTTGACCCATCGATAATTTCATCTTCATCGAGCTGCGAGTTTCTAAATGCAACAAATTCGGCCGGAATTACTTTAGTTCCCTGATGAATCGCTTGGTAATAGGAGTGTTGACCCTCGGTTCCGACAGTTCCCCAAATAACGGGGCATGTATCGTGAGCAAGAAAAGAACCATCCTCTTTGCAGACGCTCTTTCCATTCGATTCCATATAGAGTTGTTGTAGATGGAGAGACCAGTGATCGAGTCCTGCTGCATAAGGAATAATCGCATAGGTGTCACATCCAAGAAAATTCCGATTCCAGACTCCCAATACGGCTCCCCAGAGAGGTAAATTTTTTCGTGGGTCTTTTTCATGAAGAGCATGCTGGTCCATATCGTGAAGCCCTCTTAAAAACTCCTCCCACATCTTCATTCCAAAAAGAAATGTAAGGGGAACCGCTCCCACCATGCTCGATACTGAGTAACGCCCTCCGATAAAATCCCACATGTAAAAAACTTCAGAATAGGCCTCGGGTCTATCCATAGGACTTTCCTTCCCCGTCACAGCAGCAAAGTGCTCCTTCACATTGAGGCCCGCCTGTTTATAACGCATTCTAAGGAGCTCTTCTTGCGCCTTGATCTCTAAAGTATCACCTGACTTTGAGACAACCACGACAATCGTGCTTTTTAATTCAACCTGATCGAGTATGGAAGCTACTTTGTCTGGATCGACGTTAGAGGCAAAATAAAGTTGACGATCGTTCTTCTGGGTATTTTTCAATGCCTGCTCAACCGCCAAGGTCCCCAAATAAGAGCCCCCAATTCCGACCACAATCATAGACTTCCATTCGTACTTTGAATGGAACTTCGCAAGCTTTTTTAATTCGACTTGATACTCCTCAGAGGCTGCATGAACGGCCGCTGAACTCTCCTTGCCAGGCTTTAAATTCCGAATCGCCGTATGCCCAACCTTTCTTCTCTCTGATTCGCAGTTGTTTACGTAGTTCATTAGCTCCATATCTTGAAGCATATGCATCTTATCAGCCACATTCGCCTCTTTGGCCAACTTGGAAAGCTCATCGCAAATCGCTCTATCTACCCGCTCTGTCGCATAGTTAAGAGTCATTCCTAGAGCGGTCAGACTGTATTCTTTTACCCGCTCTGCATTAAGATAATGGGCCTTTGTCAGGTCTGGCGCCTTCTCAGCCAATTCCCCAAGTCGTTTATACGCTGTAAGTTCGTCAAATTTCATAGATACCTCCATAAGCTCCTATCAAAGCGTATGACATAGAGCAAATAAGATAAGCAAGCCTAATATTTAAGATTGCAGTAAAATCTTCATCAATGATATGGTGTGGTCTCCAAAAAATCCGGAGTATAGCGCAGCTTGGCTAGCGCGTCTGGTTTGGGACCAGAAGGTCAGGGGTTCGAATCCCTTTACTCCGATAGGGCGGTTCTACAAGGACCGCCCATTGTTTTTATATGGCCACCGGCCGCAATAAACCCCTCGATCATCCTCTTACCCTCACTGCTCACAAACCCCTCTAGTACAATCAATTCGTCGATCAAGTGCCAGCTTTCGTTGAGCATCTTATCGGGGATGATTTTATAGTTTACCTCTTCAAGGCCAGCAAGAGCATTCTCAAGCATCTCGTAATCAACCTTTCCAAGATCAGGTAGAAGGATCGCCGTATTAGGAGTTTCAATCTTTTCAAACAAAGCGGGATTACTACCAATATACCCAAACTCTGACCTCCCCTTTTCCCATGCAAGCCCCGCAAAAGGTACTAAGGCACCCTTGACGCAAGGCTTAATGTAGGGGAACGTATAGGCTGCCAATAATTCTGCTTGTCTAGCCCTACTCGGGATCGATTTAAAATTTAATAAAACATTTAAAGAGAGTTCATCAGGTAGAGTAGCTGCTAAGCGATGAAAATACTCCAGCAAAATTTGGAGGGCGAAAAGTCGTTCTGTATGCTCATTTTTCCCAAAGGGGAGGCAAAAAACGTCTCTGGCTTCTCTCATTTCTAATTGATTTTCAATTGCTTGGCGAAAATCCCCTGCTCCTCTGTAGAGAAAGACACCATCTATATGCTCACTATATTTCTCATAGATCAGTTTCGTAAAAGTTGCCAATGCCATGGAATATCCATAAAACCTCATTTGATCCTTAAAATTATGGGATAGAGGATCAAGGCCAAATTCAAACTCAAAATAGAGACGCTTTCCCTTCTCAATCGCCTCATCGATCTCACGATATTTGTCTTCAAAAGAGAGTGGGGAATCGGGTGTTGAATCTAAAAAAATATTCAGGCTATTGCCTTCAGGCTCATCGGTGATCAATATGGTCATGTGGCTAACCTTTTTTCAAATATTTAATGTAATGAATCGTTTTCCCCATTTCTTCCCAAAGTCGATTAAAGTAAGATGAACCATACTCTTGAGGCTTGTGTACGAAATAGGGGGCTAAATAGGCAGGTTCAAATTCTGAATTTGCCTGCATGTTTTCAATCGAGTAGCTGGCATAAGGAGCATCATCGGTCACAATAATACAATGAGCCTGTGGTCGACAAATTCTTGCCATCATGCTAATAAAAGGTTCTTGAATAAGTCTGTGCTTAGCATGCCTTAATTTTGGCCAAGGGTCAGGGAAGTTGATGTAAATTCCAGAAATAGCCCCATCAGTCAAATAGTGCTCGCAAAAATCCTCTGCATTCCCACACACGATAAATAAATTTTCTAGTTCCTGATTTTTCATCTTCGACCAAATTTTGCGAGCTCGAGTAAACTTTCTCTCTACCGCAATCCAGTTGACTTCTCTTCTTTCTTCGGCACACTGGGCGATCCATTCTCCATTTCCACTACAAAATTCAATGTGAATTGGATGGTCATTTCGAAAAATTTCTTCACTTAAAGAAGGCATTGCAAAGGTCTGATGATCATCATAAAAGCGAGGTACACAAAAAACCCGATCTTGAATAATCGGTTTTCTATCGGTGAATTTATAAAAAAACTGTAGATCTTGTGGTTTCATGCGAACGAAGATACCAAAAAACCTGTTTGACTTAAATGGAAATATTGCATAAAGTACTGTCCTTTCAGTTGCCCAGGTGGTGAAATGGTAGACACGCCAGACTTAGGATCTGGTGCTGCAAGGCGTGGGGGTTCAAGTCCCTTCCTGGGCAATGATTTCTTAAAAACTCTTCCAATGAATCCGAAGTAAAAAATGATAAGCAAAGTCCACCATCTTCTGTTCATCGTTGTATTTGGATCTTTTTTTTCTCTCCATGCTCAGCGCTCAGCCCTCTTTAGCTTTCGAAACATTCAATAAAGAACCTATAAGTCCCTGGCATCTACAAGAAGATTGCGGCAGAACGTCTTTACAATGTATGCGATCGATTCCATGAATTGTCCTTGATTGTCATAAGCCTTTCAACGAAATCTCATAGGCTTCTTCATCGGAAAGAATATATCCAAAGTTAAGCCCTTGAATTTCGGCAATATCAGCATTAAACTGAGCAATCTTTTGATCGAGATATCCATAACGGAGCCCTAAAAATTCAATCCCCTCTTCATAACAAACATCGGCAACTTCTTTGAGATTTTGGTATTTGTCGTTGATAAATAGAACTCTCTTTGGTTCATATCCAACCAACGCAAGGAATTTCCTCAAAGCTCTCCCTTTGTGACTTCCTGAAGTAAACAGCACCCCACCAGTGAAAAAATTCGTTTTCTCTGAATCAAAATATAAATTCTCTTTTTGAAACGTCCCCTTGGCCAAGTCGATCCCCAAGTCTTCGAGTTGAAGTAAAGTGCAATGAGCCATGAGCCCATCTCGAGTAGTCAATCCCATTAGTTTGACTCCCTCAGCCTGCTGAGATGCGATCATTTCGGCTGTCCCCTCCTCAACAATCTTTATTTTTGAGACGGTCTGAGCTGCGATCCATTCACTTAGAGCCTTTCGTAAAGCCTTTTCCTTATCGGACAATTTTTCAATCAGTTGGTTTAAACGGTAATAAAACCATTGATCCGATCCCAAAAGTTGTACCGGTTCAATCAAGGTATTATCGAGATCATAAATGATTAGAGTACCTTCAGAGCGATACTTCTCTACGTCTTGAATTGTCTTAGACTCAATGATGGTAGCGGATAAGAATGGCACCGCAAACAAACATAGACACAATAAACCCTTTCTCATAAGCCCTCCTGATCAGAAGTAGCTTACAACAGAAGAATTTTGATGACTATGACAAAAGTTTAAGTTTCTCTAAAATGGCAACCACCATCAAAGGAAATACGATCGTCGCATCTGAATTAATTGAAAAGGCCGGAGTCTCTTTGTTGATCTTTCTCCAAGTAATCTTTTCCTTAGGCAAAGCACCACTAAAAGAACCATACGATGTAGTCGAATCACTAATCTGAGTAAAAAGGCTCCAGGGTTCAGTACTGATTTTGAGATCATTCAAAATAAGAGGCACCACGCACAAGGGAAAATCTCCCGATATCCCTCCACCTATTTGATAAAAACCAATTTCCTTTTCTTTTCGATTTTTTTGATACCATTGTGCCAACGATGACATTTGCTCAAGACCGCTGGTCATAAAATTATAATGTGGTAAGTTGCCCATTTCTTTTTGGGCGGTAACAATATTTCCAAGGCTACTATCTTCATAGCCTGGTGTCACAATAAAAACATCCTTTTCACATGCAGCAGAAAGCCAACTATCTTTAAAGGTCAACTTTCGATCACGAAACATCTGATAATAGTATTCGTAAGGAGCATAAATCTCTTGTGCCTGAATCGCTTTTTCAAAATATGGAGCTAATTCGTCATAAGTTCTTTGCATCACACTAACGGGGATAGCGGTATCATAAACTCGGCTATATTCTTGGTTAGTGATACCCTCTTCATCTTCTAATGATAAAAAATGGGGTTGGGAGAAATGTAGATAATCTTTATATGCTACTGCTCTAAAGTAGTCTTCTTCAAGATTAGCCCCTGTCGTCGAAATTCCACAAACTAAATCATTCTCAATCAGTTTTGAAAGAACTCCCCCAATCCCGGCTGTGCTCATCGCACCACCAAGAGAGATAAACATTTTTCCGCCTCGATTAAAAAGATCGACCCAAGCGTTAACTGAATCTTTAACTTCTCTAGCATTAAAATGTTGATAGTATTTATCAAGGATTTCGGAGATTCTCATTTTTTGTATTTCTCTCTATAGGCAATTATTTGGTAGATCATCTTGGCTAATGTGAACTCAGGAGCCGTCGTACTTAAAGTGGGAACAAAATTGTTCACATCCATTCCTATCAATTTCTTTGTTTGGATTAGCTTCTTTAATAGCTTGAGAACTTGAGAATAGGAGAGCCCATCAGGTTCAGGTGTGGCAGAACTTACAATGCTTGGATCAAACACATCAGCATCTAGTGTTAAATAGACATTTTCTGTACATTCTGCTAAAACGTCATCAATCCAAATATCTGATGTAGAGCTATTAATATCCTGAGCTAAGAAAAGCTTATCGTAATTAATTTTCCCCTTTTCTCCGTTAGAAATAGAACGAATCCCTACCTGAACAATATTTGGTGTGTATTCAAGTGCCTGCTTCATGACACAAGCTTCGTTAAATGGAGTCCCATTGTAACTTGATCTTAAATCCGTATGGGAGTCGAGTTGCAATACTGTAAATTCCTTATGTTTTTTAGAGATCGCCTTAAAGAGAGGGATCGAAACCCCAGGTTCTCCACCAATAGTGCAAAGAAATTTATTACTCTGAATAATGTTTGACGCCGCATCATGAACCATATCCACCATTTGCTGGGGATCTTCTCCGGGAACAATAGCAGACATCGTGTGGAATCCTGCAAGCACAGGCTGACTGTCGGTCTCAATATCGTAGTCTTCCATATTATTTGAAGCATCAAGTATGTAACTTGCCCCTTGAGCAGCACCTCGATTGTATGTTGCAGTGGCATCGTATGGAACAGGAAGAAAAACATACTGAGCTAATCTCAGATCTGTTTTATCCCCCATGAATGGCTTTATCTCAAGATCTGTAGCAGAAAAAACATGTTCATGCTCTGTAAAGGCGATTGCAACAAGTACGGTCCCATATTTTTTAACGACTTGACACGATTTAATGATCGTTCGAACGTTATCTAAATCATACTCATCTTGATAACTACCTTTGTGCAATGCTTCTATTGCAAGATGAAGCTTTTTTTCTACGTATTCTTTTTCATTTTTTTCTCCAATCTCACAGACTAAACTCCCTATTTTTTCCCGACTTGCCTTTTTGACCAAATCCCCTATTACTATCCCTGCGGTAATCTGATCGCCTTGATTTCCATCACATCGTGCGATAATCGTATCCATGACAGACCCATGGACCATCTTTGGTTTCTCATCAATCTCAACACAATTCTTTGGCAATACCGAAGAGTAGGTCATGATATTGTAATTTTCTATCCCACATTCCTGCAATGCCATATGGTATGATCCTGCATGGTAAGTAATATCACTTTGGCCGCAACCAGAAGCAATAAAATACTTCGTAGGAATCTTCTGAATTTCTCTACGACGAGAATATTGTCCGTTTTTCATTTATTATTACTTTTTAATTATTAATATTATTTAATGATAATTTAGCAATTATCGATTAAATAATATAGGATAAGAAAAGAAACCGCAAAAGTCATCACACCTACCGCTAGATATCCTGTTGCAGCTTCCCATTTTAGAAGATTTCCCATAATTGCTATCGCTGCCGCTGAAAACAAGACACCACTAAAGAGTAGTTTTTATCGGAAAGATCGCATCATTGAGTGTGATCAAGCAACCAGTCGCATTTAAGTAAAAAAATGACGATAATCTTCTCATTGAATTTGACGCTAATTATCCTACTCATTAATTACTATAACCTCTATACTCACCCTATGAAAATTTTTCCTGTTTCACAAAACGTCGCCATCCTTATTGCCCTGATTCTAGGGATATTAACCCCTATTTTGCACCTAGATCTTTTGTTGACAGGAGCTCATATCATTTCTGAGATCACGATCAAGACCCTTCAACTCATCAGTCTACCTCTCATCTTTTTATCTGTAGTAGCAACCCTTAGTGGAATGGAGAATCTTAGAAAACTTAGGTTAATTGGGGCTAAAGTATTCAAATATACACTCTTCACAACCATCGCTGCTGCATCGATTGCTTGCCTTCTATACCTTTTTGTGGGCACCCCTTCAGCTCTACCTGATATAGATCAAACTACAAAAACAGCCCCTAATCTTTTGGAGACCCTCCTTTCTCTCTACCCCTCAAATGTTTTGGGCACTTTTACTGAAGGAAATGTCTTTGGAGTGATGCTTCTTGCTTTAGCTTTAGGATCGGCCATTTTAGTCCTCCCTGAAGAACAAAAAGGGCCCTTAAATCATTTTTTTGGATCCCTTTTTTCTGCCTTTTTAAAGATCGCCTCCTTTATCATTCGATTCATTCCTTTTGGAATTTGGGCTTTTGTAACCCTATTCGTTCAAGAAATACTGATCGAAGGGGTCGCCAATTATAAGCCGATCATCACTTTTTTGATCATCGTCACGGGTGCTAACCTGATTCAGGGGATTATTGTCCTTCCTCTCCTACTCTTGTATAAAAAAATATCGCCTAAAAAAGTATTTATGGGTGTTGCGGGGGCCTTGAATGTTGCTTTCTTTTCAAAATCTTCTAACGCAACCCTTCCGATAACCCTAAATTTGATGGAAACAAAGCTTAAAATCCCTTCGAGAATTACCTCATTTGCTCTTCCTCTTTGCACGACCATCAATATGAATGGGTGTGCTGCGTTTATCTTTACGGCCGTTGTCTTCATTTCGGCTCTCAATGGGGTCGTATTCTCTGGTCCTCACCTGGTCGCATGGATTTTTATTGCTACATTAGCCGCAATAGGAAATGCAGGTGTTCCGATGGGGTGTTTTTTTCTATCAAGTGCACTTCTCTCAGGTGTAGGTGTACCCCTCGAGATGATGGGACTTATCCTTCCCTTCTACGCCCTGATTGACATGCTAGAAACAGCCCTTAACGTCTGGTCTGATTGCTGCGTTACTGCCATAGTAGCCAAAGAGTTAGAAAAAAACGAAGCGATTGTCTTTCCTAATTCTTGATAGATTTTGTCTTTTATAATAACCTTTAGCAATGGCTTCATCCGCGACTAGACGAACCCTCTCCTTTTTTCACATCGTGATGATCAACGTCATTGCGGTCGACAGCATAAGAACCCTCCCCTTTGCTGCACAGTTTGGCACTTCTTTACTATTTTACTACATTCTGGCTGCTCTTTTCTTTTTTATTCCCAGCGCCTTAATTGCAGCTGAATTAGGAACCGGCTGGCCAAAAAAAGGAGGCCTTTATGTTTGGGTACGAGAAGCTTTTGGTCTCAGGTGGGCTTTAATTGCTATATGGCTTAATTGGATTTATAATTTAGCCTGGTATCCCACCATCATGGCACTTATCGCAGGAACTTCGGCCTATTTATTCAATCCCTCATTAGCAGAAAACCCTACTTACATCACGACTGTTTCTTTGACACTATTTTGGATTGTTACTTTTGCAAACTGCTATGGAATGAGAATTTCGAGCATCATTAGTACTGTAGGTGCCATCGGAGGAACGCTATTTCCGATGTGCCTCATTATGGTTTTAGCCTTAGCCTGGCTTTACCGAGGTGATACAACTCAAATTTCTTTATCCTGGCAAACGTTTTTGCCCACATCAGACACAACAGGACAACTTGCTTTTTTCAGTAACGTCTTATTTGGATTGATTGGTCTTGAGATGGTGGCAACCCATGCCGCTGAAATGAAAAACCCTGAGAAAGATTATCCGAAAGCAACACTAGTCTCCGCTTTTATCGTTTTGATGACGATTGTTCTTTCATCACTTTCAATTGCAATCGTAGTTCCTAACAAAGACTTAAACCTCGTTGTCGGCGTGTTGCAAGCTTTTCGAATCTTTTTTGAAGCCTTCCAAGCCCCATTTCTGACACTGATTCTTGCCCTTTGCATTATTTTAGGCGGGCTATCTGCAGTCTCTGCTTGGATTATTGGCCCTACAAAAGGGCTATTAGTTGCAAGCGAAGACCAGTCGCTACCTCCAGTTTTTGCTAAGACAAATCGTCATGACGTTCCAGTAGGGGCACTGATGATTCAAGCCTGCGTTGTCACAGTTCTAACTCTTGCCTTTATGTTAATGCCCTCTGTAGACAGTACATTCGCAATTCTTTCTATTATCACAGCCCAACTAGCGCTAATCGTCTACTGTATTCTATTTGCTGCTGCCGTTAAATTACGTCACCATAAGCCTGAAGTCAAAAGACATTTTAAAGTCCCTGGCGGCAACATAGGAATTTGGGTCCTTTCTACAGTTGGAATTATTATTTGCCTTTTTGCAATAGCCTTAGGATTCATCCCCCCCGAACAGACTCTATTATCCTCAGTTATAGTTTATGAACTCCTTGTCATTGGAGGAATGGCGCTCCTTATCTTAATTCCAATCGTTTTACAACACTTTTCAAAAAAAGCTCATACTTCATAGCAAAACTATATAATATTTTTTACCGAAATTATCCGAAATATTCATAGCCAAAAATAGCTTCAGTAAGTATCATCTAGGGAATTTTAAGCTGATGAAGAAGTATGCAGGAATATGGTAGGTGAGTTAACACAAAAGCCATTCAGCAAGTGGCGGAGGCGCCTTTGGCCCTTCCGCCGTAGTGAGCTTCGAAAACTACTCCCTTTACTTCTAATCAAATTTTTTGTCTCGGCTGATTACCAAATTTTAACTGTTCTTAAAGACACCCTGATAGTCACTACAAAAGGATCAGGGGCGGAAGTTATCCCTGTATTAAAAGGGTGGATAGTTTTACCCTCTGCGATGCTCATCGCTCTTCTTTACTCGAAGCTTAGCAACGTCTTAAGCAAAAAAACTCTTTTCTATACGGTCCTTAGCGGCTTCATGGTGGTTATTTTCCTCTATGGATTCGTCCTTTATCCCAATGCAAGCTTCTTTACCCCCAATGAGTCTGCAGATTGGCTATTAAGTAAAGTAGGTCCGACTCATTCTCACTGGGTAGCCGTATGGAGAAACTGGATCCAAACCCTTCTTTTTATCACGGCTGAATTGTGGGGAAGTGTCGTAATTCTCGTAATGTTTTGGGGATTCGCCAACGACATTACCACAGTAGATGAGGCAAAACGGTCCTACAATATCTACATCGCCGCTGGAAACGTCGCTTGCTTCGTAGCAGGCCCTATTATCTATGCAATTACCCATAGATTTGCAAAATTTGACTTTATCTACACTGTCCAAATCTTAATTGGTGGGGCACTATTTGTAGGATTTGCCATCATGGCACTCTATTGGTGGATGAATAAATATGTTTTGACTGATAAACATTATTCTTCTCCAGAAGACTACCAAAAGGCTCCGAAGAAAAAGAAGGAGAAAATCTCTTTAGTAGAAGGGGTTAAGATCTTAGGGAAATCTAAATACCTTATTGGGATTGCGATATTGGTGATCGGCTATGGGTTGACGATTTCGATGATCGAAATTACTTGGAAGGCCTCAGCAAACAAACTTTATCCATCAGCAGCTGAATATCAACAATTTACAAGCAAAGTCACCTCCCTCGTCGGATTCTTTGCTCTGATTGTTTCCTTATTCTTTGGCACAAACATCTTCCGCCGGTTCAGGTGGCATACAAATGCCCAATTGACGCCGATTCTCGTAGGATGTAGCGGGATTGTTTTCTTTTGCCTCGTTCTTGGCCAAGGCTACCTAACCCCCTTAACTTCTATCTTAGGGATCACCCCCCTTGTCTTTATCGTTTTCTTTGGGGCTTTTCAAAATATTATCAGTAAGGTCGCAAAGTATTCATTCTTTGATCCCTCTAAGGAAATGGCCTATATCCCACTTGATGAATCTTCAAAGGTGAAAGGTAAGGCAGCGATTGATGTTGTTGGCTCAAGGTTGGGAAAATCAGGAGCTTCTTGGATTCAAATTATTCTTATAGATTTAATTGGAACAGGCTCAATCTTTTCTATCACCTATCTCTTACTCCCCATCATCGTAATCGTGACCATATCCTGGATGCTCTCAGTAAAATCTTTAAGTAAGCAGTTTGATGAAAAACAAGGAGTTAAGGAGCCATTATTGAATTAAGAATTGACAGGCTCTTATCCTAGGTCATATCCATAAATCGTAGATTATGCTAGAATAGCACCCTATGCTGGAGGTTCACATGGCAATCAAAAGACCCTTGATGTGGTCAAATATTTTGTTTATAATAGGGTATCATATTGCTCTCATCGCGCTGCTCCCCATTTATTTTATTTTTTTTAAGACCTCCTGGCTCCTATTTGGAATTTCTTTTGGCTTACTCTACTCAACAGGCCTTGCAATTACCGCAGGGTACCACCGCCTCTTCTCTCACCAAACATATAAAGCGAATAAGTGGGTTGAAGCGGTCATGCTTTTCTTCGGAACAATGGCAACTCAAGGTAGTGCACTTCGTTGGGCAAATGACCATAGACTCCACCACGCCCATATTGATGAAGACCAAGATCCCTATACAGTTACCCGAGGCTTCTGGCACGCACACATCTTTTGGATGTTTAGAGAGCAAGCTCCCATCGAGAAAAAAGTAGTCAGCGACCTATTACGCAATAAAATGCTTGTCTTTCAGGATAAGTACTACGAAATCCTCATGGTGATCACTAACACTTTAGCCACTCTCTTAATCGGTTGGATTACAGGGGACTATGTGGGAGCCTTCATAATTTCATGGCTTTTACGCCAGTGCCTTCTTCATCACTTTACTTGGTTTATCAACTCTCTTGCCCACTATTGGGGCCATCAGAACTACTCAACGGAGCATTCAGCTGTCGATAACTACATCCTATGCCTACTGACTTTTGGAGAGGGGTATCACAATTATCATCACACTTTCTCTATGGACTATCGAAATGGGATTCGTTGGTACCACTTTGATCCAACAAAATGGCTCATCTGGACCTTAAACAAACTAGGACTTGCCTGGGGACTTAGAAAAGTAGAGAAAAGCCGCATCAGTAAACAGATGATTACTGAGCATAAAAGAGCTCTTTTAGAAAAACTTCAACAGGTTGTCACGACAAAGCGTGCTGAACTCGAGACAAAAGCCTCTCAGCTTGCTGAAAGTTTAACGCAGAAACTTCAAACGATGAACGACCTTGTATCGAAGTACAAATCATATCGCAGTGATCTCAATCCTATCCCTGAAACAATCAAAATGCTAAAAAGAGAAATTCATCAGCTTCGAAAATCTTTAAGAAGAGAATGGTCCCATTGGCGTCGTTTCTCTAAGCAAGTGATGCGTTTAAAAGCTGCCTAGATAGCTCTTTTTTTTCCATACAGAAAAAATTGACAAATTGCTAGAATTTCGTTTTTTGAAACGGATTTTTAGAATGGCCAACTATGCTCTTTTCTCGTTTATCTTAGCTATCCCTCTATTTGTTATCGCCAAGGGGCCCGAGTTTGTTCCCCCTCCGGGAAGTAAAGAGCCCGAAGAAGTTGACGGAAGAGTCCTGTTTGAGAGTCTACCGCCAGGCGAACCTTATTTAACAGGACCGCTTCTTTGCCCAGCAGCCCGCACAATGCCTTATGGGCATATCAACTTAGAACCGTATGTCTTCGTAAACAATAACGTTGGACATTACAACAATCACTGGCACATTCACCGGTTTTCTAAGGCAGAAGATAGTGTCAATATGCAATATTACATGCAGTGCGGCATCTCTGACTTCATGGACATAACAATGGTACCCCAAGTATTCTACAATCACACAGGAAGTCGCAACAATTGGGAGTATGGTGATTTATACATGGGAACAGGTTTTCAGCTCTACAGAAGTCGCTTCGACAGCTGGCTCCCCTCCATCAAGCTTGGAATAGGAGAAATTTTCCCCACGGGAAAATATGACAACCTCGATTTTTCTCAACTTGGAACTGATGTTGGTGGAGGTGGGTCGTTTGGTACAATTGCAAGAATTGTCATAGGCGACCTATGGTACTTCGGCGGCCACCATTTCTTAGCTCTTAGGTGGAACAATTCTGTTGCCTATTTCACAAAAGTTCAGGTAAAAGGATCTAATGCCTACGGTGGAGATAATACCACAAATGGCACGGTCGAACCAGGAGTTGCATTTAACTCGATTTTATCAGGTGAGTTTACACTTGCAAAGCATTGGGCTTTAGCTTTAGACATCGATTTTGTTTATACAGCCCCAACGAAATTTACAGGGACCACACTTGCATTTGTAGGCAGAAATCACTCCTCGTTTCTCTTAAGTTTTGCTCCAGCGCTCGAATACAATTTGAATCAGAATATGGGAATTATTGGGGGGCTCTGGATTACAGCATTTGGGGAAAATGCCTCCGATTTTTACAATGGAGTAATTGCGTTTAGCTGGGTTTTCCCTTAATTATTTGCGCATGTTCCTGCGCCCACTGGACAACCTGATTATCCATCCATCTGAAGTCTCTAAAGATGTTTTGTCCCATGAATCCAATATGACCGCCATGTTGAGTTTTATATATTTGGATGTTTTGAGGTAATTTCATCCCGTTTAGCACTTTAGAATTAATAATTGGATCATCCTCAGCAAAAAGAATCTTTGTTGGAACAACGATGTTTTTAAGAACTCTTTTTGAACTACAATAGTAGTAATAATCTAAAGCCGAAGCAAATTTTGCCCGTGGCGCTACATACAATTCATCAAAGTCAGTAATCGTGATATCGTCAGGCAAGTTATGAGGTGGTAAATCTTTAAAATGGGAGTGAATAAAATTTATTTGACTCATCAACATACGAAGAAAATACTTGGCATAGATCTGATTTTTCGGAAGCATAAACATTCTTGCACTAGAGAGAAGATCGACCGGTGCCCCTACCGCAATTACCTGATCAATAATACCCGGTGCATTAGAACCTAACTCACCCAACAGTTTTAAAGCAATGTTCCCCCCTAAGGAAAACCCCATTAAACCCTTTTTTGAATTAGGGAAATGCTTCGAAACATCAAGAATGGCCTCATAAACGTCATCACTAGAGCCGCTATGATAAATCCCCTTCGAAAGCCCCCTTCCTGAACCACAATTCCTTAGATTAATCCGAACTGCCTGGTACCCAATTTTATTCAATTTCTTCGCTATTCTTTTCATATAGTGAGACTTATGCGATCCGCATAAACCATGGACGAGAAAAATAGTCCAACTATCCCCTTTCCAATTTTTAGGGGTAGAAATTTCTAAAGCAAGGCTATCACCATCCTTCAATCGGACATAGTGAGTCCTTGAAGGAATTTCCCAATCAAAATTTAAAGAAGTCCCTAAAATTGTTTGACAGTAAGGACTCTTTATCAAGGGTTTAAAATTTAGATAGTGTTCCATAAGACATTCGGAGAGCTCCTATATCCATAAATCATACTAAACCTAAAATTAATTTCATTACTTTTTTGATTTTTCTTATTTGTCATTTATTTATGAAATTCTCATAATAAATAAGTATCGTATTTAATAGTAAATCCTATATTAGAGAGAAAAATAGATGTTTGAAGTCGTTTGCTCGAGTCACTTAGCTAAGGATAAAATGGATAGCTCCATTTCGCAAGATCTTTCTCTCCCAAGTCGATTTGGAAAGTGTCTCAATTTTCCTTCATCTAATCACAGAGACTTAAAAATCAAAGAAACACACCCTCTTCCAAAAAAAGAACCTAAAGGCGACGAATTAGTTTCTTATGTACTAGAAAATCTAAAACTTAAAGGAAAACTCACATTAGATTCAAGAGGCTTTTTTTATGTAGATTTAGACGATCGTTATATCTATGAACTCTTTGATAGACTCAATGAAACGGGAGCTGAGATCCCTCCCTATTTTTTCCCAGGCGGCTACGGCGCCCATATTTCCGTTGCTCTTAGTTCAGAATCTTTTCAGAGAGAACAGGCGACCTCTTTGTTAGGCACAGAAATCTCGTTTACTATTACTGACTGCTATTTTGTAAAACCAGAAGGGTGGGAAGGAATTAAGCGAGTTTGGTTTCTTACAATTGAAGCTCCTGATCTTTCGAATATCCGCAAAGAGTTGGGGCTTTCCGCAAAAATTCACGATCACGAATTTCACATCACATTTGCAATTGAAAAAGATTTCCTCTCTCTTGATGATTTTATCTCTGTTAAAGAGGACAAAGAAGGGAACAATTTTATCGAGATTAATTCTGCGCAGGCACGCAAGCGCAAAATCCGTCACATGCAACGTCTCAATGATTTTTGCTAAAATCTAGCTTTCGTATCATAAAGTTTCTTCTTATTTTTGTTTGCTAAAATATTAAGATCCGTTACTCTTAGATTCCAAAAAAAGAACACCTTAGAGGGAGGATGGTTTTATGAAAGCACATGTTAGAGTATTATCGATCTTATTATTTTTACCCGTTGCACAAGCACTAGCATCCGATCATCACTTCAATTTCTCATCAGAGCAAATCGAAATTCGCGAGATTGCCAGCATTGATATCCCTCTTCGACTTATCTCTTCTCTCGATCATCACGGAAACAGCGTAGAGCTTGATGATGGCGCAATCTGGACGATCGTTGGATCAGATTCTCAGGTTGTTGCAAGTAAATGGAGACTTAATGATTCAGTTGTTGTTCATCCTACCTTATTCCCAATGCTAACCGGCTCACAATTTTATCTATACAACGAACGTACACACACGACAGCAAATGCCAATTTGACAGCAAATCCGTATGTAGACGTCCCTACACAGATCCAGATTAATTACATTGACTATGTACGTGGAAATCTTCAACTTGTTGATGGTTCAGGACGTACTATTTACATCAAAGTAAATCCAAAATCTTACACAGAATTTAGCCGCTGGCGTGTAGGTCACACCTTAATTATTGGTTCAAACGAAGATTGTTACGCTGGTTGGTTTTCTAACTACCCACTGATTCTAATCAACGCTGAAAGAAAAAACCATGGCTACGTAGAAGCCATCATAGAATAATGTTCAGAGGAAAACTTTATGGAAATCAGTTCGATATTTTTTGTAGCTCCTAGCCAGGCCGATTCGGCACCTAGATTAGAGCAACATGGTGAATCCAATGGGAGAAGTTATTCTCCCTTATTTAAAGCAGCAGGATTGATAGCTGTCGCTACGGTAGTAATGGTTATCGTTTTTACTCTACTACCTGCTCTAATTGCAGTAGCGTTAGCAATTCTTACTTCTATAGGAATCATGCACAATATTTTTACCGATTGTTGCTGCTGTTGTGAAGACAACTCATCAAGCACCCCTTCCAGACCTAGTTATCGCACTGATACAGCCGGCGTTCCTATCGTTCGTAGAGGAGCCGATCAAACCCCTAGAACCCCTGAGAGACAACCGACGCATAGACAAGAAGAAGAAAGGGGCATAGGATCAACCTGTTTTAGTAGCGACAATTGCCCAAAGACAGCATTTAGGAGTGGTCCTCCATCACGTGAAGTAACTGACTCAGATGACAGTGGACCTGCTAGGAGGTGTGACTTATTTGGAACTGATGAGCCGCATCAACCTTTTAGCGGTGGACCTCTAGGTCACAGACGAGCTGGTGATAGTACAGGCTTTGGTGCAAACACGCCAGGAGATTCTCAATCACCGAGAAGAGCTGGTAATACAACTGGATTTGGAGAAGAAAAATAGTTACAATTCGATTTTGCTTGGCATTTGCTTTTTGTTGTTGTATAAAAGGGGATATTTGCTGTTCTGAGGAGGTAATGAATGCTCCGATTAACCATAACTATTGCTTGCATCTTTTCAGCTTGCGCAAAGTCCCCTCCCCATGTAAAAGCCGCTGATGTGGCCATGAAAAAGTTTTGTCAAAAGGTGACCTTAGAGAAGGATGTTAAGATGCTGGGCTGTGGCGGATTTTTCGATGAGAGGAAAATCCAAGGTTTTTATGCAGACTTTGAATCGAATCACCAATTTTCTAAAGAGGATGCTCGCTTGCTCCTTACAAATTTGGTCTCAACTTGCGTTAATGACTTAAACCTAGAAGAGACGCTCCGTCCCTATTTAATTGATGCCCCTATTGGCTATGAACAGGTCTCAGTATCGATCGGCTTTGTAGGAAATGATCGGAAACCTTTCAAAGAGCTATCACAAATTCATCTCTTTGAGAACAAAATCTACTATTCAGTCTATGACTCTAATCAAAACGCCTACATCTGTACCCAGTCGGAGAATTTGACCCTTGAATCAAATGTGGCTTCTTCACCCGTAGTGATGGAGATAGAATCTTCTAACGAATAAACACCTTAAACGGCTCTCTTCATTTGATTAATATCTTTTTCGACTTTTACCTTATGGTCATCGGTTGGCGAAGATATATAATCATCTAGATCGTGGGAGAGGTTATTCTTCATCTCCCTTAATTTGTCGTTCACCATGCCGCTTGCCGATTCTTGCATCGCTCTTAGCGACTCGTGCATTACCTTAACATACTGAGCTTTCTGAGCATCAAATTTCGAATCTTGGATGTTTTTGAAGCTCTTTTCAAAAATGTCGACACTTCTTCTAAAATCGGCCTCATAAGTGGGGCGGTCTGGGGTGGGTCCTGAAACACTCATGTTCAATATCCTTCTTGTTTTATAATTATGTTTACTATACAGTCTCCCTAAAAAAGGCAATACTATGAGACAGTTTTTTTTGCTATCTTTAGTATTTCTCTCCTTTCTTTCTGGAAATGAAGAGATTACAAAATCTGAAACCCCTGCTACTACGATACCAGAAGCCCCTCCTACAAAGTCTCCGGAAGAGATAAGTAGGGAACTTGATATAGCTCAGGCAGATTTTGAGATTGCCCAAAAAATGTTTATCCCTTGGTATACAGGACCTTTGATTACTGGATCTGCCTCAAACTGTCCACCAAAGAGGCTAAACTTTCAACCTTATCTCTATTTAACAATGAATAATGCCGCTTACAATAGCCACGGGCATACAGTTGATACTCCAAAGACATACATCATTAGTCCCCTCGCCGTATTCCAAACAGGTATCACAAATTGGTGGGATGTGACTATAGTGCCTCAAGGTTTTTTTCGATGGGAAAATAGTGAGTTCGCTTCGAACTTTGGCGATTTGCCACTTCAATTTGGTTTCCAGATTTATAAGGAAACCCCTTACATTCCAAATATCCGATTCGTCCTTGGAGAACTTTTTCCAACGGGAAACTATCAAAATCTGAACCCGAATCATTTGGGATTAGATGCAACAGGTTCTGGCGCCTTTCAAACGATCTTCACTTTGATTGTCAGCAAGGTATTCTGGTGGTCTGCGCTGCATCCTATCGCAGCTAGGCTCGCACTAAACTCGACTGTGCCTGATAGTAAAGTCACTATCCATGGATACAATGCATTCGGTGGAGGAGACGGTACAGACGGAAAAGTTTCTGTCGGAAACTCCTACAGCATCGACTTGGGCCTTGAAGCTAGCCTTACCCAACAATGGGTCATTGCGACAGATATCGTCTACAACTACGGTGCAGCGAGCACATTTTCAGGCAAAAAAGGAACAATCTCTTCTGGAGAACCTGCACACACTGGGTCCCCTTCAAACTACCAGCTTTCCCTTGCCCCTGCCATTGAGTACAACATCGACGAAACATCTGGTTTCATTGGTGGAGTTTGGTTTACTGTAGCGGGACGAAACAGCAGTAGCTTTATCTCAATCCTCTTGTCATACACAAAGCTATTTTGACGTAGAAACAAACGATTCTTGAAGGACCGTTTCATGCCTCTCTTCGTTGTCTACATAAGTAGAATAATGAACTCTTCCCCCAATCAAAGAAGCATGACAAATAGCACCGCACGAATACCGCTTGTGAGTCAAGGGATCGACAAATGAGATCGAGATCTCAAGGTCATTTTGGGTGAGAGGAAAATGGTGGTAGGCTGTTTTTATTGAGTAAATTTGATTAAAATTTTCTAAGAGCATTTGGGCGGCATTGTACATCACAAGTCTCGCCTCCCTCACACTCATTTCATCGTAGAGATAAAAGTTGGCGGCAATTTTTTTTAATTCTGGATCATGAACCAGTTTATGATCGATCAAGTGAAGACCGAATTCTTCTTGAAGCTGACCAAAGACTCGATCTGCTGTCTCTTTTTCTACACTATGGTCGAAACCCACACGACTGCAGGAGATTACTACCGAACAAATTAAAAGGATCCACATTCTTTTCATGATTACCACATAGCTCAATTCTGTGTTTTATTCAAGAATCTTCTATTGTTTCTAGAATCTGTTCAATAAGGTAGAGGTGAGCGGGTGAATGAATCGAGTGCCCATTAAAACGGGGTTTTCCATAGCTTAAAAGCTGGTATGAAATTTTATGCCCATTTGCTAAATCAGCTTTTCTTTCAAATCTGGATAAGAATCTCATCCAGTCTTTATTGGTGGCATGATTTTGTACACGTTTTGCATAACAGTTAGGAATTCTTGTAGGTGAAGCAATTGAATAGATATTGATATTTTCCCGTACAGCCCACGGCAGCCCTTCCATAGCTCTCTTGGTAATTAATCCCCCTTCAGAATGAGCAAAGAGATGGATGTTTTTATACCCCTCTTTATGTAAATCGTACATGAGTTTTCGTAGAGTGATGATAGGGGCGGTATCAAATTTACAAAATTCTAAGTATACCCGATGTAAATCCTGGACAATCCCCCCGGTCTGATTATAGATCGAAACAATTTTTCCAGGATATAATTCCGCTACAGTTTGAGCAAGTCTTTGGCAATCTTCAGAGGTGTTTTTCATCCCATTCATCAAGACCACCACATTATTTTGGCTTCTGTTTTCTCGACCCGGGTAATAAACAATATGATCAGGACTAGGGACAAACATTTTTTGTAATTGCGGATCCGGATTTTGATCAAACTGGCCTATATATGAAGGATTTTTCGGAGAAACATTGTAATTATCAAATTCTGGGGATTTAAATCCCCCCTCCTTAACAACCTCTAAACCCCAAGGATCACAGTATCTTAGTGGATTATTGTTGTTAAAAGAAGTTAGATCTTGGATACCCACCCCACCCCTAGTGTCGAGCTGGCAGTATTCTTTTGCCTTTGGCAAATAGACCCTAAATCCAAAGAGGACCAATCCGGTTGTTTCATCAATTCTTTTCGACTGAAACCGCCATGGGCTAAGAATCCCCTCTCTCTTTTCCTCTTCTCCATAGGGAGTTAAGTTCCATTTCCCAACAACTTGGCAATTGTTTACATCGACCAATCCAATGATATCTCCTACAAGATCGTTCAAGGGGGCATAGATTTTTGGACCCAGCTCGATTGCAACACACCGTCCGATATCCCCTTTCTTGCCATATCCGAGAATCCGGAGCTCACAAATGGTCCCTGATCGATCAACAAGCCCAATTTCAATCATCTCATCGTAGATAAAACGATCGAGTTTCCCATTCACTTCTCTAGTGATGAGTCGATTGAGTGCATCATAGAAAAACTTGACTAGATTAGAACCTTCACGCACTTGAGTGAGGCGGTCAAGGGCATCGTAAGAAAGCTCTTTTCTCCCAAAACGAACGATTCGTCCTCCGCTATCTCTCTCTATATTTTCTTTCTCTGCTTTCACTCTGTCGAAAAGATCGACGGGGTAGTTGAATGTCTCTCCATTTCTACTGATTTGAAGTAGATTGCCCACAAAATCTTTTTTTAGAACCTTTTCATAATGAAAGGGGGTTGTAATTGAGGTCATTTTAAGATCAAGAGTATATCCTCTATCAATACGCCCTAAATGACTGATCATCTCTTCAGAGTCAATGCTCCCGCGACTATTAAACGAGACGAGGTGGTCGTAGAGAAAGCGTTGTTTCTCATCAAGACGGTAAATCCGTGTAATCTCTCCTTGTTCATAGCAATAGTGAATTGAAGAGCCATCAGAGAGTTTAATGCCCCTTTTTCTGGTCCCTTCATACTCATACCCGATGGTTAACCCATTTTCTAGCTTTTCAAGGATCATTCGATGCTCTTCATCGTACTTTCTTTTAGTCAAACCACCCGAGAGTAGATTATGGATTTCAAGAACATTACCCCATTCATCATACGAATATTCGTAATGGATCGTTCCATCACTTGATTGGACTTCAATCAATTCTCCATGAGGATTATACCGAAATGAGATTTCAGCCCCATTCTCTCGCCTTTCCCATATCAATTCTCCCCGTTCATTGTACATTTTTTTTCGGGTTCCATAAGGATCTTCCAGGTCGGTAAGGCGACCTCTTGTATCATATTGATATTTCGCCTCTTGGACTTTTCCTTCTTGAATGATTTTATGGTAGATAAGAGCCCCTAAACGATCATAAGCAAAGCTTTCTTCTTTTAATCCTCTTTCGAAGTTCTTATAGACAACATGCCCCTCTTCATCATTTAAGATTTCCTCTAACCGCCCCATCGGATCGATGATTTTCTCTTCTTTTTGCCTCCTTATCCGCTCGGTAACTCCGCCCATAGGTTCATACTCCAAAAGAAGATCTCCAAAACCATCATGAATCCGGCGCCATGTCAATTTTTCATCACTTTCCCCACGACTCCAAGAACTCACCTCCCCTTTTTCATCATAATCATACGAATAAAGGGACTTTCCGCTCCATTTTCTCATCACTCGGCCCAATCCGTCTCTCTCATAGAGAGTCACTTTTCCCTCTTCATCTTCTGCTCTGAGTTGACCGATATGATTGTAATGATAGTTCTTGTACGTACCAAGCCCTTCTTCTCTAAGAATTCTTCCAAATCCATCATAGAAGAACCTTAAAATCTCCTTCTCCTTGTTTTTAACTGAAACTAACTTGTCACCCACGTAGCAATATTCGAATTGCCGCCCTTCACAATTTTTTTTGATCAATCTTGATTTCTCATCGAACTTACAGAAAGTTTGAATACCAGTCCCATCAGTGAAGGTACGAATTCGGCCAAAATCCTCAAATTGACATGTTTCGCTAACCCCATCAGAATGAACGACTTTTTTCGGCTCACCATAAATAGTTGTCTCATATGTCGTCTGATGCCCCATCAAATCCCGAAAGGTCTTCCTATTACCAAGTAAATCTAATTCCCAATTTCCTGTTTCATCCCTCACCTTTCTATGCAAGGTGTCATAGGCATAACGAATAACTTTCCCATTCTCCTCTTTTTTCTCGATTAATTGATCGTAGAGATCATATTGATATTCTGTTACTGCAGCCGCTCGCTTCGAGGTCTCTCTCTTTTTCCTTCTGATCCTTCCCATGATATCGTATTGATAGGTCACCTCAAGATCTGGTGTCGTTTCTTTAAGAATCTTATCCCTTTCATCATAGAGAAAACGGACCCAGTAGCCTGTAGAGCTTTTCTTCTCTTCAATCAACCCCCGAGGGGTGTAAGCAAAGGTTTCTGAAAAAACCGGCTTATCCATACGATCAAACGACTCTTTTCGAATCAGTTGATGTTTGTTATCATAAGCGTATCGATTAATGACATTGATCTCAAAATCACCTGTATTACGATTAATGAATCCTTCCCTCTCTTCAATCAGATCGTTTAAATTCCTTTCATATTCAAAAAGCTGCGAAACGATTCCGCCATTCTCTTTTCTTTTTTTTACGACTTGCCCTCCTGAGTCGTACTCAAAAAAGTTCGTTTGATCCCCATTTTGTTGTTTTTCAATTAGATTCGTATCACCCACATAAGAAAAAAATTCGACCTTTCCACTACTATTAGAGGAACCTATTTGACGAAGCTGATCATCATAAAGATTGGTTTGAACAAAAGACTCTTCATCAAATGTAAGCTGATCTCGAATTACATTTTTTTGCTCATCATAAAACAATTTTCGCTCTAATATTCTTCCATCAAAATCTTTCGTCTCTCGGGCAATTATTTGTCCTTCTTGGTCATAAAAATGGGTCTGTTCAATGTTCCCCCATTTTGCAGAAACAAGATACCCTTCATCGTTGTAACGATACTCTTGCCTTTGTCCGTCAAAAAAGAGAATTTCCCCTTCATTTTCGCTGTAGTGAAAATCTGCTAGTTTAATTCGACCATCATCACCCTCATGCTGCCGCCAAATATGGGTAACTACTTGCTCATTTTTAGAATTCCTCTCAAACTGAAACTCTAAATGTCCCCCTGTAGGGTAAGAAATTTTCGTTAGACGAAATGATTTTTCTTTCTTTTTGTTTCCATAATAGTAGCTCTCCCGAAGCCGATTTGTATATTCGATATACTCAAGAAGGTAATCTTTATGAAATTTCTTAAATTTGTAGTAGTATTTGGGCTCCCCATTCAATGAAATCATCACACTCGGATCACTAAACTCTTTACCGAGGTATCTAAAGCCCACACTCCCAAATTTTTCGTGGAGGTCTGCCGAATGAACATCAATACCGACTAGGCGACTTTTATCATCGTAATAATATAAGCGCCAATT
>CAYZDL010000019.1:0-22224 GCA_964477345.1 uncultured bacterium
TTAATCACTCATGAACATGCCGATCACATTAAAGGGCTCGAGATGGTCGTAAAAAAGCTCGGTATACCTGTATTTTGTAACGGTGATACGGCAAAAGCTCTCTGTCAGATGATTTCAGAAAGGCCTAAGTTCAAGATTTTCTGCACAGGAGAGCCGTTTACTTATGCTGATATCAAGATACACCCTTTCTCCATTCAACATGATACTGTCGATCCTGTTGCCTTTACTTTCGAATTTGGTGCGACTAAGGTTGGAGTCTGTACCGATCTTGGATTTGCGACGAAACTTGTCGCCATGCACCTGAAAGGGTGCCACTATCTTTACCTTGAGGCAAATCATGATGAAGAGATGGTCCACGCTTGTTCGAGACCTCTTTTGTATAAACAAAGGGTCCTTTCAAGACAAGGACACCTTTCTAACACTGCTGCAGGCGAGCTTCTCGTCGAAATTTATAATGATCAGCTCAAACATGTCTATTTAGCCCACCTCTCTTCGGAATGTAATACAGAAAATGAGGCTCTGAGCACCGTTCAAAATATTTTAGCAAAAAACAATCTTACTGTTTCTCTATCTGTGGCCAAGCCACATCAAGTAAGCGAACCGATATTCTTTTCAAATGAAAATTTGACAAAACCTGCCCCATAACTCACACTATTTCCTTTAAAGTGTAAACTATTGGTAGATTTGTTAAAATACTGGTAACTTTGACTAACCCTAAAGGTATTCGATGGCCTCTGTACACTTTTCTCCTAAAGTTCATAGCATTGAGACCCCGGTTCATTTGATCTGCCAAGAGACGAATACTGAACTTATTCGTTTTGAGGATGGGCTGAAGGGCAAGCCAACGATTAATCCAGACTTTTCACACATTTTTGATTACTATGTAAAAAGTGGAATCCGAGTAAAGGAAATGAAAGATGAGATGTCGAATGATTTAAAGAATCTTTTAGGAATGCGTGTAAGGCCTGACGATGGTCCGGTTTTTGGCGAAGCCTTCTTCTTTTTCTTCACAGTAGGAAACTACTACGGACTCCTACCCGCTGAAAAACAATATGAATGGATCGTTCTTTAAATATCGAGACGAGGCTCTCCTTTCACTAGGATTGTTTTTTGTATTAGATCCCTAGAGATGGATAAGAATCGTCCGAGTAATTCTTCTTCACCCATAGCTGCCGTTGATTCTGAATTTACGATTTTCCAGGCTTTATTTGCGATACTCTCTGCAAGTAGAGCAGGTTTTCCTCTTTGTTTTTCTGCGAAGGCAGCCGCAATCTCACTTATAGGTATAGTAGGAAAAGTATGAATTAAGTATTGAATTAAGCAATATCTAAATCGTAGTTCGTAGGCTTGCTTGTTAGAGATTAAGGAATCTGTTTGAATTTGGTGAATTAAAGACTCAATATCCATTTGATCAATGAAAGTTACTAGAGATTCTTCAGCAACTCCTGCATGGAAACCTAATGCAGAGTTAAAAAAGGAACTTGGAGGGGTATCATGACGTAAAAGACTTTCGCCAAGACTATCTCCATTATCGATGAGGACGAGTCTGTCGTCTTTGATCAAGATATTACTATGTTCGCGATCCTGAGATCCTAAAAGAATGTCGACTAGAGCGGTTTGTTGAATTTGTAAAGGAGGGAGATGAACTAGAGGATTGACTTTACGCCTTTCTGAGTAGCTGATGTATGTTTCGGCATCTGCAACATATCTTTGACAAGATCCAAGTTCTGGTTGTAGGCTAGGGTCATTCCCTAAAGGTAAACGTACTGGGACAGTTTGAGGAATGTAATCGAAATGGTCCTTAAAGATTCTATAAGCAACTATTTCACGTTTCCATCCATCACCAATTTTCATACCGTTTGAATAGTCAGCATAATGAGGTAAATCTCGAGGTATTTCTTTTACGAGAGATTCGGGGGTACCTGGCTCACCCCTGCTCGGCTTAAAAATACCAATCGGTCCTCCGGGTCCTCGGATAATAAATGCCGCGGAGCGACCCTGTTGATGGACGTTTATCGGGAAAATGCCACATTGGGATCTAACGCTTTCGGGGAGTAAGGGTCATTGGCCATGTTTACGATTAGGGCGATTTCGGCACAAAATGTCATATCGTCAGCTGATAATGAGATATCATGATTGGCAATAAGATCTTTGATTGCTGTGGCGTTCGTGGATGGGTCAAAAGTAGCTCTTTTAAATCTAACGAGAGTATCTTTAGCCACCTCTAGAATATCTTGTTGTAGTTGAGGTGTAAGAAGACCTGAAGTTTCGAGATTCCCGAGCAGCCCCATAAGGTAGGCTCTAAAGACAGCTTCAGATCCCACTATGACTGGGGAGATAAGTTTTTGTCTTAAATTCGCCGTTACAGCGGCTCTTGCGATGGGGGCAATCTTCGCTGAAAATAGACCACCCAATATGGACCGGTCTTCTTTTCGACACAGACGGCCTTGCCAATCGGTCACTACCCTCCTTGAATTAGGGGCTAGATTTTCAATAAATAAGATGTTTTCAGCTTGTATTGTTGGATTAATCGAAAGAACGTTATCCATAATAAATCACCTTAATATTAAATTAATTAGTTATAATTATATCACTATTCGATAGATAGGTAAATTAAATTTTTGCAAATTAATATAAATCATTAATAATCAGTATATTGCGATTTTTTTAATTTAGTTCAAGTATCTATCTTAAAGGTCTTTAAGAATTTGACGAGGGCGCGATCCTTCTTGGGGACCGATGATCCCATTAGATTCGAGTTCATCCATGAGAGAGGCGGCTCTTGCATAGCCGATTTTAAGCTTTCTTTGGAGAAAAGTGGTAGAGGCGGTCCTATGGTCTAGGACGATCTGGTGAGCTTTGCTATAAAGAGGATCCTTTGCAGACTCATCCCCTCCCTCATCGTTTCCAAGATCCTCAGGAAGCATATTATCAAAGGAGTTGAAGAGATAGTTCGGGGGGTGGGCCGAGGTGATCTGATCGACGACTCTATTGATGTCTTCATCTCGAATATAGACTCCTTGACAACGGATCAATTGTGATGTGCCGGGGGGCAAAAAGAGCATGTCGCCGTTTCCTAAGAGAGCTTCAGCACCATTTTCATCGAGGATGATTTGGCTATTGATACGGCTTGATACTTTGAAAGCGATTCGAGTAGGGAAGTTTGCTTTAATCAATCCCGTAATCACTTCACGAGAGGGGCGTTGTGTGGCCAAGATTAGGTGAATTCCGACAGCACGGGCCATTTGAGCAATCCTTGCGATGGGGGTTTCAAGATCGGCGCTTGATGTCATCATCAGATCTGCAAATTCATCAATGATGCAGACGATGAAGTAAAATTTCTCTGGAACGGTACACTCGAGGCTTTGCTCAAACTCAAGGTCAATCTTTCGCTTATTGAAAGCATGAATGTTCCGTACTCCTACTCGCTTGAGGACTTCGTACCGATATTGCATCTCTTTGACAAGCCATTGAAGTGCTGCATAGGCGCCGGTTGCTTCAGTGATGACTGGGGCAATCAAATGGGGAAGTTTTGAGTAAAAGGTGAGCTCAACTTTTTTGGGATCGATTAAGATCAACTTCACTTCGTCAAACGAGAGATTCATCAATATCGACATGATGATTGTATTGATGCAAACCGATTTTCCTGACCCAGTCGCACCAGCGATAATGCAGTGGGGCATTTTTGTTAAATCACAGATCACATCCTCTCCACTAACAGTCTTTCCAAGAAGCATCGGGATGTGGAATTTTGAATCTGAGCGTCTGTAGGTATTGAGCATCTCTTTAAAGCCGACTTCTTGTGGATATAAAGAGGGAATTTCGACTCCGACTGCAGCCTTTCCTGGTATGGGGGCTATGATCCGGATCGATTTTGCTTGTAAATTTAGGGCAATATCGTTTTCAAGGGCTTTAATTTTCTGGACTTTCACGCCAATTGCTGGATGAACTTCAAATGAAGTGATCGTGGGGCCTGAGTAAATGTGGCCTACCTTGGCTTCAATTCCAAAGCTGGCAAGAGTTTCTTCTAGAATAGCGGCTCGGTCTTTCAGTTCTTTTTTCAATCCTGACTGATCGACGGTCGTCGCATCAGTTAAGAGAGACATAGTGGGAGGTGTGTATCGGCCTAGTTTGCTTGCTTTCTTGATTTCTCTGGCTTCGATAAACTCCTCAATGACCATTTTGTTTTTTGCTGTCTCTTTCATGGTGATTTGAGGAGGCTCGATTTTTTCTACTATCGCCTCTTCGATCTCTTCTTCAGGTTCTGGAGGGATAAGATCCTTAAAGGTTTTTTTTCTTTTGGGTCTTTCGTAAATAGGGGTGTGTTTGATGGTCGGTTTTCTCGGCATAGTAAGAGGAGATGTGACTGGTTCCTTTTTTTGTACCGATTTTGGTGTGAGATATCTTGTTAGTGACAACAGCTTGCGTATCCCCTTGACGATCAAATCAAATGTTAGGGGGAAAATAGAGATCAATTGCCTGATCCCTTTAGAAAAACTCATATCTGTCAGGAGGATTAAGGAGAATACAAGGATCGTTGAGAAGAGGATCAGGACCCCAATATTGCTCAAGAGAAGTTGTAAATTAGCATGTGGTAAATCTCGAAATAAATAGTAAAAAGGGACGCCGCCCAAGTTGTATCGTTCATAACGAACAGGAGAGGGGGTGTAAATAATGGCAGTTTCCGAATAGACCCGCTCATAGAGAAAGGACATGTTGAACCATTTCGTTTCGGCGAGTAGATTCAGTAAAATACAGAGAGCCGAGAGAAAAAACATAAAGTAGAATGACTTGATGAGGACGCCGTCATAAGAGCGGATCTTCAAAAGACGCCAACCAAGCCAACCAAAGAAGATGGCAATTGCGTAACTGCCTAAGCCAAAAATATAGTGAAATCCATAAGCGATGACGTGGCCAAGAAGTCCAAGCCAATTTTCCTCATGATGGCCGTCGATAAAACTAAAGAAACAGGTGAAAAGAAAAAAGGCGGCACCTATGAAGAGAAGCCCTTTAGCTTCTGGATGGTGATTCACGCGTTTTTTTTGCTCTTTGCTTTTGTTCTTTGCGACCCAGGGCAAGATGACTCCAGCGATACGTTCAAACTTCATGATACTGTGGTGCTGGAAAAAAAACAATGGGCGATAGAACGGATTCGAACCGTCGACATCAGGAACCACAATCCTGCGCTCTAACCAACTGAGCTACTACCGCCACACAAAGGTCAGCATTTTATACGAGAAGTTTGATTCTTGTCAACAGGGTTCTTCTATATTCTAGGTAGGCCCCTAGCAAAATTAGCGATGATGTTATTCCGATTGCAAACGTAGTGGAGAGGGGGTAAATGATCATCTGGGTGCTGTTACTGCCACACCAATAAAGTATTTCAAGGATATTTTTACTATACCATTCATTGATCGAAAGGATCGTAGGGCCTATCCAAGGGATGAGGCTTGCAAAAACTCCAAGGAGCGAGAGGGTCATCGCGGTAGGCAAAAAGAAATTAAAAAAGATCCCTGTCCAAGAATATTCCCCAAAATGGGTTAAGCAAATGGGGGCTGTCGATAAGCTTGCCACAATTGAGAGAGAGATCATTTGCCGAATCACTTGAGCGCTTTTAACTACCGACCTTTCATGCCAACGAAGTTGCCTAAGTTCCTCTAATTTCCAGTTAGGGAAGAGCTTTTGAAATGCTAGATCGGCAGTGGGAAAAATCGTCAAGATGGCGTAAGTAGCCATATAGCTTAATTGATAACCAATTGAAAATAGGGATTCAGGATCGATAATGAGCGAAAAAGCTGCTGCAATTCCCAAAGAATTGAGACCATTAGGTTTGTTACTGAGCATCATTCCGACGCAAAAAATGGCAGAGGTCATCCAAGCTCGTTTGATCGAAGCGGATTCACCAATAAAGAAAAAGTAGAGGGTAATCGAAATTAGAAGAAAAACGGGTGTCATTCGACCAGGACAAAAAAGTGATGCCACGCCAATAAGGGCAAATAGTAGCCACGAATATTGAAAACCAGAAATAGCAAGAGTATGGCTTAGCCCAGTCCATCTAAAAATCTCTTGAAGCAGCTTACTTTCGACCCCTCCTGTGCCCAAGGAGGAAAAAAAATCACAAGTCAGGGGGTGGGTAGTATGCTTTTTAAAATAGAGTCTGAGTCGATCTTTTAAATTAAGTCGCAACTCAGCTAAGGAAAAGGTTTTTTCAACAGGTGTCCAATGATCAACCACCATGTTGTAAAAATGGTGGTTGCTATAGCGTAATTTGGCCTCTACCAAATAGTCGCAGTTTGCAAGGGGTCTTCCCTTTGTATTTTTCACTAATACAGTGCACGGAATTTGTGTGTAATGTTCTCCATTACATGAAAAATAGGTCAAAGCCCCCTGATAGGATAGGAAAGAACCATTTTTGAAAGGAGGGTGTCGGATTTTCTCAATGGTAAAATAGCCAATTCCCTTCGCTTCAGATTTTAAAACTACAGGATCTACAGAGACGTGTGTGTTTAGATAAGAAAGAAAAGCAATTAGGTAAAATCCTAAGATGTGCCTTTTATTTTTTCCTAATAGACCGAGCGGTAATAGGTAGGGGAAGCAAAAATAAAGGGCCACTCCAGACAAGACTGATAAACCAAAATAGAGACCGGGAAATTGCCTCCAGAAAAGCTGGAGAGAAAAAGATGACATTATATCTTGGTTCAAGTATACGCTGGAACGTGGGATATGCAAAGACAGATGATAGCTCCGTATACTTTGAAATTTATGGTGAAGGAAAGCCCCTCGTCTTAGTCTGTGGTTTAACGGGGAGTGTCGATTACTATTGGCAGGCCATTTTACCTGAGTTAGCAAGAAATTTTCAAGTGATTGTCTTTGATTCACGAGGGATGGGTAAGACCCAATACACAAACAAGAATTTTTTGATCGAAGGGATTACAAACGACATCTTCTTTCTCCTTGATCACTTGGGGATAGAAAAAGTTTCCCTGTTTGGGCAGTCGATGGGAGCTAGTGTCACTCAGACATTTGCGCGTAAATATCCGCAAAGAGTTGAAAACATTATCTTGTGTAATGGATTTCATCAGCTAAACCAGAAAGATCGAATTATGCTTGAAGGAGTTCTCTCCCTCTTAGAAGAGAAGGTCCCGGTGCAAAAGCTATTTTACCTCCTCATGCCATGGATTTTTTCGGAAAAGTTCCTTTCAAATACTCAAACAAGAAACAAATTAAAAGAATTCTATGCTCATCGAAGCCTTTCACCCGAAGGGGTAAAGCATCAGATAGAAGCTCTATTGGTATTTAATTCCGGTCCTTGGTTAAAAGAGATCGATGTAAGAACACTTGTCATTTCTTCAAAGGACGATTTGATGTTTCCTCTCTCAGAAGGGGAGTTTCTCTCTTCCAAAATTCCCGATGCTCTTTATATTGAAATTGAAGGCGGTCACGCATCACATGTTGAACAAGCGCCACAGCTTGTCTCTATCATTCGTGATTTTAACTACTAATGATCAGAGAACGATCTTTGAGTGTTAGCTTATATTCTGGTGGGGCATTGAGTGAATTATTATTTTGTAGTTCATCAGCTATTTTCATAAGTTTAACACTAAACATCTCAGTGACTATGATTTTATATCGCTGACTGCCTTGTTTACAGTAACCTAAAAGATCGCTAACTCCCCTACCATCAACTCTCGTTAATCTAAGCTCAAGAACATCGGGTTGTCGGTGAGAAAAGCTTAAAGCATCTTGATTTACAAAATGTCGACCGATCAAGGTCAACTTATTGATTTTAGCTTTTGATTCAAAGCCATCTGGTCTGTCTGAATCTAGTGTGAGATCTAATGATACCGTTGAAAAAGATCGATCTTGACCAAGAAAAAAATAAAACAGCCCCTTAGTCAGTTGTCTGTTTTGGCTTAAATGAATCTCTTCCAAATTGTGGCATCTACCCACTAACGTCATAATAGAGCCGTCTGAAATAGCGTTTAGGTATTGTAAAAATAACACTTTCAGATTTGGTAGGGATGGTGCGAGGTCCGATAGTTCCTGACTACTAATCCTGGAATTTTGAAGATTTAGAATCTGAAGATGGGGGCCGTGAATACTTATAAAGGCACTCAATACCGATGGGGTTACAAGAGAGAGGGGGGCTCTACTTTCGACAATAATGCATTCCGCGCTTGCGGTTAGCGCTTCTATCTCTTCATCAGTGGTTTTGGTGTTTTTAATGCAAAAAGCACCAGGACTACTAATAGAGGGCTCCAAAAGGTGGGAGTATATAGGCACTAGGTCCATTTTAAATGGTTCCCGGGGGGGTAATTGTTAACACGGGCGATTATAAAGGATTTAAGGAAAATAATCAAATTCAAAGTTAAAAATACTATAATCATTAATTCTTAAGTCACTAATAACGAGTGAGATAACAAAAATTCAAAATTCTATTATGTATTTTAATTATAATATTAATTATAATAGTCATATAATACTATAATTAAAGGTAATAGATATGGATTTATCATTTAATACATTAAGCGGACTTAGGGATTTTAGCCTCACTGAGGCTTTTAACGGATTAAAACCTGTAGAGCGGGATTTTTTAAGCAGATATGTAGTCCTTGCCAGCGGAAAAGAAGTTATTACCTCAGAAGACTTAATACGATTATCAGGGGTAGATGACCCCTCTTTGGGCCGCGACTATAAGGGAGGCGGGGAAGTGCAATATGCGATAAGTCAACTTTATTCTGATGGGATAGACATCAATTTTTTCATCACGCAACGACCTTATTTGTTTTTTCAAAAATCAACCGATGAATTCTATTTTTTTAGAAATAATACGTGTTCTCTAGATGACTCGGGAATTGAAGAGGCGCCAGATCTTGAAGTGCTTGAAGTTGGTGCAGGTCAATGGAGACGGGTTGAGGATTTGACAATGTTTGCTGGAACAATGGATGATAATGATTGTCCAAGATTTGATGGGATGATCAGGGCAAGAGACCTTATGGTTCAATTTAATCGGGATGAGAGCCAAGAAGAGGCCTTTAGAAACGACATTTCGGTATATCATGGAGAAGAAACATTGGGGCCTCAAGAGAGAGGTAAGCCTTTTTATCATGAAGAGCAAACAAGTGGATTTTGTCAGTTGCATGCTGCGAATGCTTTTATGGGATATCAAGCAGTTCGTCCTTCTGATCTCCAATCGTATATAAACATTAAATCGGCTGAATTTAATCAGGAAGGGATAGAAGGACTTGCACAAGGGGGGGAGGAACTATCCTTTAGAAGGGGTTTTAATATCGATGATGGTATTGATATGGGGATGATCATTAGTTATTTATCCCATTTGCAAGATAATGGCATGCTAAATGGCGATCTTACGGGTTTGATGGTGGGTAAAATTAAGATGAATGGAAATGATGAACTTGTCTTTGTCTCTGATGAAACAAACGAGGAGACTGTTGTTGATGAGGCATTTTTAGCTGCAAGGTCAAGAGTCATGCTTGGAACATATGCTCCAATTCATGCAAGAGCATTTAGAAAAAATGATGATGAATCGTGGTCGACTATCGATAGTGGTTCTCCTGGACAAGAAATAACAGAAAACTTGAGTGCACAGCTCAGAAATACCCTTGCAATACAAGAATCTTTGAGAAGAGATGAGCTAGGGAAGTTCATTTCTTTGCCAGTTGCATTTTTATAAAATGGGGTCTTCTCGCTTGGGAAGGACTTCGTCAATGGTGCCGTGGATGATGCGGGAAGATCTTGCCCCTGTGATATGGTGAATTGCCCATTCTAACATGACGCTAAGGCGATTACGAAAGCCGATCAGGTAGGCAACGTGGACGAATCCCCAGATAATCCAGGCAAAGACCCCGGTGAAGCGAAACCGTCCCATGCTGCCGACAGCTTTGAAAGAGCCAATTGTAGCAAGGTTTCCTTTGTCGAAAAATTTAAAAGGGGCTCTTCCCTTTTTAGATGGGGTTTTCTTTTTGAACTCTTTTTTGAGAAGTTTGCCGAGGAAACGGCCTTGTTGAATCGCAACGGTGGCAACACCGGGTAAGATTTTTCCTTTATCCGTTTTAAAATGGGCTGCATCACCTATCACAAAAATTTCAGGATAATAAGGAACTGAGAGATCTTTTTCGACCATGACCCTTCCTTGGCGATCTTGCTCAACTTCGAGGGTGTTGACTAATGTGGGGATTGTATTTCCTGCTGCCCAAATAACGTTTTTTGATTCAATAAAAGTGTCACCTACTTCAACACCACTTTCGGTAATGTTTGTCACAATTCGATTGGTGAGGACAGTGACTCCAAGTTTTTCAAGGTCTCGTTTAGTTCGTTCGGAGAGCTTCGGATGAAAAGGAGGAAGGAGTCGATCTGATCCTTCAATCAGGTAAACGCGTGCCTTTTCTGTGCTAATGCGGCGAAAATTTTTACGCATTGTCTTTCGAATCAACTCAGCAATGGTTCCCGCAAATTCAACTCCAGTGGGCCCCCCACCTACAATGACAAAGGTGAGGTATTTATACGATTCCGAAATCGAATCGAGCCTTTCGGCCTTTTCAAAAGAGGTGAGAAGGTGTTCGCGGATTGTGAGAGCATCCTTCAGGGTCTTGATTCCGGGGGCTACTTTCTCCCAATGGTCGTTTCCAAAATAGGAGTGTTTTGACCCGATGGCAACCACAAGATAGTCATAATCAAACTTATCTCCGTTACCCATGATTACATGTTTTTTCGATTTATCAACTTTAACAACCTCACCCATAATAACATAGGTGTTTTCTTGCCTGGCTGTAAGTTCTCTTAGAGCAATAGAAATATCACTTGGGGAAAGTGTTGCTGTCGCCGCTTGATAAAGAAGGGGTTGGAAAAGATGGTGGTTTTTCTTATCGATTAGAAGAATCTCGACGTTGGCTCGCTTCAATGCAAGGCAAACATTGATTCCCCCGAATCCTCCACCGATGATTATGAGTTTTTTGCGATCCATTACAACCTCTAGATATAACTATATACATTAAGGGTTGGTTCGAGTAAAGTGATTAATAGACTAGTCCTGGGTTAAAATCTATGATGTTAGAAGTTAAAGATTTCTATCAGAGGTATAGTGAGGTCCTGAAGCTCGATCTATGTGCTGGTGATGAAGGGCTTAGAAGAGCAATCCGAGTCCCTGAAATTGAAAGGCCTGGGCTTTGTTTGACCGGATTTTTAAAAGGTCACTCTCCGAAAAGAATCTTAATTTTTGGTAGAGTGGAGATGGAGTATTTACGCCGTCTAAGCGAAGGGATCCGGAAAAGAAGGCTTTCTAGCATACTGTCGGCGCAGTTGCCACTGATTATCGTTTCTCGAAGATTAAAACCGTATAAGGAAATGATCGAATTGTGCGATCGGGAGAAAATTCCTTTATTTCGTACAAGTCTTACTACGTCGCAAATTCTTCAAAATTTGACTGTTGCGCTTGGGGAAGAGTTTGCCCCTGCCATATCTTGTCACGGCACTTTGGTTGAGGCGTTTGGTCTTGGTGTGCTCTTGCAAGGCGATTCTTCGGTAGGGAAAAGTGAAACAGCTTTGGGGCTTATAGAGAGGGGCCACCGACTGATTACAGACGACGTGGTCATCGTGCGGAAAAAAGAGGGGACAAGATTAGAAGGATCAGGTCCTGAATTGACTCGGCACATGCTCGAGATTCGTGGAATAGGGATCATTAACGTAGCTCACCTTTATGGGGCTGTCTGTATTAGTGAAAGGGTAAAAATCGACATTGCCGTTAAGTTAGAGGTTTGGGATGATAAACATTTCTATGATCGAGTTGGGTTAGAAGAAAAATATCTCGATATTTTAGGAGTTAAACTTCCTTATTGTGTGATGCCTGTCAAGCCTGGGCGAGATGTCGTATTGCTTCTTGAAACAGTGGTTTTAAACTATCGTCTAAAGAGAATGGGATACAATTCGGCTAAAGAATTCAATGTAAAATTACTGGAAACTATCGCAAAAAGGCAGAAGAGTATGACCAAGAAAATTTCTAGTAAAATATAGGTTCACTGGGGTATAACTTACGTGCGCGAGTCATATTGAGAGATCAGAAAGTGACAAAAATCGAAGAAGAAGTTCGAATTAAAGGAGCACCAGTTAGTCGAGGCGTAGCCATAGGTTCGCTTTATGTTCTTCAAAATGATGAGAAATGGAGTGTTCCTGAGTTTGCAATTTCTCCCTCTCAGGTTGATGATGAGATTGCTCGATACAGGATGGCGCTCTCTTTAAGTGGTCAAGAGCTCGACAAGCTCATGGTTTTTCTTAAGGAGGAGGGGTCTGACGAGGCGATCTCGATCGTTGAGACTCACCGCCTAATGTTGGCCGATCCCGTTGTCACTTTCGATGTTGAAACAAAAATTGCTACGACCCTCAAGAACACAGAGAGTATCTTTGTTAAAGAAATGGGTGCCTATATTGATGCTTTGATGGCAGTTGAAGACCAGATTGTAAGACAACGAGTTCTCGATATTAAGGATTTGCTAGCTCGGGTGTTGAGACATCTTCATCCTACAAGTTCGATTAGTTGTCTCAATATACCGTCTCAATCGATTGTATGTGCTAATGAACTGGTCCCGTCACAGACAGCCGAAGCCTCGCCTAATCAAATTCGAGCTTTTATTACTAAGTATGGGGGGCCGACATCTCATGCGGCCCTAATTGCAAAAGCCAAAGGAATTCCCTACATTTCTAACATTGACGTTGCTACTTTGGATTTTTTTGGTGGAGCAATAGCTATTGTTGATGGGTACTCAGGAGAGGTGATCATTCACCCCTCAGAAGAAACCCTGCAGCTTTATAATCAAACTAAGCGCCAATTTACTGAACCCGTGATCAGCCCTGCTAAGTCGTATCTTGCCATCGATCGCACTTTGGACGACAAGGTGATTGAAGTACAAGCAAATCTTGAGGATCTGCACGATCTTTATATGTTAAAGGAGCTCAGAACGAAAACAATTGGACTCATTCGTTCCGAGTTTCTTTATCTAAAAAACGATGTTGAATCGTTTTGTGAAGAGGAACAGTACGAGCTCTACAAAAAATTGATGCAACTATCGGGGAATATAGAAGTGACATTTCGTATTTTCGACATAGGTTCGGACAAGCGATTTCTCCGTCATGAAAAGGTAGAGCCGAATCCTGCTCTTGGATGCCGTTCCATACGTTTTTTGATCAATCATCCAAATATATTTTCTACGCAGATTCGCGCGGTGCTTCGAGCTGCAAGATACGGAAAGATGAAACTATTGTTACCTCTAATCAGTGACGTTCATGAATTAAGAGAGGTAAAGGCCTTTATTGAGAACGTAAAGCAAGAGCTCAAAGATGACGGGATCGATTTTTGTGAAAAGATAGAAATTGGATGCATGGTCGAGGTGCCAGCTTTTGTGATTATGTGTGATGTCTTGGTTAAAGAGTGTGATTTTTTATCGATCGGCACCAATGATCTAGCGCAGTACACTTTTGCTGCTGACAGGTCAAACCCAAGCACTTCTGAAAGATATAGACATGACCATCCGGCATTAGTCAGAATGATCAAGAGGGTAGTGGAAGAGGCTGAGAGTGCGAGAATTGATGTGAGTATCTGTGGAGAAATTGCCTCTGATCCCCTCTATACGGAGCTGTTGATTGGTCTTGGTATTACAAAACTCTCCTGCGCCCCGCGCTTTATTCCTTTGATCAAAGAGGCAATTTGCAAAATCGATTCAAGAATTGCACGAAGAAAAGCCGAAGAACGATTTGGGTTCTAACTCACTTTTAGAAAGTCCAGTTCAAAGTAGCCGTAAAGCCTTGCAATGTTAAAATGAAGCTGTTAAATACCGAGATATTGTTGATCCATGTTTGCAATTTCCAATTAACATTGAAATTGACCGAAGATCCTTCTATTTGCAAATTCTTGTAAGAATATCCAAGTCCGAACTAGCTCCATCGCTGAGCCTCAAAAAGGCTTTCTATGGTTTTTCAGCGATCCATGCCTTGAGGTCGTTGAGGAGAGGGGTAACGTTCATGATAGGTGTTGCCCCATTCATCCAGCTATTCAGGGCGAGCTGAGTTTGTTCGATGTCATCTTGTACGCTGTCGTGAAGTAAGGGGTGAGGATTGTAGATCGCGTAGTCAATGAAAAGGTGTAGCTTTTCCTCATTGGATAGGAAGCGGAGAATCTTTTTCGCTGCAGGGATATTTTGACTTTCAATGAAGTCTTTGTGGAGTGTAAGAAATTCGTGAATCAAGTAGGAGCGGTTAGCATCATCCGGGTTGAAACTCGGTTTTTTCTTGCTCATCTTTTTTCATCTCCGGATATTTGATTCTTAAATGGTGAGTGGCTTTGATCATTTCTACCAATTTCTCTTTAATGGTAAAGAGTTCATGAAAAGTCAAAGGACAGTCGTCAAATTGCCCATCGTTAATTTTTTCAGAGACAATTTTCTCTATCAATTTTCGAATCGACTCTTCTGAATTGTCATCTAGAGAGCGGGATGCGGCCTCCGAGGAGTCAGCAAGCATGATGATAGCGCTTTCTTTCGATTGTGGTTTAGGTCCAGGGTATCGAAAGGCGTTTTCGTCGATATCATCAGTATTGCCACCCATTTCTTCGAATTGTTTAACGTAAAAATATTTGATGAGAGTTGTGCCGTGGTGTTGTTGAATCACATCAATAAAAGGTTGAGGAAGTTTGTGTTGTCTTGCTAGGGCGACTCCATCTTGGATGTGAGATTTAATAATGTAAGCCGATTCAATAGGGGTAAGGAGCTGATGGATGTTAAAGGGTCTTCCGCCACTAAGCATTTGGTTTTCTGTATAATAGTGAGGAGTGTTGAGTTTTCCTACATCGTGATAGAGGGTAGTGATGCGGCAAAAAAGTCCGTTGGCTCCAATCGAATTGGCTACATATTCTGCTATGTGGCCGATGGAGAGCGAGTGTTGATAAGTGCCGGGTGCTTCGATAGCCAATCGTTTCAGAAGGTCATTGGTCGGATCCATATATTCCATCAAGGTCATGTCGGTCATGACATTGAAAACCGATTCGAGTATGGGCATTAAGCCGATCAAAAGTATCGCAAGGAACATAAAATTGATGAGGGTCGCAGATAAGTCAATTAGGATCAGAGGGGTAAAAAGAGTGTTATTACTCAAGTTGAAGGCAACAACGACAAAGGCTGAGGTTAACCAAATTTTAGCGCAGACAACGAAAACTTCTTTCCGTTTCTTCATGTTTTTTGCGGTAACAACAGCGATGATTGAGGTGACTAAGTTGATGAATAAAAAGTGGCTATGTTCAAAAGCAAGGGTAATGCCCATCAAGATTGTCAGGGTGAATGTTGAGTAGAGAGAAATTTCTTCGTTGAGCAAGATGCAAAGCAAGATCGATGCGAAAGGGACAATGATCGGGTAGCGGAAAAAATCGGTCCATTGGGAGCTTGTATGAATAATCAATAGCTCTGCCAGCTTACCTAATATGAGAGCTAGGACGATGATCGTTAAATAGAGAAAAAGCTGCCTTACCGATTCGATAAAAGTCGGTTGACGTAAATAAAAGTAAAATCCGCTGATTGCAACGATGAGAATGGCGTAGACAAGAGATCCGATGATCGTGTGAATGTTCCATAAATTTCTTGAGTCTCTTAGAGCTGCTTTCATGGCGGTTAACATGGCAACATGGCGATGAGTTACCTTTTCACCTTGGTCGATGATGCGACTTCCCGCCTTAACTTGTGTGTATTTTTCAGGAATTTCCTTTTCTACCGCCTGTTTAAATACTCGGCTTGCATCGACATCATGGTAGACTTTCCAACGAGATCCTTTAAAATAATCGATGATAAACTGGACTGGGTGTGAGGGGAAATGGTAACGTTGGACAATTTTATCTCGGATCTGGTTCCAAAAAGTTTCTGGAAGCGCATTGAGGCGCTCTCCATCGATATCTTTAGCAACGTAGTAATCTTCGGTATTTAAACCTAATTCTTCTCGTTTCTTTAAGGTTCTGGCATCGGTAATATTGGCGGCTTGGAGAGTTTCACAGGTGGCATCAAGTGCATTATACATCTCTTCAAAGGTTGCATTAACCTGTTTACGCCAGTTAGGGTGGTGAATTAGGTCATTTTCGAACTTATGACGGACTTGACGGATTTCCGTATCACTTAGGCGGTAGATTCGGCCAACATCTCGAAGAGCCTCTTGCCGAAGAACAATCGTGGCATCAGGGTCTGGAAATTCTAAATCGACTTGAGCAACAACATAGCCTTTCGCCATGCTATCGATTTCAAGAAAATCCATCCTCACATCTCGGAAATGGATAAAAGCGGCGATAATTAAAGTAAAACAAAGAGCAATCAAAAGGCGAATCCACAGCCTTTCTTCCTCTTTTACCTCTTTTGATCGTCTATGCGATCGTTTCCCTTTATGAGCGATTGCCATTTGCGAATGTCTCTTTTCCTTCTTGATACATGAACTAGAATTATTATAGAATACGCAATTTGGGGGTATTTGTGCAAACGATCGATTACAAAGCCATTGCTAGAAGGTTCAGGCCTCAACGGTTTTCTGAGGTTACAGGCCAAGATGTTATCGTTAAAACATTGGTGAATGCCATTAAAATGAATCAGGTTTCTCATGCCTATCTTTTTTGTGGAATTCGGGGGACCGGAAAGACTACTCTTGCCAGGCTTTTTGCTAAGGCATTGAACTGCGAAGCTTTATCCGAAACATGTGAGCCCTGTAATCAATGCTCTTCTTGTAGAGAAATTGCCTCTGGTCAGTCGCTCGATGTGATAGAAATCGATGGGGCTTCGAATCGAGGGATTGATGATATTCGTAACATCAATGAAACCCTTGGTTATAAGGCAGCCTCGGGACGATACAAAATTTTTATTATCGACGAAGTACATATGTTGACCAAAGAGGCTTTTAATGCTCTACTAAAATCGTTAGAGGAACCGCCAGAAGGGGTGAAGTTCTTTTTTGCGACAACCGAGCCTCAAAAAGTATTGCCAACGATCGTTTCAAGGTGTCAACGATTTGATCTTCGAAGGATTGAGCTCGCTGAGATTATTAAAAAACTCCGTTCAATCGCCAAGGAATTGAATATTCAAGTCGATGACGATGCTTTTGCTCTGATTGCACGTCTTAGCGAAGGGTCTCTTCGAGATGCGGAATCTCTCTTTGATCAACTAATTTCTCTTGGATCGTTTCCCATTTCCTCACACTTGATTGAGGAGTCACTCGGGTTTGCGACCCGAAATGAATTTTTCGAATTTGATCAAGCCTATCAAGCCCAGGAAATGTCTTATGCATTTGATTTGGCAAAGAGGCTATTTACCTCAGGCAGGGATTTTTTCTTCTTTATTGAAAATCTTTTAGAACATTACCGAAATATTGCCCTTATTCAATTTGGTAAACTCTCTTTAAATGCAGAGCACTTTACTGATGAAGAAAAAGAAGGGTATAAAAAAGCCACACAAATATATGAAAATGAAAAACTTATCTATATAATTGATTATTTAGCGGATCTTTTTTCAGCTAAAAACCGGCTCAATTTTAAAAAAATTCATCTTGAAATGACTCTTCTACATATCCTTCAATCAAAAAATCGGATATCGATCGATCAAATTGTAGCAAAGTTGGAGGGGTTAGAACTGTCTAAAGCGCAGGAAAAGCAAGAGACCTCATTCACTCCTGCTCGTGAAGTTGTCCCACCAGTTCCTTCTCGTGAAGTTCTCCATCCTGCTCCTTCCGACGAGGCCGCCCCACCTGTGGCAGCTGCCTATGAAGTTGCCCCCAACCCTTTTCAAAAAATTCCAGATAAAGCTCCTGAGATTTCGGGCCGTATTGGAGTCCAAGACAATGAGACAATCATGCGGTTTGCTCAGGTAGAACTTGGTGGAATTCTGAAAAAAAATTTGTAACTTATTGAATCTAGATGCTACAATACCCCTCATTTAGGAGGACGAATCGATGGGATCGGGTTATTCAAAAATGAAAAAACAACGCAAGCAGATGGAAGAGCAATTTGCCCGTATGCAAGAAGAGTTGGCAACTTCTGAGCACGAAGGGAGCGCTGGTGGAGGGCTTGTTAAAATTGTTTTATCAGGTGACAAAAACCTCAAGTCAGTAAAAATTAATCCAGAGTGTGTTGATAAAGACGATGTTGAAGGTTTACAAGATTTGATAGTGGCCGCCTTTAATGACGCAGCCGCAAAGCTCGAAGCAAATTCTCCTATGAGTGGTGTCGATCCGCTAGATTTCATGCAATAAATTTTATAGGGGGTTGTGATGAATAGGATTGGATTTCTCTTGATCTTCTTTTGGGCTTCGGTTTATCAAGTTTTCGGTGTTAATTTTGATAACCCTCACAATAAGAGAAATGGGAGGAATATCACCTGTTTTAATGTCTTTGGAGAGAGGTGCACCGGCACAAACTTTCTCGAATATCTGGTGAAACAAAATATCATTGGACTCGAGCCTACATCAGCTTATGGCCACAAGCATTTTCCCTCTTGGATCGATTTGAGCGATTTTTCTTACCCACTTGCCACAGATCAGCATGTCTTAGACAATTTGCATAATTCGGACAACTGTCTGGGGATTTTAATTGTTAGAGATATTTACGATTGGACCAGAAGTTTTTATCGAAAGCATCATCATGCTGACCCTGTCCTTACCGAAGTGGGTTTCTTGAATTTTTTATCGAGCACTTGGGTAACGAACAATTACGAGCCAGCCCGCACGATCGATAGTTTTAACCTTTATACGAGAAAACCTTTTAAAAATGTGTTAGAGCTTAGAAAATTTAAGATTCTTAACCATTTGGCAATGGGTAGGCACATGAAAAATTTTCTGGTGGTTCGGTATGAAGATCTTCTTAAAGCGCCCGAGCAATTCATCGATTACATTGCTGCGAAATATCAGTTAAGTCCCAAACTCGAATTTGAGAATATCACCAAGTATAAAGGGTATGAGAACAAAGCTTTTAAAAAGAGAAAGTATTTGAAGTTCAATAGAGAGCAGTTTGAGTATCTATATCAAAACGTAGACTGGGAACTTGAGGATATGATCGGATACAGTCAGAAAACACGCAATGAAGTTGACTAGAGCTTTTTCAATCGATCAAGTAGCAAAATGGGTTTTTGCAAACTGATGTAGAAACTCATTGAGTTGCTTTTCTAGATGATCAAGGGCTTTTTCAGTGTGGGCTTCATGAGGAGCTCTTGCTTGACCATAGATCTTCAATTTAGGCTCTGTACCTGATGGGCGAATGATTAGGCGCCATTGATTTTCTAGTTTAAACACCAGAACGTTCGATTTAGGAAGGGTCAACTGTTTGGTTTCCCCAGTTTTGCACCAAGTGCTTTTTTGTGTCTGATAATCTTCGATCACTTCAACTTTAACACCCTCAATTTCTTTAGGTGGATTGGCTCTAAGCTCGCCGATTTTTTTGAGCATCGACTCCATTCCTCCTTTCGATTCGATCGATAATTGGTCTTCTCGGAAAATTCCGTAGGCTTCATAGATCGTGTAGAGCTGATCGAAAAGGGTTTTCCCTTGTTTTTTTAGTTCAAGAGCAGTTTCAGCTGTGAGGAGCGCCGCTATGGTTGCATCCTTATCTCGAGCATAGGTGCCATGGAGATAACCGAGTGATTCTTCCATGCCAAAGATGAAGTCATAACCATCAGCTTGCTCTTCCCATTGATGGATTTTTTCTCCGATGTATTTGAATCCTGTTAATACTTCAAAGCAGGTCCCTTTATGCCTTTTGGTCATCTCAGCAATTAGAGGGGAGGAGACGATAGTAGTCACAGTTGCCCATTTCCCTCCAGGTCGGAGATGGAGGATAAGATTGTGAAGGAGAATTGCCCCCAGTTCGTTTCCGGTAAGTCTTTTGGGTTGTCCTCTGTGAAGTAAAGAGCAAGAAAGGCGATCAGAATCTGGGTCTGAGACGAGTAGAATATCGGCTTTTTGGGATTTAAGGTCACGCCATCCAAGCTTAAGTGCCTCATCTATTTCAGGATTTGGGTAAGGGGTAGTAGGGAACGTTCCATCGGGTGTCATCTGTTCTTTAACAACATGCAATGAGGTGAAACCAGCACGATGGAGAGCCTCTGGAATCATTGTGATCCCTGCGCCATTAAGGGGAGAGTAGACAATTTTGAAGTGTTTTCCCTTTTCGCGATCCCTTTGAGGAGTTAGAGTTTGATCGAGTACCGCCTTGAGATACCCCTCTTCACAGTTTTTATTGATGATCGTGATGAAGTGAGAATCAAGGTCAGCAAGCTTTACTTGGTCGAGCGATTTGATTTTCTCAACCGATTCAATGATTTTAGTGTCGTGTGGAGAGACTACCTGACCTCCATCGCTCCAGTAAACCTTGTATCCATTGTATTCCTTTGGATTGTGGGATGCGGTGATATTGATCCCGGCAATTGCTTGATAATGCCTGACAGCAAAAGAGCAGAAGGGAGTCGGTCGAAGTTCGGGGACTAGATAGACATGAATCTCATTTCCTGCGAGGACTTTAGCCGCCTCTTCAGCAAAATCTCTCGAGTGAATACGGCAATCGTGGCAAATAACAACTCCCTTGGTCTTCTGGTCTTTAGGGAAGCTTAGAATATAATTTGCAAGACCTTGAGTGACAGTCTGTATTGTGTATATGTTCATACGACCAGGGCCTGGTCCCATCTTTGCTCGGATCCCTCCAGTACCAAATTGTAACTCTGTAGTGAAGGCGTTATTGGCTTCGCTAGGATTTTCAGCGATCAATTTTTTTATCTCCTCACGAGTCTTTTGGTCATAAGGTTCCTTCAGCCAACATTTTATAACTTCATGAGCTTCTTTCGTTAACGTTTCCTTGGCCATGTTCACCTCCAGTTAAACTGAAGCATCTTAGAAATGGATCAAGATATCAAGGATAAAATTAGGAGGATGGTTCTTCTTCTTGGAGTTTTTTGCGGATAGCAGAGAGGGGAATCAGATCGGCATCAGGAGAATTAATGCCTTCACACTCAATGGCTGTCTCGTTCCAAGCCCGTTTTGAAGCGACATTTTTTCCCCAAAAAGGATAGGTGCGACATTGGGTGGGACGTCCATCGTAAACAGAACAACGAGAGTCTTTTAAAAAAATGCAATCGTAGGTAACGGAACGTTCTTTTAAAGAGATGCGACCGCCTACCTGCCGGCAGTATTTTTTGATCAGCTCTTCCTTGGTAATCTTAAGGTGTTCTGTTAATCTTTGAATATCAGAATCGGTTAGCCAGACATAGCCAGGAGCCCCACCACAGCATTTACCGCATTCGGTGCATTTAAATTTGAGCCCATTTTCATACCAGACTTTCATTAAATCACCTATGGATGGTTTTTTGTGCAGTACATCTAAGATCTTTTTTGCAGATTTTGATTTCAATCAGGTGGTCATCAAATTCGATCAAAGAGTGAGAGCTGACATTTTTTAAAGAAACTGATCCTGAATCGACAAGAAGGTGTGTCTCATTGGATTCGATACGGGGTGTGTGCCGGTGGCCGTGGAGATAAAGTTTTATTCGAGGATCGCTTTTTATTAACGCCTCAAGTCGATTCCCATTGATTAGGTGGGCTTTAGGAACTTTGAAGTTATCGTAGGGGAAGTGAGAGGCAAGAATGATCGAACTTTTTGGATCGATCTCTTTTAAAAGAGATTTGAGATGTTCTTCAATTTCAGAGGTGAAATGACCGTTTGCGTAGATGAATGTATTATACTTGGTTAGGTCTAACAATACAAGATTGACATTATGAGGAAGTTTGTAGCTGGCAACCCTATGATTCACCAAATTGAAAGAATAGTCTCCTACAAAATCGATCAGATTTTCAAGATGGGTGTAGAAGGTTTGTTTTTCAAACGTCTTTTTTGTATAAACGTCATGGTTACCCGGAAATAGATAGACCGAGAAACCTTCTCGCTTTAAGTGCTTAATTAACGAGGCTGCTTTTGAAAATTCTTTGTCGGTTGCCGTGCAGGTCAAATCCCCTGTGATGAGGATTGCCTCTACTTCTTCCTTTTTTAATCTTTCGACGATTTCAAAAATTTGAGTTTGATCAAATCGTCTCCTTCTTGCAAGGAGGTAGTTAAAATTGCCATAGAATCGCCCATCTAAAAACTGCATGGGGGACTTATGGGGATGAAAAAAATGGATGTCAGAAACGTGAGCGAGCTTGAATTTCATGGTTCCAAAT
>CAYZDL010000020.1:0-4396 GCA_964477345.1 uncultured bacterium
AAGGTCGATTTCCCCCTCAAGGGTTAAACGCATAAAAAAGCGTTTTGTATCAGGGTCGGTGAATTGATCTAAAGAGGTAAGGGTGCATCCTAATTGATAAAGAGGCATCGTGACACGTGCAACGATTCCGCGCTCATCTTTGCAATTTACCTTGAGTATGAATCTATTGTTCTTCATATTTCTTAAAGTTATTGTGAATAATAAACAGATTACCATAGTCAAGGGAAAAGGTGAATCATGAAAAAACCATTGAGAATAGGGGTGTCGGGTGGGGCGGGTCAAATTTGTTACTCTCTTTTATTTTCTATAGCTTCGGGCGATCTTTTTGGTCCTGATCAGCCGGTAGCTATTCATATTCTGGAAGTAACGCCTGTATTGGAAAAGCTTACAGGGGTAGTCATGGAGCTTCATGACTGTGCTTTTCCACTTCTGACTGAGATTGTTACGGGAGATGACCCTCACAGGGTCTTTGATGGCGTCGATTATGCTCTTTTAGTGGGAGCTAAGCCCCGTGGTAAGGGGATGGAACGGGGTGATCTTCTTTTAGAAAACGCAAAAATCTTTGTAGATCAGGCAAAAGCCCTTAATCACCATAAGGTTAAGATTTTGGTCGTAGGGAATCCTGCGAATACAAATGCTCTTGTACTTTGTCATAATGCACCCGATCTTCCTGTCGAAAATGTTCGTTCTATGATGCGTCTTGACCAAAACCGCGCGTTGTATCAGCTTGCAAGGAAGGCAAATGTTCCCGTAAGTCATGTTAAACAGGTAGCCGTTTGGGGGAATCATTCTCCTACCATGGTGCCTGACTATCACAATGCGGTAATTAACGGAAAACCAGCTAAAGAAGTAATTGGGGACCACGCATGGCTACATGGCGAATTTATGACCACTGTACAACAGAGGGGAGCCCAAGTGATTAACGCAAGAGGGTTTTCCTCAGCGGCTTCTGCGGCAAATGCGATTTTAGATAGTCTCTTGGATTGGACTCAGCCGACCCCTTTGTGCCGGGATTCATTCAAAAGACAATTCATACGGTATTGATGACGATCTGATTTTTTCATTTGGTATGAGGGATCAAAAAATTGTTGAGGGAGTCTCTTGGGATGAAGAGATTTACGAAAAAATTAAGAAGACCGAACATGAGTTAATTTATGAAAGGGATCAAGTGAGAAAGTACTTATAATGAATAGTAAACACAAAATTTTATTTGAGATCACGGAAGAGCAACTTGAGTCGGGGTTGAGGGGTTGTCCTGTAGGGTATTGCGTCACTTCGTATGTCGATCCGATTAAGGGATTGTTTTATCTAGAGAAGCCGATAAGCGAGCTTGCCTATTTGCGTCCTGAAGAAGTGATATACTTTCTTACGACAGGATCTTTAGAGAGGGGGAGTGATTTCGATAATTTTTGCGTCCAGTTAATGCAACGATCGGCTTTAGGTCCTAAGGTGCGAGAGCACATTTGTTCCCTTCCAAGAGAGGCTCATCCGATGAAGCTTCTTGTGATGGCACTTGAAATATTAGGGGGGATCGAAGGAGAAGATCGGTATCCGGAAGATTGTCTCAATGTGATTGCCAAGATGCCTGAGCTGGTGGCTATTTTGATTAATTACCACGCGGGATGGGGTGAAACGCCTCATTCAAAGCCTGAGCTTGGCTACATGGAAAACTTTGCTCATATGTTGAATATCCCAAAACTCAAGAACAAAGAGAAATTAACTGAGGTATTGAGGATTTTTAATGTGCTTCATTACGACCATGGGGGAGGAAATCTTTCGGCATTTGTGGGGAAGGCGGTTGCCTCGGGTTTGGAAGATATTTATGGGTCGTTAGCGGCTGGAATGTGTGCTTTAGCTGGGCCTCGTCATGGGAGAGCTAACCAAGATGCCCTTGAATTTGTCATCGCAATTCATAATCAGGTTGGCGATAAGGGGGGTGGTGATGACGTCGAGCAGGCCGTCAGGGATCGACTGAGTCATGGGGGGCTAATCTACGGGTTTGGTCATGCAGTTCTTAGAGCTGAAGATTCCAGGGCCGCCGTGCTATATGATGTGGCCAAGGAATTTTTCCCTAAAAACTCCTTGGTGAAAACGGCTCTTCTTCTTAGAGAGAGGGGGCCGATTGTTTTAAAAGAGAATCCAAAAATTCAAAACCCCTATCCTAATGTCGATGCCATATCGGGAACATTACTTTGTGCAGCAGGATTTGACTTTCCTGAGTACTTTACAGTATTATTTGGTCTCTCTCGTGTCGTAGGAATTGCAAGACAGATTGTCTACGAAAGGTGTGAGGCGAGAGGGGGCAAAGGGACACCAATTATTCGCCCTAAATATCTTTTTAAACCGAACCCGAGTCGCTAAAATCGCGGCTCTATAATGGGGGCTGCATGACATATCTAGAAATTGAAGAAACATTTAATCGAGCTTTTAGGCTTTCCTTTAGTCGGACGAAGATCTTCTTTATCTTCCCAGTCCTTTTGGTTTGCGGGGTTCTTACCGTATTTTGCAGAGCGATTTCTTATAATGCGAGCCCCTGGATCGCCATGTCGCTATCATTTCTTCCCATCTTTTTGTGCACAGGGATTTTGCTTGCAGCGGGTGTTTTGTTAATCAGAATGTACTACCATGAAGTTAAGGGACTTTCGTTCAGATTTCGAAAATTGTTTAGTCAATCATTGCAGTTATTAGTAGGTGTTTCCTATCTCTCCTTGCCTTTAATCTTAACGTATCTCTTTTTGTGGACCTTGATGGGGATATTCCACCTTGTTAAAGTGATTCCTGGGGTTGGCGAAGTGATTGGGGTTCTTTTATCATTTGCCCCTTTTTTACTTGTCTTTGCTTCTTTAATGTTGAGTCTTATTAGCATCGTGATCCTGTTTTTTGTTACTCCTCACGTCGCTTTAAAGACGAGTGTCCATATGCACATTGCTGAGGAAATTTTAGAAAGGATCCGTTTTTCTCTCTTTTCAAACCTTCTTCTTTTAACGATAGGGCTGACACCTCTCTTATGTAGTGCTTTTTTTCTTGTTTTGGCGGCTGTGATGACGGGAGCACACTATTTGCATGGGGTTGATGCAATCGGAGTTTCATTGGGGTGGTTTTTTATCATGATCCCCTTCACCATGATTTTGACCCCTTTCGTCATCTTCTTTTTCAATTTTGCTACAGAAAGCTTTGGAATTTTACAGCGGAAGCAAAAGGGGCTTCATCGTAAAGAAACCAATGTTCAAAAAATGACGAAAAATGAGGAAGGGACTTGTACTGTGCGGTAGTAGGTTTAGGCCTTGCAGGATTAGGAGCCGCCCATGCTTTGGTTAAACGGGGAGCGGAGGTGGTTTTGTTTGATCTCTTTCCCCCGGGAGAGAAGCCGGGCGGGATTGAATCTGGTCTTTTGCACCCTTATCCTGGTAAAAAAGGGCTAAGATCGAGATATGCTCACGATGCATTAAGTAAAAGCATCGCATTGATCGATGAAGCTGAAAAAGCTCTCGGAAGAAAAGTAGCTCTCCGCAATGGGATCTTGCGAAAGGGATGGACTCCCGATGAATGGACCCATGATCTAGAATCTTACCAAGACGATGTTCTGATTACAAGTGGCCTTACAGTCTTTCTTAGGCCCTATCTGAAGGGACTCTTTCAAGCTTTGCCTAATTGCAAATTTGTTCAGGGAAAAATAGAGAATGAAGACGATTTTGACCAAGTCCTCTATGCGATCGGAAGTGGGTTTATTCCTTGGAATATCAGTGATGTTCAATATGTCAAAGGGCAGGTATTGATGGCCAAAGAACATCAAAAGTTGGCCCGTTCTATTATTGGTTCGGGGTATATTTCTCCTACAGAGCGTCCCGGGATAGTTCAAATTGGGGCGACCTACGAACACAACCCAAAGAATGATCAGCCAAATCTAGAAGAAGCAAAAAAACATTTAAACCCCCGAATCAAGACGTTTCTTGTCCCTTTAGACTCTTGGGAGATTGTCGAATGCCTATCGTGCATTCGAGTCTGCCATCAAAGCTCATACCTTCCTATCGTGAAGCGGATCTCTCCTAGAAGGGTGATTTTCACGGGTCTTGGATCACGCGGCCTTCTCTATCACGCTCTCTATGGAGAGCACGCCGCCGAGGAAATCTACTCACATCGTGAATAGATTTGTTGGCATCTTTACAACGGTCTGATAAGATGGCTCTCATGAAAATACGGGCGAGACTTTTAGGTACAGTTGGATCGTTTGGAGTTCCAGGAATTGGGTGTAATTGCCCTGTTTGTCTTTCAACTAATGAGAAAAATAAGAGATTGAGGACGTCGTGCCTCATCGAGTTCGATGGAAAAAGATATTTGATTGATGCGACTCCCGATATTCGACAAGTGGCTTTACGGTACGGAATTAACAAGCTAG
>CAYZDL010000020.1:4406-21366 GCA_964477345.1 uncultured bacterium
ACAAGCTAGACTCGGTCTTATTGACCCATTATCATGAAGATCATACGGGGGGATTGAATGATTTAAGACCCTTTTCTATGAAAACTGAAGGGTCAATCCCTCTTTACATGTCAGACGAGACTCTAAAAGAAGTGAGATTGCGATTTGGCTATTTACTCGATCGATTTGATCTGAAACTTCTTCAAGGTGAGGTGGGTTCAGTGGATAGGTTTCGGTACTTTACCTATTCGCAAGTCACCACACCTGTTAATGGATTTCGTTTTGGTAATTTGGCTTATGTGACCGATATTAAATCGTACCCTGAAACGATTTTTGATCAACTTCAAGGAGTCAAGGTGCTTGTGTTAGGGGCTATTCATGAACAGGGCTCTTTGATGCACTTTTCATTTGAAGAAGCGATTGAGTTTGGGAGAAAGACAGGTGTTGAAAGAGTCATTTTTACCCATTTGGCTCACGAGATTGAACATGAACTTGGGAATAAGTTAGTGCCCAAAGGTTTTGAACTAGGTTATGATGGGATGGTAGTCGATGTCCGATAATGAAAGTGAACAGCAAAAAGATCGTTATGATCTTTCAGAAGTCAAAAGAGTGGCTCTAGTTGGAGTTTACCAATCGGGACAATCGGATTTGGTTTGTCAAGACCATTTGGATGAATTGAGAGAGCTTGCGTGGACTTATGGATTTGAAGTGGTCGAAAAGTTTGCCTGTCCGATAAAGAAATTTATCTCCGCTACCTTCATTGGAGGGGGAAAGGCCGAAGAGATTGGTGCCTTTGTGGCTGCAAACAATGTCGACGCGGTGATCTTTGATGAAGAGATTTCTCCCAATCAACAAAAAAACCTTGAAGAGATCATTAAAAAGCCTGTGCTAGACCGTACAGAATTGATTTTAGAGGTATTTGCTCAACGGGCAAAAACAAAAGAGGCAGTTTTACAGATTGAACTTGCCCGGATTCGGTACCAACTTCCCCGCTTGAAAAGGATGTGGACCCACTTATCACGCGAAAAGACGGGTGGAGGGGGAACATCGGCCTTTAGGGGTGCAGGGGAGCAACAAATTGAGGTCGATAAGCGTCTATTGAAATCTCGTATTGCGATGCTTGAGAAAGAAATCAAGGCAATAAGGGAACAAAGACATATCCAAAGAAGCTCGCGAATTCGTTCTGGGGTGCCCACTTTTGCGATCGTAGGTTATACCAATACAGGAAAGTCGACACTACTTAATGCTTTGACAAGCGCTGGCGTCCTTGCAGAGGATAAGCTTTTTGCAACTCTCGATACGACGGCAAGGCAATTTATCTTGCCTAATCACCAAAAGATTGTTTTGATCGATACGGTCGGATTTATCCGAAAACTTCCCCATGGCCTTGTCGCTGCCTTTCGCTCGACCTTGGAAGAGGCTGTTTATACCGATATCTTGCTCCACGTAGTCGATGTAGCTCACCCCCAGGCAATGGATCATGCTGAAGAGACTCTAAACGTCTTAAAAGAGTTGAAAGCCGATAATCGACCCATCATTACACTGCTGAATAAATGTGATTTAGTCGAAGATCAGTCAGTTTTTGTGAAATTTCGAGTCAGATTTCCCCATTGTATTTGCATCTCAGCACTCAAAAAAGAGGGGTTTGATCACTTGTATGAGGTGATCGAAGAACAATTAAAGGGATTAAGAAAGCATGTCTTCCTCCGAATTCCTCAAAGTGAATATGGGCTAGCCAGTGAGTTGATGAAAGAGGGGAACATCTTATTTTCCGATTACGAGGGGAACGATATTTTGATGGAAGTAGAAGTTCCAGCGCGCCTCGAGCATAAAATTCGTCCCTTTATCGTGAGCGAATTTAATGCAAAAGATTCCACTTGAAGAGAGGCCCCGTGAGCGCCTACTGCATGCAGGAGAGGAGAGTCTTAGCGACTCGGAGCTTCTAGCGATTTTGCTCGGTAGTGGAACGAGTAAGATCTCGGCGGCTGGCCTTGCCCATAATCTTCTAAAGCACTTTGGAGGATTGGCAACACTTTCAGAGGCTTCTATTGAAGAGTTGTGTCAAATCCATGGGATTGGTCCAGTCAAAGCGATCGAATTAAGGGCGCTGTTTGCATTGGCTAAGAGACTGTTGAAAAAAAATCAGACTGTGAAAACCAAGATCGATTCATCTGAAGCTGCCTATCATGCTCTAATCGATCTATTCTATGGAGAAAAAAAAGAAATTCTAGCGGTCCTGATGCTCGATGCTAGGTTGACTTTGATTGGGCGAGAAGTGGTCAGCGTGGGAACACTGACGGAGGTATTGCTTCATCCGCGTGAGGTCTTTCTTCCAGCTATTAAGCGAGGAGCCCATTCGATCGTACTTGCCCATAATCACCCTTCAAACGATCTTTCCCCGTCAAGGGAAGATCTAGAAGTGACCGAAAGGCTCTCTTTAGCTGGGAAAGTTCTAGACATTGCAGTAAATGATCACTTAATTATTTGCGATGATCGGTACCGTTCACTAATGTTAGGAGACCTCTAGTAGATCGGGAGCTTTGGGTCGTTCTTCGGTAGCAGCCAAAGCTCCTTCATAAAGGTTGATAGAAGAATTTGTTATCCCATCCATGATTTTTTCTCCGATTAATCGATTTGAGTTGCGATTCGAATCAAATCATTGAGAATCGCTTCTAAATCTTGGAGGCTTTTTTCGATTCTTGCCTTCACGTCCTCATCAGTGGCATCATCTCCTGGGAAGGTAAAGCCCTCAGGTCTAATAGAGAGCAAATGAGCTTTGACCAAGGCTTTCTCTCTTGCCGAGAGGTTTAATCCATCTTTTTTACCAAGAGGATAGGCCAATCCTTTTTTCATATCACAGCTGACAACAGCTTCTTCAAGGGGTTTTGGTAAACCTACAATTTGACAAAGATCGATATGTCTTACAGGGATTTCTCTCATTTTTGGGTGATTTTTTTTGATCATCACAATGAGGAGATTTCTTGTTGAGTATTGAAGAATACGGAAAAGGGCTTGTTGAATGACTCCGACTAGGGCTCTTGGTAGGCCACTTAGTTCATGAATCATTTGGCAAATTTGTCTCAATTCCTCTAGATGAATCAGTAAATCTGTTTTTTCACTACAAGGGGCAAAAGTGGTCTCGATGGCTTGAATGAGAGGAGAAACATCAATGGTACTGGCTACAGGTAATGGAGAATCATGGCTTATAAAAGATTCTAGATAAGCTGCGGTTGTAGGAAGATCTTCCCCGGCATCTTGAATATGCAAAAGAGCTCCATTCAATTGGTCGATAATCTTTAAAAGTAGTTCAGGTGGAGGGGATTGATCGGTTTCAAAAAAATGGAGAAGGTCTTTTGTAATGGAAGAGTATGATGAGTGAGCATTAATATGAGGGTACCTTGCGTTATATGTTCCTACCGAAGTAATCGCGCAAACTTCGGGGATGTGGCTGACTAATTGGCACTGTGCTAATCGTGTTTTTAGATTATGGGTATAGAATTCTTGAAGAGAACTGCCGTTCCTTCTGAGTCCTTCGGCGGTAATTTGTTGCTCTAACGATAGATGAAGGGATTCGCACAAACTTAATACAAGAGCCCTTGAAAATCGGTGATGTTTTAGGAGAGCAGAAGCAATGGCAACTGATTGATGTAGGTAAATTTGTGAGTGAGCTTCAGAAATTTCGATTAAACTGAGGCGGCTTTTTCTCATTAAAGTGGCGCTTCTTTCAATTTGTAGGCTTCTTAAATAATCGACTCTTGAAGCTCCTGGCGAAGGGAGGCTGGGGGTTCGTACTAAAGCCGCAGATTCAGTTGTCTCAGTAGAAGATGCATCTTGAGGTAAAGCGGTTGCAACAGTAGATGAACGGGCCCCCTTTTTTTTGTGAGTACTTTCTTTTTGAGCCTCTTCAGCAAGAAGCTCTTTTAAATTTACCTCGGCAAGGAGAGCTCTTTCTTGCTCTCTTGGATCTTCTTCCGTTATGCTTGGTACAACTGCAAAAAAATGTTGATCAATTAATGGTTCTGCAAGGCAACAGGTTATTCCACCTGAGAAACAGCGGCTAATGCCTAAATGTAGGTTGATGAGAAGTTGGAATGCTTCAGATATTTTCTTACAATGTTGCGCGAGTGTCAACTGTTCCAGGGCCAATCCGAACAAATCAGATCCCATGGAACTATCAGTAAAATACCGTTCTAAGGATTTTGAGACTGTGTCATAAAATTGTTTAGTGGCTAAATCCTTAGCAGCTGCAGCTGTATTCCTGAATTCAGATAAAGCTTCAAGCTCTAATTTTATTTCATGAACAGTGGGGTGTGTAGATTTTTTTTGTGCTCTCTTAAACGCTTGGATTAGACTTTTCTCGTGGTTTTTCATTACAACTTCATATCCCAAAAAACCTAGCACATAGGTTTCAGTATGGTGTAATGTGATGAAATCAGTGAGAAACTGCTGAAGCATAGAGTCGTCCAAGGCTAGAAATTCGATATCGTAGGTATGTATATAGCGGGTATTTTCCCGAAATCTTCGATTCATCTGGGTTATAAGGGTGTCTGGTAGAGGGTGAGTTCTTGATAAGCTATAATATTCCTCAAGAGGTCCAGCAGGAGTTCTTTGAGAGCTTCTTTTAGATTTGCAAAATAGATCAGATAATGAGCCTAGGATTCTTTTTAGCATATTTTCAAGTTCAGGGAGGGAGAGAGGCGCATCATCACTTTTTTCATGTGTTACCAAAGTAACTAAACTTGAAAAAATGAGATTGTGAAAAGTTATTACGTAACGATTGTAGAGTAAACTCATTCTTCTTCGTTTGAATTGGTCTAGATCGGCACTTTTGACCTCTCCACTACTAAGCGTCAATGTATGAAGTAGAGATGTGATCTGAAATATCCCCCCTTCTTTTATGTCATCCATCTGGCTCATTCTAGAAATAATTTTCAATAAATGAGGAGTTGCTTCTGCAACCGACATTTCTTTGCACATTTTGGTAGTTGCAGCGATTTTTGCTGAGAGGTTTTTTGTTTCTGCCATACAAATCGAAATTTGTTTTGGTAATGTCCTTGTCATAAAGTGGACTAGTCTTGAATCAAATTGATGTGTTTGATGAGCCTTTGCAGAAAGCCGTGCTTTCGGAAGGTGGGCTTGAAGAGAAACGAAAATTTGGTGAAAGGCCTCATCTATTTGGGTTCTGAATTTTTCATGACAGCTGGCTAAAAGTTCATAAGCTTTTTGATTAGCCTCACAAGAATACCTCATATAGCCCCTAGAATCCAATACGGCTGCATCGATGGTGAATTCTTCGGCATTTTGTATATAATGTTGAATCAATTGAAATAAATCGGATTCGCTCTTACCTCTCATATCTGAGCAAAGTTTGTTTAAATCGGTCATTTGACTTCCGGTTAACCAACTAAGAGATTCAGGGAATTGTTCGAGTTTTTCATGAAGACCTAATAGATTTTTAAGTACTTTTGAGAGGGGGTGTCCTAGGACTAATGGGAGAAATTGGCTAATCGCATTTGTGAACGAGTCGATAGAATCCTTAATTTTCTTTTTTTCATTACTATCGCCCTGAAAATAGTAGTTCATCAAGCTTATAAACACCCTGAAATCAAAATCGAGTTCTCTATGACTTTGTATATGCACTAGAGCTTCATCGATAAGACATTTTTGTAAGAATAGCTTAGCAGATCTTAAGGGCATTGTGGCAAAATTAAAAAAAGTAATCCCTTTTATCTTGCAATATTCTTGAAAATTTCTCAGATACAAAATCCCTGAGATCAAATTGTGAGGAGTTACACCACGTAGTACCTGCAGAAAAGGTTCCGGTATTTCTTTGGGTTGAAAAGAATCATCTAGTGAGTGTTCCAAAAGTTCTCTTCCGCCAAGAGTAAAAGCAACGCTATCGTCTGCAGCAGCAGCGCCAGAGGCTTGAGAAGATTCTGCTGTAGCAGCAGAATCCTGACGGGAGGCGATTTTATCCATTTAATCCTCTTTATAATTATTTTGAAGTCAATTATAACGCATTAATTTTTAATTAACAACTTACGAATAATGCCGAGGGGCTTATTTAAGAGAAACAGATTGATTTTGTGGGGGAGGGGAAAAGTTAAAATTTTCTTTTACCAAACTAATAGCCCCAGTGGTGATCATCTTTACAGCTATAAGGCTGATGAGGAGGCCTCCTAGACGCTCAAAGGCCATTAAACCTTTCTCTCCAACTAGATATCTAATATAGGAGGCTGCGAGGACAATTAAGAGTGAAGGTATCCAGGCAAGAATGATGACGGTGGCTATTTTCCATGGGCAATCGAAGGCGTTGGAGTAGAGCATGACTGCGGCGATACTTCCAGGGCCTGCCATGGCTGGCATGGCAATCGGAACGATCAGGGGTTCATGGTCGGGCACCCCTCCCACAGTATGTTTGGGGAAGATCATGGTCAAAGAGATCAAGAGGAGGAGTAGCCCTCCTGCTATACTAATGGTACTGCCAGTAACGCCGAGAAAATCGAGGATTTCTTCTCCAAAGTAGCCAAAAGCGAGGAGAATAATCAAGGCAATCACCATCTCTCTGGCAAGAATAATTTTTTGTCTACGGGGGGAAAAAGGCTTTAAAATTGCTATGTAGAAGGGTACATTTCCCAACACATTGTAAACGATAAAGAGAGAGAATGCAGCGCCAAATATTGTCATAGGGGCAAATATACTGAATTTCTCCTTTTTTTAAAACCTATTTTGTAAGATAATCGTCAGCATTATGAATAATTTGTTCTATAAAATTGTTACACTCGGGTGTCGCACGAACCAGTATGAATCTTCAGCGTTTGCTACGCAGCTGAAGTCGCTTGATTATCAAGCTGCCAAAGATGAGCAGCCTGCTGATTTGTGCATCATTAATACTTGTACAGTGACCGAATCTGCTGATTTAAGAAGTCGGACTCAGATTAAGAAATTGATCAAAGAAAATCCAAATGCAACGATTTACGTGACTGGGTGTTATGCAGAAAGGGCTAAAACCATTTTGCAAGGTCTTTCAGACCGTTTAGTGATTGTTCCCAATACCGAAAAAGAGTCGCTTCTTAAGGGGGTAGCTGATCAAGCGGCCAAAGAGCTTCCGGAGTTTAAAATTGATGCTTTTGAAGCCCATACACGCGCCTTTGTCAAAGTGCAAGATGGGTGCAACTCCTACTGCTCTTACTGCATCATCCCTTATGTAAGGGGGCGTTCTGTTTCTCGATCGATCGAATCAGTAGTAAACGAAGTGAGAGGATTGGTTGAAGCTGGGTATAAAGAGGTGGTTCTTACGGGGATCAATATTGGCGACTTTGATGATGCTGGTAGTGGCCGAAGGTTGGTTGATCTAGTTCGAGAAGTCGACCAAGTTGATGGATTGGAGAGGCTTCGGATCTCTTCGATTGATCCTGATGAAGTCGATGATGCATTGATTGATGTTGTTGGAAATGGGAAGAGGACCTGCCATTCGATGCATATTGTCCTTCAAGCAGGATCGAATGTGGTCTTAAGTCGGATGAGGAGAAAGTATTCAAAGCAGGAATTTTTCGATGCCGTTTGGCGGTTGAAAGCTTTTTCCTCTGATTTTACATTTACGACCGATGTGATTGTTGGTTTTCCGGGTGAGACAGATCTTGATTTTCAAGAGACCCTCGATGTGATTAATGAGGTGAAATTTGCCAAGGTCCATATGTTCCCTTACTCGAAGAGACCTATGACACGGGCGGCAAGATTTACTGACGAAGTGGCGAGTGAAGTGAAGGAAGAGAGGCGGCAGGCGGTACTTAGACTTTCTGAAAAGGTCGCGTATGAATTGAGAGAATCTTTTATCGGAAGGACGATGTCTGTCCTTCTTGAATCATCCGAAGATGACGATGAGGGGGCTTTTCGGGGGCATACGGAGAATTTTCTCGAGGTGATCGTTCGAGGTGAGGGGCTTTACCGAAATCAGATTGTAGAAGTGGAACTAAAAGAAAATAGTGCAAGAGGAATCATTGGGACGGCAATCGCACATCACCATTGCTCAGCGGTATAGACCTTTTTCTCACACAGAGGGGGCCTCTAGCATAATCCCTTTGTCTGATTGGGTGGTGACTGCCTATCCAACTCGGTTGGAATTTTCTGATTTTTTTGGCGCAGTAAAGGTCGTTGAACTTCCTATTAAGGGGCCTATGAAGGGTTTTACCCTTGAGCAAGACCTAGAAAGGCAAATCTGTAGATTTTTTGGGGTATCTCAAGAGGGGTATTTTGAGATACATCTTTTTGTCGACCAGGAAGACAATTTTCTTATGATGAAATGGGCTCGTGGAGCTGAAAAAAAAGGGGAGAAGGTCCGTTTAGTCGAATTGTCCCCCCCTCAAGCGACTTTGAAGTTCAGAGAGAGAATTTCTCTTGGATCGAGTAAAAAGCAAGATGTTGATCTTATGTGGCGACGAGCTGAGCTGGTTGAAATCTTGCCGATTTTGTACGTCCTTTCCCAAAATGTGAGATTCCCTTCCGATCAGAAGCTGACACATCTTCCCCAAAATGAAGAACAATTTTCTCAGTTTATCAAGGTGGGATTCGATTCTATTTTTGTCCCCAAGAGAAATGACGAACGGTTTTTAGGGATTTTTTGTGAAACGATCCCTGAGACCGGTTCTCCTTTGCAACGACTAAAAGAGTTTGGTCAAGCGTTTCGCTCCCTATTTATTACCGAAGAGGAAGGGAAGATAGCTCTCTTACCCAAGTTGCCTAAGACTTTTCTTTCCGGAAGATTTTTAGGGGCTAAAATCGATGGGGCTAAGATCGATTTTGAATGGAGAAAAGGGGAATTAAGATCTGTCATCATATCTCCTGAGAAGGATGGGACGATTTCATTCATCTGGCCGGACGAGATTCGAGCTTTTCGTATCGATAAACGGGAGGGGATTAAACCAAAGGCGTTGCAGATAGTTTTAAAAGCGGGCAAAAAAACAGTCATAGATAAATTTCAAAAATAATAATCATTTATTACCGCTAGTAGGTTATTATGTCGCAAGTTTTATTATCTACAGGGACAATTTTGAATTTACAAGATCTTCAATGAGAGAAAATATACTAGCTGCGATTTTCACTTGGTTGGATAGTCAAGGTTCAGATTATCAAAGAGCTTCACTGTATGTTCAGGAATTTTTTTGCTAAGATAAAACGGGAAGCTGGTCTGATTATTTAGCTGAGTTAGAAGCTAGTTGTGAAACAAATCATTATCTTCAGTAAAATACCTTACCGGAATTTTACAGAAAATTGTCAACAACTTAAAGGAGTGCCTGGAAAAGTCTTTGCTCAGTATTTTCCGAGGTAATTTTCCACAGAGTTAGCGGTAACGATTTTTTTGACCTTAATTGAGTATCAATGTATATCTCGGGTATGCAGATACTCGAACAAATTCAGCTACTAGAGATGGGGGAACATCAATCGCCGCACCAATATTTGGGTTTGCATCATTATGATGATTACCACAAAGAGATAAGATTCTTTGCCGCTAAGCAGTTGGACTATTTCTTTGAGTATCAACATGGGGTTGTCGAGGCGAAAAAAGGGGCCAAACCCGGTTTTTTTACATTCCTTGTTCCTCACGAAACGACGAGATTTGATTATCGAATTCTCTATCAGGGGGGAATTCGTGGTTACGATCCTTACAATTTTTCCCCGATTTTTTCTTTAGTCGATGGGGATTTGTTTTCTCAGGGAAAGCATCGCACGATCTATGAAGTTCTCGGCTCTCACGTTTGTGAACATGAGGGGGTTACAGGAGTTAAATTCACCGTATGGGCTCCCAATGCCCGTTCTGTGAGTGTCGTTGGCGATTTTAATCGTTGGAAAGAATTTGCAAATCCGATGAGAAAAGTCTCTGCTCAGGGTGTTTGGGAACTCTTTATTCCGGGCTCTTCTCCTCCACTTCTCTACAAATATGTGATTAAAACAGAGTGGGGAGAGGTGCTTTTCAAGGCTGATCCTTGTGCTCATGCCTTTGAGCTGAGACCTAAAACCGCTTCGATTGTGACAAAGCCTACCGAATTTGAATGGCGTGACGAAATATGGATGAAAAAAAGACGTCACAATTCTCAACTTGATGGTCCAATGAACATTTATGAAATGCACTTTGGGTCGTGGCAAAAAAAGAAAGAAGGGGTTTTCCCTAATTTTCGGGAAATGGCTTCTGAGATTGTTCCTTATTTGAAAAAGATGGGATATACGCATCTCGAGATGCTTCCGATTACCGAGCACCCTTTGGATGAGTCATGGGGTTATCAAGTGACCGGTTATTTTGCCTCAACGAGTCGCTATGGGACTTTAGAAGATTTTCAAAGTTTTGTCGATCATCTTCACATGCACAATATTGGTGTCATTCTCGATTGGGCGCCGGGTCATTTTCCTTCCGATGATTACGCGCTTGCGAGATTTGATGGAAAGCCGCTTTATGAAGTTGATCATCATCAGATGGGGAGACATCCCCAATGGAATTCTTTGATTTTTAATTATGAAGATAAACGGGTCTGTAATTTTTTGATCGGTTCGGCCCTATTCTGGATCGATCAAGTCCATATCGATGGGATACGAGTCGATGCAGTTCAGTCGATGATGTACTTAAATTATGCTAGGGGTGAGGGGGAGTGGCAGCCGAACGAGCATGGTGGCGATGAAAACTTAGCGGCGATTGCTTTTTTACAAGAATTGAATCAATCGATTCATGAAAGGTTCCCTGGAGTGATCACGATTGCCGAGGATGCTTCGATCAGACTTGGAATGACAAAACCGGTCGAATGGGGAGGATTGGGATTTGATTTAAAATGGAACCTCGGCTGGATGAATGATTCACTAAAATTTATGCAGAGAGATCCTATTCATCGCAAATACCACATGGAAGAATTGACAGGCAGTTATCATCGAGCCTTTCAGGAAAGATACATTCTTCCGATTTCTCATGATGAAGTGGTCCATGAAAAACGGTCTTTAATCGAGAAAATGCCTCTTGAAGAGAGGGAAAAATTTAGTCAAGTACGCCTTTACTATTCGGCAGCTCTTTCTCATCCGGGTAAGACTCTCTTTTTCATGGGATGTGAGCTCGCTCAAAAAGCTGAGTGGTGTGTGAAGGGACAAATCCATTGGCAGCTCCTAGAAGAGCTCTCCCATAGTCAGCTTTTCAATTTTGTGCAAGAAGCCAACCATTTTTATCTGAATCACCCTGCGTTGTGGCAGATAGATTTTGATAAGAAAGGATTTGAATGGATTGATTACAATGATTACAATCACTCGGTGATTAGCTATTTGAGGCGAGGTATCGAGGAGACGTTAGTTTGCGTCCACAATTACACAAAGTCTGAGTTTGGTGAATACATCATTAAACTGCCCCATGTCAAGTCCATCAAAGAGGTATTTAACTCAGATGAAGTTAGATATGGCGGCGCCGGGAGGCTCAATCCTTCGATTGAGATACTTGAGAATGATGCAGGCTTTAAAATGCAAATGCCCTCATTAGCTACTGTCTTTTTCGAGGTAGTATTAGATGAGCACAAAAAGAGAGTATAGCGACTTAGTCAAAGAAGCCCTACGTCATGATCGGCTTTACTTCGTTGAAGTTAGCCCTGAAATCTCTGATTATGAATATGATAAATTAATTAAAAAGATCGAGTCAATAGAAAAGGCTCATCCCGACTGGATATTGGACAATTCGCCTACTCAAAGGGTGACAGGGGATGCCAAGCAGAAATCGAAATTTGCGCAGGTCGAGCATACAGCGCCGATGCTTTCTTTGATGAATACCTATTCTGGTGATGAGTTGGGTGATTTTGCAGCCCGGATGCAGAAATTTTTGGAAATCACCGATGTCGAATTTAATGCAGAATTGAAAATTGACGGGGTGGCGATGAGCCTAAGATATGAAGAGGGGAGATTAGTCCGAGGAGTGACAAGGGGCGATGGCCGCAAAGGTGAGGATGTCACTGAAAATATCATGACGATCAAATCACTACCCCACATTCTTAAAGGGAAAAACATTCCTAAGGTTCTCGAGTTAAGGGGTGAAATCTATATGCCCCTAACCGTTTTTCATAAGCTTAATCAGGCCAAGGAAGAAGCGGGAGATGAAGTGTATGCCAATCCCCGAAACGCAGCTGCAGGATCACTAAAGCTTCTTGATGCAAGAGAATCAGAGAGACGGCATCTTGATATTTTTCTCTACGATATTGCTGAAGGGGGTGATGAGTTAGAAAAGCAATCTCAGATCGCTTCATTTTTAGGAAAATATGGATTCCCTGTCTTTTCGAAAGAACTCTCTAAAGTATGTCGTTCAACGAATGAAATCCTCGAATTTGCAGGCATGATTGAAATGAAGAGGAGAACTCTTCCGTTTGAAATCGATGGAATCGTTGTAAAACTCAATGATCTAAAAGAGAGAAAGCACATCGGGATGACGGGAAAATGCCCCCGCTGGGCTGTAGCCTATAAGTTTGCTCCTGAACAGGCCTTGGCAGTGATTAAAGAAATCACAGTGCAGGTGGGCCGAACAGGGGTTTTAACTCCTGTGGCAGAACTTACCCCGGTTAAACTAGCGGGAAGCACGATTAGCCGTGCTACATTACATAATCAAGACGAAATTGACAGAAAGGATATCCGAGTTGGCGATACTGTCGTGATTGAGAAGGGGGGAGATGTGATTCCCAAGGTTGTATCTGTCGATCTCAAAAAGCGGAAAAACGGTGCTGAAAAATGGCATATGCCGACCAAATGTCCCAGCTGTGGTGGGAAAGTGGTTCATGAAATTGACCAGGTGGCTGTTCGATGCATAAACCCCGATTGTAAATCGAAAAATCTGAGGAAAATCGCCTTCTTTGCTGCCAAGGATGCAATGGATATCGATCACATGGGGGAAAAGGTTGTAGAAAAGCTAACTGTTGCAGGATTTGTGGCTACTTTTTCCGATATCTATCGATTGACTGTCGAGGATCTATCTCAAATTGAAGGCTTTAAAGAGAAGTCCGTAGACAATTTACTTCAAAGTATCGAAAAATCGAAGGATACGACTCTTGATCGTTTTATTTTTGCCCTCGGGATCAAACATGTTGGTAAGCAGACGGCAGAATTGATTGCAGACTATGTGGGCACCATCGATCGGTTTGTCAACTTAACAGAAGAGGAGCTTCTCGATATTGGGGGTATCGGCCCGATCGTCGCAGAATCAATGATCTCCTTCCTTGAGGAGAAAGGGAATATTGATGAGATCAATCATTTACTGAGTCTTGGAATCAATCCTAAAGGTCCTAAGAAGAAAAAGTTGACCCATGCATTTGGAGGGAAGACATTTGTTCTCACCGGAACTCTTGAGCATTTTACTCGAAGTGAGGCGGCGGCTTTGATTAAGGAGCGTGGGGGGAAAGTATCCGGATCTGTCAGCGCTCAAACTGATTTTGTATTAGCCGGTGAGTCTGCTGGCTCTAAGTATGATATGGCAGTCAAATTAGGTGTCAAAATCATCACCGAAAATGAATTTCAGAGAATGATGGAAAACAATTAGATTCTTTGACTAGTCGATAAGGTATGAACAAGTTTAAGAAATCGTTATTCCCCCTCTTCTTTGTCATCTTCATGGATAACTTCGGTTTTGGGGTGATTTTCAACATGCTCCCGACCGTATTTCTCGACACCCATTTCCATCTCTTACCTCTTGGAGCTTCGACTACATCGAGAAATATTTTTCTTGCTATCACCTTTGGTGTATTTCCTTTAACACAGCTCATGGGAGCCCCGCTGATTGGCGACTTTGCTGATCACTTTGGACGAAAGAAAGCGCTTTATGTAACGATCTTGGCTGTGACCATCGGGTATATAATCTCGGGTCTAGCTATTTCCATCAATAGCTTGAGTTTGCTCATCATTAGCCGTCTCCTTACCGGCTTTTTTGCCGGGAATTTGAGTATTTGCTTAGCGGCGATTGCAGATATGAGCCCTAATGAAAAAGGGCGTGCCCGGAATTTTTCTCATGTGACGACCATATTTGGATTTAGCTGGATATTAGCGATGGTTATTTCAGGATACATCTCAGATCCTGCGTATCTAGGAAATCACGGACCTACGACTGTTTTTTTAGTCACCGCCTTATTTTCCTTTCTTAGCTATTTGGCTGTTAAGTTCTTCTTCTCCGAAACCTTTGAATGCAAAGGAGGGGGGAAATTTGACCTTTTAAAAGGGATTAAGAATGTCGGTGAAGCACTAGCTCTTAAAAAGGTTCGCTCTCTATTTGTCGCCTACTTTTTTTGGGTCATTGGTTGGGGAATGGTGATGCAATGGTTTCCAGCCTATTCAATGGAAGTGTATCGTGTGACCCCACTTACGACAACAACATGGATGACTATCTTTGGAGTTAGTTGGACATTAGGTAGTTCGCTGCTCAACAATTTACTTTTGAAAAAATTCCATTCGATCACAATTGCAGTGATAGGCTCATCTCTGAGTGCCCTTTGCCTTCTTTTGAATATTTTTCTTCCCTGGTTTGAAGTCTTTTGCATTGTAATCGCTGTTGGATCGATATTTTCAGCCTTTACTATGTGCAATACAATGAATCTCACCTCAATGGCGGCTCCTCCTGATGTGCAGGGAAAAGTGATGGGGCTTTCTCAATCAATCATGTCGTTTGGATGGCTCATCTCTTCCGGCTTAGCGATTCTTCTCGTTCGAGGCGACATACATCTGATTCTTTGGTCAACAACGATCAATCTCGCTGGTGCCTTTATCGTTCTCGCTTTAATCTATCTTGCTCATCGATTGCGACATGACAATGAAGAGCCCTTAAAGAAAAGCACCTTTGTCGATCATCAGCAAGATTAGGCTGGCTGAGCTATGGGGCTTATCCGAAATGTTTGAACGGGAGCTTCTTTCTTTTCTCCTCGTTTCACCCCGATGATGCAATGAAATGATTCGCCTGCAAGTGAGCTGGTCAATCCATACTTTCTCCGGAGCCACTCAAGATCGTAAGAGGTAAAGGCTATATACCAAATCTTCGTCACCTCATCGAAGTTATCGACCTCTTTTTCAAACAAACCAGTGATCACAAAGTGAAAAGATTCTCCCACTTCCTTTGGAGTTACCCCAAAGTCGATGTTTTCGGCAGACAGGATAGCAGGAATGTGGGCCCCCAGGTAATTAATCAATTGGAAATGAGGAGGGATTTCGCCTTCTTGTCTTTTGAGGAAGGGAAGAGCAATTGTCAACATACGATCGGGTAGTTTTACGAAGTACAGCCCCTCATGGCTCTTCAGAAGGCGTCCCTTTTGACAAAAAAGGAGTCTGAGGTGCTTTAAAAGGGGGTCTTGGATAGGTTTTGCAGGGGAGGTTGATTCCTGAGAGGTTCGAAGGAGCAGGGGAGCCGAATAAGGGGGAGTCTCTTGAAAAGGATTCGGGAATGGGGTCTCGATAGGTTCATAAGGGAACCGGCCCCTAGGATCAGGACGGATAAAGTCGTCTAAATTGGGTAAAGTCCACCCTTTTTTCTTCTCCTTTATTCCTAAAAGGCGGGCTGTGAAGTCGAGAAAAGTAGACTTTTCTACCTCTTCTGCATCTTTCATGGTCGAAAGATCGAAGGGAAAAGACGATTTTCTCTCGATTCTGGTAAGCCGGAAACCGGTTCGCCTCGTGTGAGATGAAGAGGTGGTGCGAAAAGTGGTATTAATCGCACGTTGAATTGATTGTAGACGGACAGGCTGCATACAAAGAATTATAGCAGACTAAGACTAATCGATATATTCAATAAATTAATTTACACAATGGCAAGGTTCTCTTCTAGCTGTCCTAGGAGAGTTTCGTGGTTAAACGAGTGGACCTTTACTTGTTGAACTGTTCCGATAAGGGAGTCGGGGCCATCGATGATCACTTTTTTCCAGCAGCGGGTTCTCCCTTTGAGCTGTCCATTGCGGTTCCGTTTTTCAAACAACACCTCAACAGTGTCCCCAAGCATAGAGGATCTCTCTTGAGCCGCTTGTTGCCTATAAAACTCGAACAGTCTTCTGTGTCGATCATCTTTGACTTCTTGGGGAACGTCGTCTTTAAATCGCATGGCGGGAGTTCCATTCCTAGCCGAATAGGTATAGATGAAGGCTACTGAATAGGGGATCTGTCTGAAAACGTCCATTGTCTCTTCAAATTCTTCCTCAGTTTCAGTGGGGAAGCCTACGATGATATCAGTTCCAAGGGATGCATTTGGAACGAGTTCTTTGAGCATCGCCACTTTTTCAAAATATTGCTCCTTAGTGTAGATTCTGTGCATCTTTTTTAAGATTCTATTTGCTCCGGCTTGGATGGGGAAGTGAACAAATTCGCACACGCTTGGTAAATCGCGGATTGCTTCCATCAATTCTCTTGTGATATCGATAGGATGGGAAGTTAAGAAACGAATCCTCTCGATTCCTTCAATTTTATCTAGTCGGTAGAGAAGATCATGAAAAAGACAGTTTGTCTCAGGGGTATCTTTCCCGTAGCTATTGACGTTTTGCCCAAGAAGGGTGATCTCTTTGTACCCCTCGGCGGCTAACTTCCGCACCTCTTTCTCGACATCGTCTGGGGGTCTTGAGACCTCCTTGCCTCGAGTATAGGGAACTACGCAATAGGTACAGTATTTGTCACATCCACGGATGATCGATACATAGGCACAAACATTACTTTCTTTCTTTGCACCTAGGTAGTCAAGATTTTCTTCGAATGAAAGATCGGTTCGAATCGCCTGTTTGCCTGTGACGATCACATCGTTAAGGACTTCGGAGAGGTCAGAAATGTTATTGGTCCCTAGAACAAAATCGATGTGAGGAAGCTTTCGAAAGAGCGACTCTTTCTTTGCCATCGCCATGCAGCCCGTCACTCCAATAATGCGTTTTCGTCCCCGCGATCTTCCGAGTTGGCCTAGTTTCCCCATCACCTTTCTTTCGGCTAAGTCTCTGATTGAGCATGTGTTATAGATTAAGAGATC
>CAYZDL010000021.1:0-6892 GCA_964477345.1 uncultured bacterium
GCTCTAAAGAAGTTTTTGAAGAGTATAAAGATGATCTTACTAGTGAACAAAAGTCAGAAATTGTTTCAAGATTTGATGATGCAATCAAAGCAGATGAAGAAGCTGATATGATGAAAATTGATACAATATCAATTAAAGAAATTGAAGATCTTATGCTGGCCCGCCTATTGAAAGAGGGACATTCGAGAAATATGGCTGAGGAAGCCTCCCGAATTGGAATTCTTCAGGAAGATCCATATTGGCTTTGGGTCCGAGATGGGGTGATTTTTCCTACAGGGGCTAGAGGGACCTACAACAGGATCATTTGGAAAAGAGAGATTACCGATGAGGTACCTCGGGTAGCAATTTTACCTGTCTTACCGAATGGAAAAATTGTCCTCAATCTCAATTATCGACATGCACTTAGAAAGTGGGTGTTAGAGATTCCCCGAGGTTATAAGAGGTTCCATGAATCGAACGAAGATGCAGTCAAGAGGCAGTTGAAAGAAGAGACTGGCTACACGATTGCGAGCCTTTCTCAATTGGGGAGTGTCTCCCCTGATTCAGGATCTTTGAGTGCAAGCATGCCTATCTACTATGCGCTTCTTGGTTCAAGAGCTCTTTCAAATCAAGATTACACAGAAGCGATCTTGCGCTTAGAAGAATTTTCCCTTGAAGATCTGAAAAAGATTTATGCGGAAGGGAGTATCATGTTAGAAATCAACAAAAAGATCGAGCCTGTTGCGGTCTGTGACGCCTATCTTGCTTATGCGATTCTCCAAGCAGAGAATAAAGGGATCTTCTCTCAGAGAAAATCTGGAAATTAAAGACTCTATTGCACGATTTTTCTTTAGACTGTATCATCGCTACATATTTTGGGTAGTGAGATGAATAGTAAAATAGTCTGTTGGTCACTTCTTTTTTTTTCTGTGATCTTTTCTCTACAGGCTCGTCGAGTCCCTTATGATAGATGGATAAGTCCAGATGATCCCCAACCGAAAGATAGAGAAGTAGAACAAGAGACCGAGTTGGTCGATTTCCCTTCAGTTTGGGATTGGACACAATTCTTTGCGAGGATCAATGCCAATTACCAATACAATGGAACAAGAAGATTGGGAGATCAATGGTGGTTTGAAATGGATCAACCGCTCTATGTTTCACCACATACTAGGAAACACACCCTCTTTTTCCAATCTCAAGCGATGTTTCAAGAGAGTCAGAAGACTTTTAATAACGGACTTTCCTACCGTTATCTTTTCTACAAGGACCGATACATTCTTGGAATCAATGGTTTTTATGATTATGCGTATCAAAATTCACTGCAACGTTGGAGTGTTGGGGGAGATTTTCATACCCAATGGCTTCTAATTTGGGGAAACTACTATGGAGGGGACTCTAAGTGGAAAAAAGTCAGTATTGAAGATGATACTACGACTTGGGAGCGAACACTTAGTGGGGGTGATATCACCGCATCAGCTCCATTCCCTTATCTGCCCTGGTTTAGATTGCAGGCTGGGTTTTACATATGGGATTATGTAGAGGGGAAACCGGATGCTTTAGGGTATAAAATTTCCCTTAGGGCCAATATTTTAAAGCCTTTGTTTATCGAAGGGGGACGGATGGCTGATCGGTACACTCAGGATAATTATGTATTGGTTTCACTCAGTTTTGGTTTTCCAAACTATATCCAGTTCACAATGGTCAATGACACTGTTTCTAGAGGGATTCTTCCCGCACGAACTTTAAAAAGGTTCATTCTTGATATCATCAATCGAAACAATACCATCCGTACCCAAACAAAAACGATTTAATCTTACTCGTCATCATCGCAAAGAGAGCAACCGCAACATTCATCAAATCACTAGAAATAAGTGCCTCATGCCCCAATTTTTTCAACCCATTAGTCAAAACGTCCAAGGAACGAAGATCTCCAATCCAGAGGCAATGAGGGTTAAATTCATAGAAAAATAGAGATTTCATAGTTCAGAGACTATTTAAATAGTATTTATTTTAAATAGTAAACTCGGGAGGAGAATGGTATACTACAGATCATGTCAGCGAACGTTTCGTATATTCCTAGAACTAAAGGTTTTTTGTATTTTTCGACCATCCTGCATGAACCATTAGTTTCCCTTTACCCTCTTCTAGCCTTCATTTTGACGAAGAGCATGGGGGCGGTAGCGTTTCAAATTATCCTTTTTACGATGTTAAAGCCTGTAGCTTCAATATTTTCTTTTTACTGGAGTGAGCTTGTATCCCAAAATCGGCATTCATTGAGAGCAAATCTTTTAGGCGCGGGCTTACTCGCAAGGCTCCCTTTCTTGTTTGCCATTTTTACGGGAAATGTATGGGCAATTATTTTAGGTTCGACCGTCTATATGCTTTTTGTAAGAGCCGCGATTCCTGCTTGGATGGAGATGATTAAACTCAATCTTCCGAAGATGGTTCGGGAAAGGGTCTTTTCGGTAAGTTCAACATTGGGATATGCAGAAGGGGCGATCATTGCAATCGCACTTGGATCTCTTCTCGACAACGATATAATGGTTTGGCGTTATCTGTTTGCCGTAGCAATTGTATTGGGGATGATTGGGGTGATCATTCAAGTCTGTATGCCAATCCGAGAGGGTAAATCTACGAGCCACGTGAAAGAAAATCGGCCGCTTTCATTTAAAGAAGCGATTATACGACCCTGGGCGGATGGAATTCGCTTGATGAAGACACGAAGCGATTTTCGGAGATTTCAATGGGCGTTCATGGTCGGAGGGTTTGGATTAATGATCATCCAACCAGTGTTACCGATATTTTTTGCCGAAACACTCCAAATTTCTTATCGCGACTTGATGATTGCCTATTCGATTTGTAAGGCATTAGGATTTGTTCTTACATCGGGACTTTGGGCAAAAGCGATGAGTCGAATCTCTATCGGTGCCTTCACTGCATATGTACTCGTGGGATTTGCCATTTATCCCATTTTTGTGATCCTTGGGCAATTTTCTACTCAATGGATCTTTGTATCCTATTTTATTTACGGGATTGCCCAGGCGGGCAGTCATCTTATTTGGCACCTCTCAGGGCCTATTTTTGCCCATGAGGAGCAAAGTTCTCGCTTTTCAGGAGTCAATATCATGATGGTCGGAGTAAGAGGTACATTAGGTCCTCCTCTGGGAGGTCTCTTGTCTTACTTGTTAGGGCCAGTCTCAGTGCTTGCCATCAGTTCGTTTTTATGCCTTTCAGGCACCCTCTCAATGATCTACAATGCTCCAAAGCGACTCAGAGATTACAGTCGGAGTTAATGTAGTTTTCCTGCACTAGGCGAATCTTGTTCATCCAATAACTGAGGAGTAACTTTTCTCTATAGGCGGGGTTTGTTAGGGCATCATGGTATTGATCGCGCCATTGTCTTAGGTTCTCTTCAGTAATTTCGTTCCATGATTTGACAATGACGACTGGAAGCCCCTCAAATAGGGGATTGAGAAAAGAGTCTTTGACAATTGGGATACATCCCAACGCAAGAGCCTCCCATGTCCTGTGGCAATCAATTCCATTTCCAGGAGGGCTGATATCAAAGGCGCATTCTCCCTTTCTTTTCCAAAGTTCCAAACGAGAAATTCTATTTTCTAGATGAGTAGCAAACCCCAGCAGCTTAATTTTCTCCCAGATCATTTTCCGATCTTCTCCAAATTCGAGATATCGGTGGTAGCTAGAATGCATCGAGTCGTTGAGAGCAAAATCACAAAACGCTTTCAATTCTCTTTTGCCTGTAGGCTTGAGCTCTTTTATAATCTTATTGAGTTGATCCATCTGTTCTTCGGGAGTCAAAGATATACTCTCCCCAAATTTGTCTGGCCAATACATCGAGCTATGCAAATCGATTCCAATCGGGATTTGTGTCACCTTGGAATGGATTAATTTACAGTTTTGGAGGAAAAGATGGAGAATTTTTGGAGAATCAATCTCTTTTAGGATCGATTTTTTATTAGTATAATCATCAGGAAAGGTTGCATCCGATCCGCCAGCTATTAAGACTATGGGAAATTTAAGCTTCGGAACAACTCTCTTCATAAAGCGATGAAGGTAATCGGCGTTTATCCAAAGGATACTGCCCTCTTGGATCTCGTTTAAATAGTGATTCATATTAAAATCATAACGATCTTCTGCATACTCCATCCACTCTTCAAAATTGAGATCCAAAGGCTTTACATCAGCCGATTCGCAAAATCCCAAACTCCAGACATACAAAGGTGTATGAGCGGATAAGGAGCAACAAAAGAAAGCAAATAAGATAAATCGTGCAAACATGCGACTAGTCTAATTGAGACTGACTTAAAAATGAATCGATTCCATTAAAATTTTTGAGGGTCGGTGCGTAGAGATCAATCGCGTAGTGAATCAAGGAGATGATGACATCGAGCTGTGTGGGGTCAACCTCTTTTGTCGGGAAGGCATATTTGAAAACAAAAGCTCTATCAGCTTCAGAAAATCCAAATGCTCCGATGGGGATCACTTTGTTGAGAAGAGCCACATATCTTGCAGCGTCGCTAAATAAAGATTTTTCGACTTGATGATCTAGTGCGATGAAAAAATGGACGAAATGGAGAGGAGAGCCTTGAACTAAAGAAGTTTCCGTCGGGATTTGTTCTGTTTTGATAAACACTTTGAGAATGATCTCACCCGTCAAGTTGATCCAAATTTCACCGAAGTTGAATGTTTCAGAGGGGGGCTCAAAATGGGCTTCATAACCTGAATCAACAAGATATTTCATCATTTTTTCAATCATTTTAGATCCTAAAGTGGTGTTGTAGTAGTAGTTTTGGTTCTTCCTCAAGTCCTAAAGTCTGGGGTTCTTGGAGTTTTAAATAGTCTGCAATCGGGGTGATATCTCCCTTTCCAATCGGGAGGTTATTGACATCGATGGGTTTCTTTTCGATTTGCCATTGTTTTTTCTTGGCCCAGTGGGCGATAATGATGGCTGCTGAAACAGAAACAATGACTAAGACAGCGATCGATAACCCCCCTGTTGCTGCGGTGCCAAGGATTGTTGCGGTTAAGGCAATAGCTCCACCAATCGTCAGCAAAATCGAATTGAAAAGTTCAATGAAGCAATTTCTCAATTCGATTTTCAATTCCTCTTTCTCGTCGAACAGTTTTGTTTTTTCCATATCACAAAAAGCTTTTACCAAAGGGTCTGCCCCATACCGTTTTTCCAATTCTGCTAATTGAACACCCCTCTTATCTAAGTCGCTCAATTTTTTTCGAACGTCATGGATTTGGATAGCCTTCTTCACAACGCCTGCCACCCCTAAAACTAACCCAATCGATCCTGAGGCAATCCCAATAAAATGCATTACATTAAGACCCGTACTTACAGCAGAATTATTCAAACATTCCGAAGCAAGTTTAAGAGAGTTTGCTGCGATACCCGAAAGCTGCAGCGGGGTAGAAATTACTTGATTGAATAAGGAAAATTTGATGGTAGAGATCTCTTTCTCTAGCTCATGCTGAGTGACAAAGGCTGTTTCTTTCAATTCAAGGCCCAAAACGATCATTCGATTGGCTTGTTTAAGTAAAACACCCCACTTTTCCAAATCTCCTTCGTCATCGATTTTTTCTTTCAGGACCTTTGAAGTATTGTCTCGGACGCTTACTCCTTCCCGATACATCAAGTCACCTAAAGATTGGATTTCTTTAGAATCTTCTAAATTTGCCATCAGCTTACGTCTTCGTGCACGATCACGAATCAATTTTATTCCATTTAACAAACTGACAGGAAGTGCAAATCCTAAGGCAATCGAGTGAGAAGCTGTCGAAAGACGGCTGGTCAAAGAGAGGTCGGAATCAGGTGCTTGAAGCTGGGCTAGAGAAAGAGAATCGTTCAGAAGAGAAACAGGAGTTGAATACCGGCTGCTCAGAATAATTTGTGAAATTTTTTCAATAAAGACGGGATCACCTTTGAGATTTTCCATCCCCTCTTCAAGACGCTTCATCAATATAGGAGAAGAGAGGGGAGGATAGGCGACATTTAGTTTAAATTCAGCATACCTTTCGGCTACCGTTCTCTTGTATTCGATAAATGCGGTGAGCAGCTCCTCTTTAGCCTCTAAAAGCTCCCCTTTTCGAATCATAGCGGCGTATAGGTGATTGCCAGTCAGTCCTCGAGTTGATTCTAACGCATTACTAATTGCCGCAAGGCTCTTTTGCAGCAGTTGAGCCCTTTTAGAAAATTGCCCCTCTTGAAAAAAAAGCTCCATCTTGTGCCGGTTACTATTATCAATGGGGAGCTGAATTTCCCGTTTTTCGCTCCAAAAGAGCTTAATCAATACCCGAGCATTAGCTAAAGCAAGCTTCCTTAGGAAAATCTTCTTTATCGAAGAAGAGTGGATTTTTAGATCTAATAGCTTATCCTCTGCGGCTTTACGTTCTATTTCTTTCAGGGAAGAGCAAATCTCACATCCAGAAATGAATTGTTCAAATTCATTCAAGAGAGCTGAGATCTTTGATTCAAGCTCAATAAGATGCGTTTGATTTTCTTGAGTATGATCCTCACCCTCTTTTTCCTGACTAAAGGTATCGAGAAGGACAATTTTGCGTTGGATATGATCATCGATCTGATCTCTAACTTCATCGAGATCGGAAACCCGTTGAACCCTAAATCGTTGAGGGTTACCCCCTCTGTCAAACCTAATCGAATCGACCACACTCACCTCATAGGCTTACGAAAGCAAGGAGGGGAGTTTTATACAAGGGGTGAACTATTTATTCGAGATGTTGCATTTGGATCGGTTTGCTTTTTGGGATCCACTCTCCCATCTGAGGAAGAGTGCAAGCAAGGTGAAGGGATAGGTACCCGAGGAAGACTCCGACTATAGGTGGGAGTCTCAAGGCTGATCTAACGGCATGCAAGGCAAATTTAGCC
>CAYZDL010000021.1:6902-9290 GCA_964477345.1 uncultured bacterium
CCGTCTTTAGGACAAATAGTGGCAATTGCGCGATTATGCGCTTTTGCCAGCAGACTGCTACCATCCATCAAAGCTGGAGTAAATAAGGATGCCAAATCAGGTGAATCGAAATCGTTGCCTCCTGAGTTATGAAGTTCTAAATTTTCCATCATTTACTCCATTAAAATTTTTACTCGTCATCGATCTTTGCTTTGACGATCGCAACTCCTACAACGCAAGCTCCAATCGCAATGGAAGCTAGATACCCGAGGAAGACCCCAACCACGGGTGGCAATCTTAAGACCGACTTTGCTGCATGTAGAATGCTCATTGCAACAGAAGCAATGGCTTTAATAGTCGCTTGTAAATTTTCTGTATCTTTTCCTTTACTCCAAGCAAAATCCCAAAGTCCTTTGGCTCCAACGAATAGAATTCCGATTAAAACAGATCCACATATTAATACCGATCCAATGAGATCTGTAAGTGCAGCAGCAGGACCACCGATCGTGAAATCAAAGACTTTTCGCCCCACTGTAAATTCCTTATTTTTTAAATAACCGATAGGATCATTTGAAATACTATGTTCGTGTTTTGTAAATTCTGCTAAACGAGGAACCTGGTTTTCAAAAAAATCTTCTACTGGAGATTTAATGTCATGTAAAAAATTATGCGCTGCGAAGAAAAAAGATGTTAGGCGACTAAGATTTGAATCTTCGAAATCGACTTTTGTGGGAACAAAAGTCGTAAAGTGGCTAACTTGACCGTGATCTGTTGACGAATTTATTGTTGTACTTTCCATATTGTTTTAAACTCCATTAAAAATAGTAAAATTATATAGTGCTTGATTAGCGTCTGGCTGACCAATTTTCACACTTAATCGTAACCATACCAGCGGCAATGAGACCTAGATATCCAAGGAAGACCCCGACTACAGGTGGTACTCTTAAAGCTGATCTAACTCCATGCAAGAAATTTTGACTCGCAAAAACAAGCCCATTCCGAGCACACTTTAGCAATTCACGATCCTCGCCTCCACTCTTTGCAAATTTATAGATTCCTGCGGCACCAAATGCAATAAATCCTACAAAATAGAGTACAGTTTTGACGGCAGATACAACAAGGTCTACAAGGGCAGCTAGGGGACCACCAATCGAAAGATCAAAGAGTTTTTTTAGCTGTGTATATTGCCGGCTTTTTAAATAAGTGATCGGGTCGTTCGAAATATTATGTTCGTGTTTTAAAAAGAACCCAAGCTGTTGTAATCTCTTGAGAAAGACTTTGGATGAAGGGGAGTTTGTTTTGCAGAGACGATTATGTGCTTTTACAAATAACATTTTCATAACGCTGTCTGTGAAAGAATCTGCATGTTTTTCCATTGGGTGAAATACCTGTACTCTGTGGGAGCTGGGCTGGGTTCGGTGCGGCTTGTCTTCTCCTGAGATTGGATAAGTAGACTCTTGTGTATTCAAACCTGAAGAAAATGTTGGACTTTCCATATTGTTTTAAACTCCTATGATCTTCAATTAAGTTGATTTTTCTTCGGTTGTTGCCGCTTTTTTGCAAGTCAAAAGGGCTGCCACTCTTTCTCCGCCGTCGATGACTGCAAGTTCGAGGTGGTCGAAAGCTTGTCCGACGAAGTGACCGACTACAGGAAGCGTTCTTAATGTATTTCGTGCAATTTGATTGATATCAGTGAACACGGACTTAATATTGTCTTTGATTCTGGTAAACCGTTGACCGAATGTAGTTGTAGAGTCATCCAGAACTAGATCATGCAGACCTTTTGCACATTCCCAGAAAAGTCCAAGAGTAGAATCAAGGAGAACCATAACTAGTTGAAAAATTGCATGAATCACCCGAGCAACAATTTCAATAGCTCCAGAAATCGTGCTACCGAATAGATAAGAGGCAACTTTTTTTACGAGTGAAACTTTTGTGCTTTTAATGAACCCACCGTTATCCGTGGAGATCGACTGCTGTTCAAAGAAAAAATCGTCAATACACTCTGGAGAAAACTTAAATACCTGAAAATGTGAAGTTGAATGAATATTACGGTCTTTTATATAGGTGTGATAAGTAGAAATACGCTCTTTTGGTGAACATCCTTTAATTTGATTATAAGCGTCTCGCTCGCGACCCTGTTCTGTGCCTGCCCGTGCTATAAACATAATATTGTCCTTATTTTTAGTTAATCGTTATTAATGATTAACTATTGTAACAAAAAATTGTAATTAATATCAATTTTATTTATTAAATTATTCACAAATCAGAAAGTTTTTCGATAATTGCTTCGTACATAATGGATCTTTTATGAAAATAATCAATATTCGAGGGAAGATCGCATTTTGACGTATGTGTAAAGCGTTGATAGCTATCACCAAGATGGTAGATGTTTACCGGGTCACTAAC
>CAYZDL010000021.1:9304-11557 GCA_964477345.1 uncultured bacterium
TTGAAACAAAGCCACCAGTCCTGCTTGAGTCGTGTCGTAGAGTTTTATGAGGGGGGGACTGAGAACAGGGACCATTTTTAAACAGCCCCTGATAGCTTGATTAGTAAAACTTGCAGTAGAAATTGAGAGTTGGCCAAAATATTTTGCGAACATGCCTGCCGTATCAAAAGAGCGCCCTAAGAGAAAAATCATAGCGAGAACGAAGGAGCCAACAGCACCTACTAAGTGAGCTACAGCTAAAAGAGAGTTAACGGCCACTTCTACGACCCCTACTAATATAGTTCCTAGGGTCAAGTCGATCACCTTTTTCCAAATAGGGTATTCAGCGGAAGCTTCAAAGAGGGGCCTTTGGCAGACCATCTCTATATGGTTCGCGTAGGAGCGGAATTTGTCGATTGAGTCCATGAAACACCCGTAATTACAAAGATTTGACTATTATATCATAATTAAAAATTTATAATCAATTGTGTTTATTTGTAAAAGGAGACAAATCTTGGATTATGGGCTATAAAAGGGCAGAATCATGGCAATTTTAGGATGTGTGGTCAATTACTGCACTAACGATTATAGGTTCTTAAATGCTTGTCTAGAGGGACTTAGGTCGATTTCAGGTGAGATAGTGGTCTCGGTTTGTGACCATTTCTTCGATGGGGTTAATGAGGATCAGGAACTACTCCGCTTGAGCTATTCAGAGCATAAGGATGTCCAATTCGCTCAGTTTTCTTATGGAGGTGGTTATGGACTTTATGGTGGGGCAAAAGTAGAGGGTGAGGCCCATGCGAGGGTTTTAGCCAATACAGGTCGCTATGTGGGGTTTTCAAAGCTCTCAGATAGAGTGGAATATGTTCTATTTGCTGATGTCGATGAAATCGGCGATGGGGAAAAATTGCAAAAATGGGCTCAAAAAGGGGAGTTTGCCGATGCGATGCTCCTGGCCTCTTATGTTTATCTTGGGCATGAGGGGAGGCGAAGTCCCGCCTTGGGGAATGCCTACTTGGTTGTAAATAAAGGAAAGCTTCAGGCTGAGATGCTCTATAACTCCTATGAAAGGCCAGGATTCTTTAATAGCTTTGAGGGGGAAAAGAGGGCTTTTGTATTGGGGGCTGAGGGAGAGGCTATGGTTCACCATTATAATTGGGTCAGATCTCCTAACGAACTTGAACGTAAAATTGCCTCGTGGGGACACAGGGAAGAGCGTGACTGGGGCTCATTAATTCAACAAGGACGATTGGAAGAGGCCACTGGGCGACGGTATATTGAAGTAAAGCCGACACATGACCTTCTATCGATAGACACAGAGTCTCTAAGAAAAAGAGAGTGTCGAGTAGGCGCCAATTTTTCTCATGTAACTTATGAAACCCCAGAGAGAGTGCGGATGCGAATGTTAGAAAAGGAGTGGATTCGATGAAAAAACCGATGCAGGCATGTTATCCATGGTTACTTTGGTTGTTAGCCGCCGGGGTATATTTTTATGTGATGATCTTCAGGCTTGCTCCTAGCTCTCTTGGTCCTCAGTGGGTTGTGCTGTTCCCGTTTGTCTATGCGTTACTCCAATTCCCAATCGGTATCATGATCGACAAATTTGGTGCTAGGCGCCTGTTGATGATTGGAGCTTTTATTGTTGGTTGTGGAGCGGTGGTTTTTGCTTTAACAAGTTCAATAACGTTGGTCGAAATGGGAAGGTTTATTTGGGGGGTTGGATCAATTTTTGGATTTGTTGGAATGGTCTATTTTGTTGCTCATTGGTTTGATAGGAAAAAATGGCCCCTTTTAATCGCAATTGGCAGTTCGATCGGAATGATAGGGGCTCTTATTGGGGAAGGGGTGATGAAGTCTATGGTCAATAAATGGGGCTATCCTGTGACACTATTGATTAGCGCCATAGTTGCCTTTGGCATTGCAGCACTTTTCATGACGATTGCAAAAAATCAATCTAGATTTGTTCGTCAAGAGGGAGAAAAAGATAAAATCAAATTTTGGCCTGCAATGAAGACGATTTTCACCAGTCGCCAGGTTTGGCTAATGGCCTCGGTTTCGATCGGTTACACAGCTTTTATCCTAATGCTAGTAGGTTATTGGGGGGCTGCTTTTTTACAAGTGTCGAACAATTTTTCGCAAGATATGGCAAGTTTTGCCACTTCGATGATCTTGGCAGCCGGCACCATGACGCCAAGATCGATAACGTCGTAATTGTTGCACTGGAGCACGACGCCGACGATGTTCTTGCCGATGTCATGCACATCACCCTTCACG
>CAYZDL010000021.1:11567-20121 GCA_964477345.1 uncultured bacterium
CAATCAAAGCTTTCCTGGTCAACCGCGTAGGCGATTTTGGCTTTGCGCTCGGTGGACCTTTGATTGCCCATGTCGCAGATAAGATCAATAAATACAGAGAAGCGATCATTATTTTTCTCCTACTTACTCTGATTACCTCCTCGTCTTTGATTTATTTCTCCCCCCTTGCCGATGGGGCGGTCTTTCTCTTGATGTTTTGTATCGGATTTTGTGCCTCAGCTCAGCTACTCATTTATCCGCTTGCGATTGAGATAATAGGCTTAAATCTCAAGGGGGGAGTTGTCTCTTTTATATACGCGAACTGTCTTCTTTTCGCAGCGGTCTTGGAGCCAATCACGGGTTGGATTCTCCATCTCAGCTCGAACGGAGCTAGCCCGAACACTTTGGAAGAATATCGACTAGCCTTTACTCTCTTTGTGGTTTTACAAGCGGTCGGCTTCTTGACTAGTTTCTTAATTCCTCAACTGAAAAAGAGAAAAATTGGGAAGGGTCAGCATCATGCTGATCATGAAGATAAGCAGAAAGCTGCTTAATCGAGTCGGGAGTGGTAGTACCACCGTCCCTTTTTTTTCTTAAAGAGAGACCGTTCTGTAAACGAAAGGTCTTTACCTGTAATTGATTGTAAAGTAGCATGGAAGGTGACAGTCGCCGTTGTCTCATCAATCGATGCAGTCTCTAGAATTGCAAGATTTTGAAAGGCCGTCGTTTGGGAAAATTGAGAGATCGAAGATTTCCAGGCAGAGAGGTTAGGATTGTACTGAGGTCCCTCTTTATCTGTCGTTTCAATGATGTAGTCAAGGTTTCCCAACGCATAAGCTGAATACCGTGAGCGCATGAGCTCTTCAGCTTTTTGAGGGATTGACGTATGATCATGAAAAGGTTTACAACATTGATCATACGGTAGGTGGCTTTTGCAGGGGCAAGACATAATGAGTAATTCTTCCTCTTTGAGTAAATTAGCGCAAGGGGTTTATGTATGGACTTAGTTTCGTTTTTGGCAAAACTGCCTTGGTGGGCCCCTATACTCTCTGTTCTCGGGGTTAACGTACTTGTTTGCCTTTTCTTAATCTGGATTGCTAAAAAGGTGACCCAAAGAAGAGGTTTTCCCTATGCCATCATTAGAGCCTTTTATCGCCCTCTACAGATGATTTTATGGATCATAGGAATTTCGGTAATGGTCTCCCTCTACGCCGATCGTTTTTTTGAATTCAGTGTCGTTCATTTGGTCGAAATACTCTTGAGATTGGCAGCAATTATTTCGATCTCATGGGCTGCTTATTTGCTTTGTAATGAGATCGAGAAAATCGTTAGAGAGAAAAATCATTACGATACGACGACGATAGGAGTGATTTCAAAACTCAGTTTTATCACAATAACATTTTTGACCCTTTTAATGATTCTTCCTCTTTTTGGTGTTCACATTGCAGGATTGTTAGCGTTTGGGGGAGTTGGGGGAATTGTGATTGGTTATGCTGCCAAGGATGCTCTTGCTAACATTTTTGGAGGGATTGTAATGGCTCTTGATAAGCCCTTCAAGATAGGGGATTGGATTTGCACAGCCGATGAAAAAATCGAAGGGATCGTAGAGCACATTGGTTGGAGAATGACGACGATCAGGCAGTTTGACAAAAGACTCCTCTATGTACCTAATCAATCTTTCTCAAATCTCATCATCGTCAATGTATCACAAATGACCCATAGGCGAATCGAAAATGTGATTGGAATTCGTTACTCTGATTCAAAGAAGATGACAATCATCTTAAATGAATTGAGAGAGTTCATCGAGACAAGGGAGGACATTGATCAGTCCCAGACCAATTATGTCTTCTTTGCCAATTTTGGTGAATCAGCCTTGGAAATTAAATTGAGAGTCTATACGAAAAGCACTTTACATGTCGATTACGTCTCTTCAATAGAGGGGATTTTGACAGGTGTTTATCAAATCATCGAAAAGCATGGAGCTCAATTGGCGTTTCCTACAACAACAATTGATCTTGCTGATAACAAATATCTTTTGTCTAAAGAATGAAAGTTTATTACAAGAGACAACGAATAATTTCTTGACATTCGGAAATCGATACGACTATCCTCATTGCATACTAGAGACTAGGTATGCAAAGAGTGTTCGATTGGATCAAAGATTCCCGATCGAGGGGAGTTGTCATCCTCTCGGGATGCTTTTGTATCATTTTTCTCTGGGCTATGATTGTTTTGGCCACAGATGATCGGCACAATCTTCATCCAGGTAAACGTGTAGGTGGATACACTTACGAGAGGGGTGATTTTGATCGGATGATCATCGAATTCCCCGAGCTAATGTGGCTTACTGGTGCTGAGGAGGCGTGTGCCTTTTTGCCAAGAGGTGTTTCATGTGTCCGAGTATTTGGCGAAGAATCAACTGCATTTGATTGCGCAGTCAAAGCTATTCGTGCTGTAGATCTTTTTATCAGTGGTGATTATCCTGATTATCTCGAATTTGTTTCAGTTATGTCGTCTGATCGGAAACTACTATGGGACCAATTTCTTAGATCGAAGAATCAAATTAATTTCGTTATCCAACATATGTCGAGTTTAACCCGTCAAGAAATCACCGATGCATTAAAATTCGCCATTATACTTAGTGAAATGAAGGCTTCAAAAGCCCTTCAGGCTAAAGCGTGGATCTACCAGATCTCTGCCGATGATAAAGAGAACTTGTTAGACGAAGTGATTGATACCCATCCCGAGGTTTTTCCCAGCTTTTCCAAGATGAGTTTTAAGCAAAAAGGACTTGCATTATCTCTTATTAAGACGATTCCTTTGGATAGACTTTTTACTTTCACTTCGCTTTACCAAATTATGCAAAAGATCAAAGAAGAGCAACTTGTGAAGAAGAACCGAGATTTGTTTGAACTGATCTCGTTTTTGCATCAATGTAGGCTTAGTGGACGCGATTTGGCCTCTGATCAAACTTCAAGAGAGGGATTAGATGAAAAAGTGTTTGCAAATCATCAACTATTCCGACAGGCTAATTTGATTTGTGACTCTTCTTCAATTGAAGAGGGATTTCAATACTATATTTTTGGACGATCTTTGTGGTTGGGGTTGGACTTTTCGACGCCTCTTGATCGAACCTTAACATTTATAGGAGCAATCCTTAATTGTTATTCTCCTGCTGAAGGAGGAGTTATTAAAGAGACTTTCTTATCATTGAGTCCTCAAGATATCTCTCTACTTGTCGATGAGATCGAAGAGTTATCTACGACGAATCAAGACTTCTATCAATACTTTGCCTCGGTAATCACTTATCTACAAAAGAATTTCAAGTTGGGTCGCTCTCAAGAAGAGAGATTGTCGAATTCAATTACCCTCGCTTTTCCTTTTTTATCGAAACTCTATTTCTTGAATCAATCGCTCAGTAAGCGTTCTAAGCACCAACTAGATTTTAAGGAAATTTCTCTGGCTGCGAAGCAAAATCCGGATCTATTTAAGCAAGGAAGCCCCTCTATCGATAAAAAGGGAAGGGTCCATTTAAAATAGGATTAAGGAAAGGTGCAGGGATTAATTTAGCTGGCTTTGGAGTCTGGAAAATCGGTGTCTATGGCCTTTGAAACATCCCCTATGTCGAGATGAAGACCTTCTATTAATTGTTTGTTTTTTTCAAGGCGGCTCTCTTCCGTTTTCTTAAATTGGACACGTAGATCGCCAAAATTGGTCATCAAGATGTGAAAGTCAGCACGTCTGATGGCAATTAGTTCACAATTTTTTATGCATCTTACGGTGGCGATTCGCTTTTTTTGATTGAGAAGAGCCATTTCTCCAAAGAATTCCCCTTTACCCAAAGTCGCCAGCCTTTTTTCAGTCTTATCTTTAGTTTCGAGGATCTCTACAGCTCCATCTACAATGATGTAAAGATAATCTCCTACGTCCCCTTTATGGAAAATGATGTCTCCTTCAGTGTAATGAAGATGGGTAATCCCACTTTTAACTTCTGCTTTTAGCTGTACCGATTCTTGGGGTACAAACATGTCTAATATCCAAGAAACTAAAACCTTAAGCTTTCGGTTGATCCCAGGAAGTTTTGCCCAGTAGGCAATTCGCCAAAATACCCATGCGATAAAGCCTGACATTCTAATAAATCCAAAAAGCTCTGCAATCGCCCTTCTATGACCAAGGGCTGCCATTAATCCGAGTTCTTTGAAGGTAAACTTTGCAAGGGGCTGTTTTGTCACATAGGCTTTGATATTTTTTGCTACCGATTTCCCTTCTCTGACAGCAAATTGAGCCGTAGGAGGGCAATAGAACCCGGTTTTTGCGGGTAGTGGGATGGCAGCACAATCTCCTATAGCCCAAACATTGTTAGTCCCTTTTACCTTAAGAAATTCATCGGTTAATATCCTCTCTTTCATCATTTCAAATGGGAGCGTCTCTAAGAGAGGGTTGGGGGTTGATGGAACACTGGAAACGATCGTTTTTGCTGGAATTTTAGTACCATCTTCAAGTAGAGCTTCGTTTGGTGTTGCTGATACAAGGTGTTTATTAAAAATGATTTCCACACCCCGCTTTTGCAATAATTTTCCGGCATAGATACCGAGGCGAGCAGGCATTTCTCGATCAACCAGTCGATCCTTGCTGTGGACAAGAACAACACGTAGCTCATTAGGATCTAGGGTTTTATACTCTTTAGCGAGCTTTCGGGCTAGGTCATTGATCTCAGCGACAACTTCAACACCTGAAAATCCGCCACCACCTACGACGAAGGTGAGAAGATGCTTTCGAATTTCATGGTTTTCTTCAAAAGCTGCTGTCTCAATCACATCAATAACGCGGTTTCTTAGTTTAAAGGCATCTGCAAGACATTTAAAGGGGAGAGCATGTTCATGAAGGCCGCCAGGAGAATTCCTAAAATCGGTCACGTTTCCTAAGGCGATGATTAAGTGGTCGTAGTGAACCTCAAGATCCGTGTGAGTAAAGTTAGGTGAAAGAGTCACAATCTGATTTTCAATGTCAATTTCAGAAATTTCTCTTACATAGAGTCGTGTATGTTTTAACAGGGTATGAAGAGCCGATACAGAGTCTAAGACTCCCAGCGAGCCTCCAACAACTTCTGCAAGCATCGGTTGGTAGGTAAAGTAGTTATCGCGATTAACGAGAATGATTTCATACTCGTCTCGCATATGCTTGAATTGCTTTTGTAACTCCAAAGCCGCATAAACGCCCCCAAAACCGGCACCAAGAATCACAATATTTTTCTTTTTCTTGATTCTTACCTTCTTATGCATAAGTCATCCCTCTATATACCGCTCGTGATTCAAAAATTAGTTTTTTCATCGCTGCCATCGTAGCCTTTGAATTTGCTAAAAACTCGCCCGTTTCTAACAGAGCTCGTTTTTGGCAGCGGTTAACACCTAATTCAAATTCAGCACGCTAGCTTCGAAAATTCCCCATTTTTGAAGTTCTCCCAGTATATTTAATTATGGTTATAGAAATTATAAATAACAACGAATTTCTTAATAATAATATAATAAGAAAGTTAAGTTATTTATGAGTACGTGCTGCATAATATTAGTAAAGATGTAGGGTGATAATAATCATGCAACATGGGATTTTTTTAATTGGGAGCGGTCTCTGGTTTTTTCAGTGGAGTGTGGTTCTTTTTATCCTTGGGGGATTGTCTTTGGGTGCGGCTCTTCTTTCAAGAGAAGAGCGGGTCAAATTTGGACAGATTATCGGTTTTTGTTTACTGTTTTTGGTCTATTTCAAGCAGTTTTACTACGGTTATTTGGGGATCTGGAGTTTACACGTGCTACCGCTCGAACTTTGCAATTTCATGACTTTTTCGGCGATTTTTTGTCTTTATACTAAGGATCAATGGTGCTACGAACTATCAATCTTTCTGGGGATTATTGCCCCAATACAAGCTTTTGTTTCCCCTGCGATTCTTTATGGAAGTGATCTGATTCTTTTTCTTATTTACTACATCGAGCATATTTTGGTGGTGTTTGCCCCCATTTATTTGACTTTCTTTTTAGGGATGAGGCCAAGAAAGCTCTCTTGGTTCAAAACTCCTATGGCTTTTAGCTTGGTTGTTCCCTTTATCATGGTGCTTAACTATTTGTTCGATACAAATTTTATGTTTCTTGCAGTAAGGCCTGATCTTAGCCACCCATTTAACTTTGGAGATTGGCCGCTCTACATTTTGGTTTGGATAGGGGCATTGTTGGCTAGCAGCTTTGTGATATCACGCTGTTTTGCTGTGAGCCATAAGTTGAAATGAGGTGTTCGAGAAATTGATGGGGGTTTTCTTCTCGGCAGGTGAGAATTTGAGGTCTTAGTTCCATAAGCTCTGGCGTATATTGGAAGAGAAAAGATCCAAGCTGTTTTAATTGATTGATTTGTGTTCGTATGGGCGCACTTAAATGGAATTTGAAATAACTTCGAATATAATTTTCTGTATCTTCCCAGTTTGAGGGGGTGTGGTCTACCTGAAAAAGGGCCTTTGTTTTGTGAAAGATCCAAGGATCTATTACGGCCCCTCTTCCAATCATGATGGCATCGCATCCAGTCATTTCGAGCATGCGTACGACATCTTGAGGCGTTTTAATGTCTCCATTGCCAACAAGAGGGATTTTTAGAAGCTTTTTTGCCCGCGCGATTAAGCTCCAATCAGCAGGGGGTTTGTACCCATCAAATTTTGTGCGTGGATGCAAAGTTATGAATGCCGCTCCAGCCTCTTGGGCAGCGAGGAGATTTTCAGAAAAAAGGGTAGTATCGTTAAATCCCGAGCGTAATTTGACTGTAACTGGAACTTTTGACGGTAGTGCTACATCGGCCATTGCTTTCGTAATTTCATAGAGTAGATCAGGCGTCTTCAAAAGGGAAGAGCCCGCGCCTCTTCCTGTCACAGTATTGGAGGGGCAACCGCAATTGAGGTCAACACGTGGGGCACCCCTTTGAATTAGAGCCAGGGTCATTTCAGCCATGAGATGAGGGATGGAGCCCATAATCTGTGCAGCTTGTGGAATGGGATAGGTATCGTTGGGAGCGTACTTCTTTGCTAGGCTTGAGACATGGGCATTGCAAGGAACCCTGAGAAATTCTGTCGAGGCTTCATCAAATCCGCCTATAGTAGCTATCGCTTTACGAAATGGCTGACAACCAACACCTTCCATTGGAGCTAAAAAAAGCTTGGGGCAACGGCTCACTGAACCTCTTCCGGAACTTCTTGTTTTAGAAGTTCTTTTTTCTTCCATTTTCCGGTAAGGAATCTTGAATAGTTAATTGCGCAAGCTGCGAAAGCATAGAAGACCCAGATGTAAAAAGCCACATCGATAGTTGCTTTGGGAAGAATGACAAAGAAGTAGGTTGGAATCAGCATGAAAAACCAGATGCTGAGGGCTCCTGCAACTAATAAAAACATCGTATCTCCCGCTGCAGTTAGAGCACCATTAATGGCCCATCTTACATTTTCAAAGAAGATGTAGAAGAGCGACATTGCTAAACCAAGTTTTGTGTAATATTTCACAGTGGCCAAGTCAACTGTCGAAAAATCAACCGTAAGTTCAAGGGCTTCGGGATTGCTGAAAAACCAATCGACCAGTATTGAGGGTCTCAAAAGTAAAAATAGTGAGGCAAAAAGCATGAAAATGGCGTTTAGTTTGATCGCTGATGTGAGAACCTTTTTTACTTTTTCAGGAGTTTTTGCACCGATGAAATTGCCCACAAGGGCAATGACCCCTTTTTCAAGCCCCATTCCGAAGAAGAGGAATAGCAGCAAGATGCTTTGAACGACACTGGCAACCAAGATGTGAATATTCGAAATTTGGGCCATCATGTGATAAAAGACTGCCCAGGCAAGTATTTCAATGGCAACGAAAACAGAAGGGGGGAGACCGACCTTAAGAGTTTTGATAAAAAGCTCTTTATTAAACTGATAATGGGCAGTTCCATATTTTTCTCTATTTTTTCTACGGAGAAAAAGAACGGCTAAAATGATTACCTCAACGAGAGTCCCAATTCCTGTGGCTATTGCAGCCCCTTTGGTCCCCATGCTGGGGAAATACCCCTTGATTCCAAAGATAAATATAGGGTCGAGGCAAATATTAATTGCATTCCCTAAGATAGCAAGCCATTGCATGATCTTAGTATTTCCTCGCCCAATGTAAAACCCTCCCAAGGCTGTTAACAAAGTAAAGACAGGTCCTGAGAGCATAAAAAAGCGGAAAAAGTCATATTCATGAGGTTTAGTGACTGGATTATAGATCATCCAAGAACCTACGAAAGCCAAAAAAGAGAAAACGACGATTGAGCCAATTGAGAACCAGATCATTTGCCATACAGGACGCCCCAGTTGATCGTATTTTTTGGCTCCATTGTATTGGGAGACAAACACTTCTGACATAGCTCCCATTGTTACAAAGGAGAGGATAAAGACCCAGCCCAGAGTACTTGCTTGTACGGCCCCGTTAAGGGCTTCTGTTGAATACATTGAGAGAAAAAGACGATCTACGAAGATCATCAACATCATCGAAAAGAAGCTAACCATCATTGGAGAGGATAATCTCCAAAGCTCACC
>CAYZDL010000021.1:20131-20547 GCA_964477345.1 uncultured bacterium
CAAATACCTATATTCATTTCTTATTCTTTTTGACAAGATGGATGCTTTCACATCAGATTAAAAACTTGAAAATCAACTGAGCAGATCAATCAAAATGGCTATGTTGACTATAGCTGGATAAGGTCTTGGTGTGCCATGAGCTAAAATAAGTTGTTAATTACTTGGGGCTAATTCTGCCAGAAAGAGGAATAAAAGAAAACTCCTTGTCAAAAAAAGGATGTTGTCCTATCGTTGTGTCTTCTCTTTTGCCGGACATGTTTACCAATAGCCAATGGCAAATAAGGGGACTTAGCTCAGTTGGTAGAGCGTCTGATTTGCATTCAGAAGGTCAGGAGTTCGAATCTCCTAGTCTCCAAATTTCGCGGTTATAGCTCAGTTGGTTAGAGCGCGACACTGATAATGTCGAGGTCCCAAGT
>CAYZDL010000022.1:0-20468 GCA_964477345.1 uncultured bacterium
CAGATTATTTTGATCGGACATCGCAATCACGTTGAGATTATCGGAACAGCGGGCGAGGCGCCTGAGGTCACTACTGTGGTCGAATCAGTGGCTGAGGTGCAAAAGCTTCCCTTTACGCAGCAGGATCGCCTTTTTTATGTGACTCAGACGACACTTAGTCTCGATGATGTAAAGGAAATTACCGATGCTTTGTTAGAGCGGTATCCGCAAATTGAGACATTGCCCTCTACTTCGATTTGCTATGCAACAACTAATAGACAGATGGCGCTAAGAGATATTGCGGAAGTGACTGATTTGATATTAGTTGTGGGTGATCCATCGAGTTCAAACTCGAATCGACTCCGCGAGGTGGGTGCCCGAAGAAATATCCCTTCGTATTTAATTAATTCAGAGTGCGAAATTGATCCTAAGTGGGTTGAAGGGTGTGAGGCAATTGGGTTGAGTGCCGGAGCTTCTACTCCTGAAGATATCGTGCAGCGGTGTATTGCGAGGCTTGAGGAGCTCGGTGTCTCAGAGACCGAAGAGGTGGTCTTTACTGAGGAGCATGTCTTGTTCCAACTTCCGAAGATGATCTGAGACCAGTTGTTGACCCGTAGTCACTCCAAGTGTAACTAATAGGGGCTATTGCTTTGGGGAGTGCAATAAAGTTTACCGAAAATGTCTCAGTCATTTTCTGAATACTAGTATGGTTAGGTGAGGTCTCTTCTCTAGTTAAAAGAATATCTACAATAACCCGATTACCCTCGAAGATCTTAGGGTTAACTCTATTATCAGTGAGGTATTTATAAAAAGGGATCGGCTTTTGTTGTGAATTGTAGATAGTCCTTGGGATGCAGGTGATCAAGCGAGCAATCAGAGTGATGGCGTCACTGATAAAGGTGAGAATAATAAGTGCGATGTTGTGGCTTCTTTCCATCATATTGAATGTGGCAGGGAGAAAGAGATCCTTAGCAAAATTGCAAAGGGTATCGGTGCGGGCAGGATAAAGCTGGGTAAAAAATGCATCGACTGGTTTAATGCCTCCTTCCTCTATTTCCTTTTTTACAGAGTCGACTTCGCCCTCAGCAAGGGTTTTTTCCCAGACTAAATGGTTGACGGGGTTGGTGACGGTTAGGGTATAGCTCATGATTGTCCTCCTATTCTAAACTGGTAACCCCCTTCTCGGGGAGCAATGGTATGTGGGACTTGTGTATAGTAACTGGGAAATTCGGTGTGTTCGTATACCTTTTTTGCAATAGTGGTTATTTTTACTAGTACTCGATCTCCTATAAGGAGCTTTTCATCCACATGGTTCTGCTTGAGATATCTGAAGAAAGGAAGTGGCTTTTGTTGTGAATTATAGATGACTCGGGGGAGTGCGGTAATCAAGCGAATGAGGAATGTGATGATATCGAAGGCTAAGGCGTAAATGATCTCGACAATTCGATGACAAAGGTCATCGTCTTTTTCTGTGAGTGTATTTAGGGTCGTTGGAATAAAAAAATCTTCTGCAAAATTATCGAGATAGTCGGTTCGTACAGGGTATAGAGCAGCCCAAAAAGGAGTGATCGGTTTTCCCTTTTCGGCCATCTCTTTGACAGAGGTGACCTCGTCGTCAGCAAGAGGTTTTTTCCAGACTATATGGTTGACGGGGTTGGTGACGGTTAGGGTATAGCTCATCGTTTATGTCCTTTCCCTTTATAGATTTTGCGAGCGAGACTTATGATGCTTGGATGTTTGGGGGCTACATTTGAGGCTAGGAGTAGATGGTTTTCCGCAATTTCAATGTGTTCAATATCATAATAGTATTGAGCGATGACTGTGTGAAAGGCTCGGTATTCTTCTATGTGGAACATTTCTCGTTCAGGGTATAACTCTGCAAGATCATAAACATCTTCAAAGATTTCAGCGACCATTTCAGGCCTCTTTCGACGGAGGCAGTAATCGGCATAATTGATTCTTGTAAGGAGGTGCTCAGGGTTGTGCTTATAGTTAAAGGCGATCGTTTCATCAGCTCTTGCAACTTTTCGGCGTTGGATGTGATTGTAGGCTAGTAAGGCGAGAGCTTCAGGGATGGTGGGGTACCGTTTGAGAAAATCAAAAATTTCGTTATAGGTTCGCTTGGGCTCTTTTTCAGTTTTTTCATGTAGAGTAAAGAAATATTTTAATTGATCATCGGGGAGCTCTTTGAGTTTCTCTGAGTAGTCTTGAATTTGAGTCAGTTTTATTGGCTTTTGAGTCAAATGCTCAAATTGAACGCCCTTTATTTGCATTGGAAAACCTTTGTTTAGGTTGAAATTATAACTAAATAATTAGTATTTATCAAGTATGGAAGGTTCTAAATCTAGAAGAAAGATTACTCAGATCGACCGGGGGAAGATGAAGCGGGTCCTTGGTCTATTCGATTTATTTGCAGTTGGGTATGGGGATCTGGGATCTTCGATCTACTATGCCTTGGGGATTACAGCTCTTTATGCTTTGGGGGCAACACCGATTGCTCTTCTTTTAGCGGGGGTGGTCTTTGTTTGCACGGCATTAACTTATGCAGAGATGTCTTCAGTGATTAGCGAGTCGGGAGGATCGGCCTCTTATTCGCGAAAGGCATTCAATGATTTGATTTCGTTTATTGCAGGATGGGGCTTACTTTTAGACTACATTGTGACGATTGCGATCTCATCGTATTCGGTAGCTCCTTATCTTTCTTATTTTTTCCCTATTCTGAAGTCTGTTCAGGGTAAAATCATTTTTACGATTTTGATGATTTTGGGGTTATTGGGGATAAACATTCGGGGTAGCAAGCATTCGACTAGGCTTTCGATCGTATTGACTTTTTTGACGATCTTCACTCAACTGGCGATCATAGTAATTGGAGCGATTACTTTGGTGCGGCTTCCTGACCTAATTAAGCATGTGGTGATTGGTGGAAGTGATAAGTTGTGGTCGCCGACATGGGCTGAATTCTGGCACGGTGTTGCAATGGCCATGGTTGCCTACACAGGGATCGAGTCGATGACTCAGCTGTCGAGTGAGGCGAGGGCTCCATCGAAAACGGTACCTCGGGCGATTATGCTTTCGATGGGGACTTTATTGGTTGTCTATGCCGGGATTTCTGTTGTGGCTCTTTCTGCGTTGACCCCGCAATCTTTGTCGACTACTTATCTTGAAGATCCGATTTCAGGAATTGTCCAGGGATTGCCATTTGGGGGAGCACTTTTAGCTCCATGGGTGGGGATTTTGGGGGCTGTCATTTTGATGGTGGCGGCAAATGCGGGGTTGATGGGGGCTTCACGATTGTCGTTTAATATGGGAGAGTGCTTCCAGTTGCCTCGGGTTTTTTACAATTTGCATAAAAAGTATAAAACTCCCTACGTGTCGTTAATCTTGTTTGCAGCGTTAGCTAGTCTGATTGTCATTTGGAGTTGGGGGAAGATCGCTTTTTTAGCCGACTTATACAATTTCGGTGCGATGATGGCGTTTTTTTGTGCCCATTTGTCTTTGATCATGCACCGGATCAAGTATCCAAAGAAAGAAAGACCTTTTAGAGTGCCATTCAATATCCCTTTCGGAAAAGCTCGGATTCCTGTCACTGCATTGTTTGGGGTTGTTTCGACCTTTTCCGTTTGGTGTCTTGTGGTGATCACAAAACCAGATGGAAGATACCTGGGGCTTGGTTGGATCATTATTGGTTTGTGTATCTATTTTTTTCATCGGAAAAGGCACGATCTTCCTGCAGCAGGTAAAGTTGAGATAGAGAAGATTCAAATAAGTGATTATAAAGAGCATAAAATCAAGAAGATTTTGCTGCCTACTAGAGGTCACTTAGCTACAGAAACTGTCATCATTGGCTGTGATCTTGCGCGTCTCTATGATGCTGAGTTGACGGTTGTGCATGTGGTTGAAGTCTCCTATATGATGCCTATTAATACTTCTCTTCTTCAGAGAGAGACCTATTCCGAAGCTATTCTGAATAGGGCAAAGGCGATTGGAATCGAGAAGAAAGTAAAGATGCATGTGAAGATGGTTAGAGACCGTTCGGTTGTTAGGGTTATTTGCGATTTGGTTAGCAATGAGGGGTTTGATCTTGTGATCTTGGGGGTAAGAAAACCAACTTCCCTGGGGCCAGTAACGGAAAAAATTCTTCAGCAAGCACAATGCCGTGTCTGGGTTTGCCGCTCTGAGCAGGAGTCTAAGGAGCGGTCTCATACTCTTTTTCAGAAGAAGAGTCCGAAAGATGATTTGGATGATCCGAGGTAAAAAGGTGGCATGAGACACTGTGATTTTTTCTTGCTTCTACAGGCAGTGGGGCAACGTGAGAGCAAATATCGAGCCTCTTTTGACAGCGGCTAGCAAAGGGGCATCCATGAACCTCTTCAAAGGGGCTGGGGGGTTCGCCCCAAACGGTAAGGCGCCTGCGCTTCTTTTCTAATTCAGGGTCGGGTATCGGGATTGAATCAATCAGTGCTGATGTGTAGGGATGAAGAGGAAATTGATAAAGTTCGTCATTGTCTGCTTTTTCGATAATTTGTCCGTGATACATCACAAGGGTCGAGGTGGCTAAATACTTGACGACTGCAAGATCGTGAGAAATCAAAAGGTAAGTGAGGCCAAGTTTTTCTTGAAGCTCTTTAAAGAGGTTGATGATCTGTGCTTGGATCGAAACATCGAGTGCAGCAATCGGCTCGTCACAGATGAGAAATTTAGGACCTGGGGCTAGAGCACGTGCAATCACCACTCGTTGCCTTTGTCCGCCTGAGAGTTCGTGGGGGTAGCGGGTCGAAAATGAGTTGTCGAGGCCGACGAGTAGCAAGAGTTCTTGGACCCTTTCGTTTCTTTGTTTTAGGGTGCCAATTTTGTAGATGTGCAGAGGTTCTAAGATGATCTCTTGGATGGTCATTCGGGGATTGACTGAACCATAAGGGTCTTGGAAGATCATTTGACAATTTCTTCTAAGCTCAAACAGTTCTGATTTATTCATTTTGTGGACGGGACGACCTTCGAATAAGACTTCCCCTGACGAAGGAGGAATCAATCCTAGCAATAGTTTTCCAATGGTCGTTTTCCCGCATCCCGATTCGCCGACGAGTCCTAAGGTTTCTCCTCTTTGAATGACAAACGAGGCATTTTGAACAACACAAAACTCCTTTCCCTTCATAGTGTATGAGGAGTATAGATTTTTGACCTCTATGATCTTGTTAGACGGGTTCATAAACCCTCCTAGAAATCTCGTCGTTGGTTACATTGTGAGGGTGGTAGCAAGCGACTTCTGAATCGCCGCAGGGGGCCAATTTGGGGATGGTCATCATGCACTCTTGTGTCTTGAAAGGGCATCTGGGATGGAAGGGGCATCCGGTGATTTTTTCTTGGGGAGAAGGTGGGTGTCCTTCAATGGGAGTGAGTTTATCATCTTTTGTCAGGTTAATGCGGGGTATCGAGGCGAGTAATTTTTTTGTGTAGGGGTGTTTGGGATTGCTAAAAAGAACTTCTGTCGTGGCTGATTCTACAATCGTCCCTCCATACATGACGATGATTCTCGAACAGAATCCTGCGACAAGAGCGAGGTTGTGGGTAATAAAAATGATGCTCATCCCCATCTGTTTTTGAATGGCCATTAATTGATCAAGGATTTGTGATTGTATCGTTACGTCTAAGGAGGTAGTGGGCTCATCAGCGATTAAAACATTGGGGTTTGCTGCAAGTGATATGGCAATCATGATCCGTTGTCTCATCCCGCCTGATAACTCAAATGGATAGAGATGGTACCTTTTTTCAGGATCTGGGATCCCAGCGAGGTAGAGCAGGGAGAGAACTTGTTCATAAGCGTCGTATTTTGTGGCGTTTGGATGATAGAGAAGGTAGCTTTCTTCAATTTGTTTACCTACTTTCATGGTCGGATTTAAAGAAGCCATCGGGTCTTGAAAGATCATCCCAATCTCATTGCCTCTGTAGCCTCTTAATTCGTCTTCTGAAAGTTCAAGAAGGTTTTTATTTTTGTACCAAATTTCTCCTGAGGTAACTTTTGCGGTCTCTTTTGGATTAAGCCCCATGATCGATTTAACAAGAGCTGTTTTACCGCACCCAGATTCCCCTACGATGGCAAGAGCCTCTTTTTTGTAGAGAGAAAAGGAGACATTTTTGACGGCTTCAATCTCTTGGTATAGAGTTGAAAACTTGATAGATAGATTAAGAACTTTGAGAATTTCTTTCATTTTCTTAACCTCGGATCAAAAGCATCCCTCATTCCATCTCCTAGCATGTTAAAGGCTAACATAGTCAAACTAATAAATGCTGCAGGGAAAAAAAGTCTCCACGGGTAAAAAGACATGGCGGGCAGACCGTCGGAGGCCATTGTTCCCCAACTTGCAAAGGGGGCTTGTACTCCTAGACCTAAAAACGATAGAAAGGCTTCAGTAAAGATGGCGTGGGGTATTGTTAAGGTGACGGTGGTAATGATCGATCCAAAGCAATTCGGGATTAGGTGGCGCCATAAAATGCGCCATCTGGAGGCGCCGATGGCCATAGCAGCCATCACAAAGTCTTGTTCTTTGAGGGAGATCATTTGAGCTCGCATAATACGGGCCATGTTGATCCATCCTGTGAGAGTCATGGCGATGATGATCGATAAGATTCCTTGATCCATGAGGACTGTTAAAAGAATGACAATCAGGAGGTGAGGTAGAGAATTGAGCATATCGGCAATTCGCATCATGAATTCGTCGACTTTTTTCCCAAAAAGGGCTGCTGCTCCGCCATAGAAAACGCCAATGATCATATCGATAAGTGCGGCGGTGATTCCAATGAAGAGGGAAATCCGTGCACCCCAGCAGATCCGAATATAGAGAGAGCGTCCTAATTCATCAGATCCAAAGATAAATGCACGGCAGGGAGGGGTGTTTTTCAGAGGAAGACTTGTATCATAGTAGGTGACCTTTGAAAAGAGGGGGCCTATGATGGCAAAAATTAATAAAAAGAGAAGAAAGGTTAAGCCAATCATAGCGCTCTTATTCGATTTTAGACGGCGCCAGCTATCTTCCCAGTAATTTATAACCATAGGAGCTTACCTTCTTTTTAATTCTGGGGTCAATGAAGTAGTATAAGAGGTCGACAATAAACATCGTGATCATGAGTAGGGTGCTATAAAAAACGGTCAATCCTAAGATGATTGTGTAGTCTCGATTAATAATGCTGTTGACAAACCAAGCTCCAAGACCTGGGATTCCAAATATTCGTTCGACTACAAAGCTTCCTGTGATCACATTGGCAAATAATGATCCGACATAGGAAACAATTGGCAAGAGGCTGTTTTTTAGGATATGGTTTTTCCAGATTGCGAAGCTTGATAGCCCTTTTGCTCTTGCCGTTAAGATATATTCTTTTTGTAGAACTTCCACCATGGAAGATCTTGTTAACCTAGCGATGAAAGCCATTGGAAAAGCTGAGAGGGCCATCGCTGGGAGGATCATATGGCTAAATGTCCCCCATCTTGCAATAGGGAGTATGGCAAGTTTCATCGCGAAGATGTATTGGCAAATAGTAGCCATGATAAAGCTGGGTACCGACATTCCAAAAACGGCGACAACCATCGCTGCCCGGTCTTGCCATTTCCCCCGGTAAAAAGCAGCAATCGACCCCCAAAGTATTCCCCAGAAGAGGGAAAGGAACAGGGAGAAGAGCCCCAGTACTGCTGAAATAGGGAAGCCCTCTCTAATGATGTCGTTGATGGTCCTTCCTTCGTATTTGAATGAAGGTCCAAGATCCCATGTGACGATCCCTTTCAAATATTTGAAATATTGAACGTGCAGAGGCTTATTAAGTCCGTAGTGAGCGTGGAGAGATTGCAAAATTTCTTCAGGGATCGCTTGTTCTTGCATGAACGGATCTCCTGGGATCGATTTCATCAAGACGAAGGTGAGCGTAATGACGGAAAACAGAGTCACAAGTAGGTAAAAAAATTTAAAAACAAAATACTTTAAGCTTGCCATGCACCAATAAGATGATTATAGTCTCCCAACAACTATAAAAAGTTTATGGAAAATTCGCAAGGTATACTAAAATAACCGATATGAAAGACCATTATCACCCTCTTATAGGGACTCTAGGGTACGTATTGTCGCCCGATCTTAAACAAGTCCTAATGATTCATAGAAATAAGCGTCAGAATGATCATCATCTGGGGAAATTCAATGGTTTGGGGGGTAAGCTCGATCCTTATGAAGACATCATTTCTGGGATGAAGAGAGAGATCGAAGAGGAGGGTGGAATCATTCCGACTGAGATGCAGTTAAGGGGGACCATTAATTGGAAAGGGTTTGGAGGAGATGATACCGGCTCATTCGGTTTTATTTTTCTCATCACTAAATTTCAGGGAGAGGTTCAAAAAACGAATCATGAGGGGGATCTGATATGGCAGGATGTCGATCGGATTATGGAGCTCAACATGTGGGAAGGAGATAAGTATTTCCTCCCTTTGGTCTTTGACGGTGATTCACGAATTTTTCATGGGATCATGCCCTACAAAGGAAGCCAACCTCAGAGTTGGTCTTATGTCAGGATTTGATCCTATACTGAAGACACTTTGAAGTTGGTTCAGTATAAAAAAATCTAGATAGAAACCCAATTGTTTGGCATAGTATCGTCAATTAAGCATTAGCAGGAGTCGAGAATGTACCAAGAGATTGAGATGATTCTGGGTGAATATGGCCCATCGGTTTTGGATTTTAAGAGCCCTAAAATTCCAAAGACTCTTTTACAGCCTATGGGTCCCGACTTTGTAGATCGGATATTTGTGGCATCTAATCGGAACAATCGAGTTTTAGGAAACCTTCATCGAATGTTCTATCACGGTCGCCTCAATGGTACCGGATACTTGTCGATTTTGCCAGTCGATCAAGGGGTTGAGCATTCAGCGGGAGCCTCATTTGCTGCTAATCCTCTCTATTTTGATCCTGAAAACATTGTGAAATTGGCTATTGAAGGGGGATGTAATGCTGTTGCCTCTACATTTGGTGTCCTTTCGATCCTTTCAAGAAAGTATGCGCATAAGATTCCTTTTCTCGTGAAGGTCAACCACAATGAATTTTTGACCTATCCAAATAAATACGACCAAGTGATGTTTGGTACAGTCAAGTCTGCCTATGAGATGGGAGCTGCTGCTGTTGGAGCGACAATCTATTTTGGTTCCGAAGAGAGTAGTCGGCAGATTGTTGAGGTAGCCAAGATGTTTGAGATGGCTCACGAATTCGGAATGCCTACGGTATTGTGGTGTTATACTCGAAACAATGCTTTCAAAGTTGATGGAGTTGATTACCACACAGCAGCTGACTTAACAGGTCAAGCGGATCATCTAGGCGCTACAATACAGGCCGACATTGTCAAGCAGAAGCTTCCAACAGTCAATGGCGGTTTTAAAACCCTCAAATTTGGGAAATATGATGAAAAAATGTATACCGAGTTGTCATCTCCTCATCCGATCGATCTAACTCGTTACCAGGTGATCAATAGCTATTGTGGTCGCGTAGGCCTTATTAATTCCGGGGGAGCCTCAGGGGATAATGATCTTCAACAAGCTGTATTGACTGCTTGTATCAATAAGAAAGCAGGCGGCATGGGACTTATTTCAGGTCGTAAGGCTTTCCAAAAACCGATGAAAGACGGGGTAAGACTCCTTCATGCGATTCAAGATGTTTACCTTTGCAAAGAAATCTCGGTAGTTTAAGAAAAATTTATAGGTTTATTGAAGGTTACCCCAAGGTACAGGCTGTCTTGCTGGTGGGGGATTGACAACTGGCATGGGCAAAATCGGAAGATTGGCTTTTTCTGTGATGACAACACGGCCTATTTCTCGCAGGGCCATTGATTTATGGATCTTAATGTCAGAATAGGGGCCATCTGTCTTCATCATGACAGTATAAGTAGAAGGGATCTTTTTTAAATGAAACACCTTTCTTAAAACTTGGGCTGTCAGGATTAAGTTTCCATCGACAGTTTCGGTATTAAAATCTACCTTACCCATGAAGCCCAGTTCATAGGTGTTGTCGATGAGCATTTCCGTTCTTTTTGCGGTCATGACGCCCCTTTCAACACTTAAAGGTAAATCCTGAAACCAAATGGGAACGTCCTTGTTCTTTCTAACCTCTAGTTTGACGACCGAAAGAATGTCAGAAAAAGTGCCGAAATTTCGGAAGATCATTTTTCCTAAATTCCAATTCATAGAGCTGATTGAAATAGCATCAACGCTAAAAGGGTAGTAGGAGAAGTAGGTATTTCTTGGCTCTATTTTACCGACAATAAGCTCTGAGGAGACAGGTTTTACTGAGCATTTTTTAAAAATTTCATCGCTGGAGGCCTCATTTAAAGTGTAATAGACTGTCATCGGTTCAAGAAGAAAATAGACGCCGTCTTCAAGTTTTCCGCAGGTTTTAAACTGAAGATTTGGACTGTTGAAGGAAAGGTTAAGCCTGTTATCTACGCAGTCCAATATGATGTTTGCCCAATTTCCTATGATCGCTATGAAGGGGTATCCAGGATGCATAAATTCTACATAACCAATTGGAAGCCTTTCGACATGCCCATGCCATTCCAATGAATCGCCTTGCTTTCCAGTGACTTCAATATATCCGTCTTCTTCGTTATCAATTTTAGTTTTTGCTGTAAGGTGAATGGTATGTGTTCGACTATCCCCATCGAGATTTAGGTTTGTGATTGAGGAGCCACTGCTTAGAAAAAATGAGGCGTTTTTGATCCGAAGATCACCTGAATAGATAAGCTCTAGAGTGTAATTTCGCATTTTAAGGAATTTTAGTAGGGACATGTTGAGAGTAAATTCGTCCGCCATAAGGTGTTTTTCATCCTTATGGACTTTTATCCCTACTGCTCGCTGGGTGCCGAACCAACTAAATTGAAGCTGATCAATTTCATAATTACCTCCAAACCGTTTTTCGAGATCTTTTAATAGGTAGGCTGTTCCTTTCTTAGTGGAGAGAAGGGTTGGAAGGGCAAAAAATAAAATAAGAGAGATCGAGAAGAGAATGCCTAGAACCCAAAGGTGGGTCTTAATCAATTTTTTCATTCAACCGTTACCGATTTTGCAAGATTCCTTGGTTGATCTATATCACAACCTCTTTCTTTTGCAACATAATAAGCATAAAGTTGAGTCGCCACTGCATAAAGGAAAGGAGAGAATGTGTCTGAAAGCTTTGGTAAGTAGATCACATTTTCGGTAAGCTTCCGGATTGAAGAAGAACCTTCATTAGCAAAGGCAAAAACAGGGCCGTTTCTAGAGATGATCTCCATCATGTTGCTCTCCATTTTTTCCTCTGTTTTTTCATTTCCACAAAGAGCGATTGTGAGGCTTTGAGCGGAAATGAGAGCAATGGTGCCGTGTTTGAGTTCTCCTGCAGCAATCCCTAATGCGTTGACGTAGCTGAGTTCTTTTAGCTTGAGTGCTGCTTCAAGGCAAGTCGGAAACATCTCTTGCCTTCCGATGAAAAACGTATGTTCATACTGGGCTGTCTTGCGTGCAAGCTCTTCGATTTCGCCTCTGCGTCTTAGAACTTCGTTTGTGGCAATAATCATTTTTTCCATTTCAGAGAAAAGGCGAGCGGCCTCTAGCTTATTCAAGAGATTGGTTCTTCCGAATTTAATCGCTAAAAGCAGCAGGATAAGAAGAGAAGTTGAGAAGGTTTTTGTTGAGCAAACCGAGATTTCAGGCCCTGCTTTAAGAGGGATGGTGTTTTTTACCATTCGCGCAATCGTAGAGCTCATCACATTGCAAAGGGCTATGATGTGTGAGGTTTTTTGTGTGGCTAGCTCAATAGCTGCGATTGTATCAGCAGTTTCCCCCGATTGAGAAATTGCGATGACCAGGGTCCTTTCTGTGATTAAGGGGTCTCGATAACGAAATTCAGAGGCGATTTCGACGAAAACAGGTTTTTTCGTCATTTTCTCAATCATCGATTTTGCAATGCACCCGGCGTGGTAAGAGGTTCCACAGCCAAGGATGATAATCTGATCACTTTCTTGATAGACTTTATCCTCAATCGTCAATTCAGGGAAGATAGGAGTCATGTTAACCTCATCGATTCTTCCTGAAAGGACTCGTCTGAGAGCTTGAGGCTGCTCAACGATCTCTTTGATCAGATAGTGATCAAATCCCTCTTTATCGAGCTTTGCATTTTTTAATTCTAGACGCTCTAAATTTTTTACAAGTTCGATCCCGTATTTATTGATGACGCAAATTTTGTCACGAGTTAGGCTTGCGATTTCGTCATTGAGTAAGTAAAAGACATCGAGAGACATTCCTGAAAAAGCGGTGGCGTCTGAAGAGAGGTAGATGTCGTTTGATTCGCGGCATATCCCAATAATTAAAGGTGCTGAGCGAACCGCGCAGACAATAGTTCCAGGCTCATTAGAAGAGATGGCTGCTAGAGCAAAACTCCCTCGAAGCTTTTTTGTGACCTGCTTCATAGCTTCAAAGAGAGAGCCTTGATACTCTTTAGATAGAAGGTGTACGACAACTTCAGTGTCTGTTTCTGACTGAAATGTAATTCCTTCTCGAATGAGCTCTTGTTTGATCTCTAAGTAGTTTTCTATGATTCCATTATGAACAATTGAGATCTCTTTCTTCTCGTCAAAATGGGGATGGGCATTAGCTTCTGTGATAGCACCGTGGGTTGCCCAACGAGTGTGTGCAATTGCGATTCCAAGATGAAGATTGAGATTCTGAAGATTCGAGACCTTCCCGACATGCTTAAAAGACTTCAGCTTTTTTTTGTGAATTCCTGATATACCTGCAGAGTCGTATCCTCGATACTCCAAAAATTTGAGCCCTTGAAGACAGACACTTGCCGAGTTTTTTCCACCGACACTGATATGACCAAAAATTCCACACATAGAAGGGTAATCTTATCAAAAGAGTATTTTCGAATATAGGTTTTTAGAGAGTATTTAAAAACGACTTCTTAGCGAGTTCTGGTTGACCAAGATTCAGATCTAAATTGGTAGATCAAAATGGGAACGCTGCAAGAAATCGCGATCCCTCCTACGAGGAGACTATTAAACCAGAAAACCGATGAGATGCCCACCCCTGGTGGAGGGAAAAATCCAACGATGATCACAAATGTTGTCCCGATAATTCCAAGTGTACTTGCAATCCACATTCCCCATCTCTCTCCCCCCGGAATACGGTATTCTCTGTTGACTCTAGGGTGTTTATATCTTAGGACAATTCCTGAGATGAAAAGCAAGATATACATGACGGAGTAAAGCTCAGCGGTGATAACAGTGAGGAGCCAGAAAGAACTTTGAGGATCTGGCATTAGGAAGAATGCGGTTGCCAAGACTGTGACGACGATTGCTTGAATTAAAAAGAGAGCAATAGGCATGCCGTGCCGGTTTGTTCTTTGCAGAAGGGGAGGAAAGTCACCTTTTTCGGCGGCAGCTAGCAATCCGCGACAGGGTCCGGACACCCAGGTGCTCACTGTTCCAACAGCTCCCAGTGCGACCAGGATTGCAACGGCGGGAACAAGCCATTCCATTTTAAATGTCCTTAGGAAAAGGTCAATGGCCTCCATACTGCCTGCCACGATGCTGATTTTTTCTTTGGGGATTGTCACTACGATCGCAAGTGTCCCCATAATCGATAGTGAGCTAATCAAGAAGGCGGAGAAAAAAATAGCTTTAGGATAATTTTTTTGAGGTGCCTCTACGTCTCGAATGTGTACGGAAGACATCTCGATCCCACAGAAGCTGAGCATAGTTCCTGCGAAAAATGCAAGTTCGGGCAAATGATTTAGTTTCGGTAGCATTTCATTGAAGGAAAAGTTTACGCTAGGAGCATTTCCAGCTGATACCCAAGCAAAACCAAAGAGAATAATCACAGCGCCTGGAAGAAAAATTCCAAAAATGACACCTATGGTGCTAATCCAGCGTGAAGTCTCCATTCCTCTTAGATTAACAATGGTCAAAGCCCAAAAAATTATTAAAATCGTCCAAAAAATGAAGACTGGACTGTGGGCTAGTGAAGGTTTAAAAATGTAAGCAATTGCTGCGGCTGTGAAAGAGAGCATGGTCGGGTACCAAACCACATTCTGAAGCCAGAGTAGCCAAATGGCCAAAAAACCCATGCGGTGACCTAAAGCCTCCTTTACCCAAGCAAAAATACCACCCTTATGAGGCCATCCAGTAGCAAGTTCTGCTGAGATCAGAGCTGCGGGAATGAAGAAAAAAATCAATGCTAAGACAATAAATGAGACTGCGGCTAAGCCATACTCTGCATTCACAGCCCAATCTTTTACACTCATGATTGTCGCAATGTTGATCATTGACAACATGAAGACATTTATTTTTTTATTCAATAATCGCGTCCTTTAAGTCAAATTTTCTACTTCCTATTATAACGAATCAATCTAACTAACAACTTCATTTTTTGATCTTGGTAGGGACGTTTATGAGCGACGCTTTTTCCAAGATTTAGAACGGTGTTCAAAAAGTAGTAAGGGGAATCCACATGAAACTACCGCTCCAATCAATAAAAACATGTCAAACCAAAATACCGAAGAGACTTTCACCTCAGCGGGGGGGAAGAAGCCAATCATAATTACAAAGGCCATTCCGATGAAACCTAAAATTCCCACAAGCCACATTCCCCATACTTTTCCACCAGGGACCCTGTACTTTCTAATTGTCCGTGGATGTTTATAACGTAGAACGATTCCTGAGATAAACAACAAAACGTACATGATCGAATAGAGCATTGAAGCTAATACGGTTAACATCCAGAAAGAACTTTGAACGTTGGGCATAAAGATAAAGACGGAGGCTAAAATAGTGACGATCACCCCTTGAAGGAGAAGAAGTGTGCTTGGCATGTTGTGACGATTCGTTTTTTGTAAAAATGGAGGAAAATCGCCATTTTCGCCTGCGGCGAGAAGTCCTCTGCAAGGGCCCGCTATCCAGGTGCTTACTGTCCCAATTCCCCCTAGAGCTACAAAAATAGCGAGGGCGGGGAGCATCCATTCCATTTTAAAGGCTTTCAAAAAGAGACGAATGGCATCCATACTTCCTGCTACGAGACTGATCTCTTCTTTAGGAATGATGATCGCAATGGCAATCGTCCCCAAAATTGTCAATGAACAGATCAAGAAAGTCGAAAGAAAAATCGCTTTTGGGTAATTTTTTTGAGGGTTTTCTACATCACGGACGTGGACGGCCGACATTTCGATTCCACAAAAACCAAGCATCACTCCCGATAGGAAGGCAAGGTCGGGAATATGAGTCGACTTAGGTAATAGCTCTCCCATAGAAAAGCTGATTTGGGCGGTGTTTCCTGCAAATATCCAAGCAAACCCAAGAAGAATAATGATAGTTCCAGGTAGAAAAACTCCAAAAATAACCCCCACTGTACTAATCCAGCCTGAGGTTTTCATTCCTCGGAGATTCGCAAACGTCAAGGCCCAAAAGATAATGAGGATCATTCCAAACATAAAAAGAGGATTTAGAGCTAGAGATGGCATAAAGATGTAGGCAACAGCAGCAGCGATAAAAGAAAGAATTGTAGGATAATAGACGACGTTTTCAAGCCAGAGTAACCATACAGCTAAAAAGCCCCATCGATGCCCCAATCCTTCTTTGACCCAAGCAAATATTCCCCCTTTATCAGGCCATCCCGAGGCTAGCTCGGCTGAGATTAGGGCTGCGGGAATAAAGAAAAAAACCAACGCTAGAGCAATAAAAAAGATAGAAGAGAGACCATATTCTGCCGTAATCGGCCAATTTCGGATGCTCAGGATCGTTGCGATGTTAATCATTGTTAACACAAAGATATTGATGGACTTTTTCGCCAAGTCAAACTCCTTCTATTAAAGCAGGCGAGGGTACCATTTTAGTGTTTATTTTGGTAGAGAAATTGTGAGTAGCTCATTCCAAGAAGTGGTGTAACATCCTGATTTTGTAGTTGTTTCTTCTAAGAGCTTTTTGTAGACACCCTCTGCTGCGAAATAGAGAGATTTTTCCCCATACGTATGATTGATCCGGTCATAGGCTTCCATCAATCCTTTCTTTTCAGGTTTTGAGGTCTCTTGACTAGAGAAAAAGTCGTTTTGCCTTGATTTTTGATCGGTCAACCCATAAACCATTACGCCAGCCCTCTTATAAAGAACCCCATTCTGAAAGATTTTTCTTAGAGACTCTTTTGCTTTGGCAATCAATAGAGGGGTGTACGAAGTTGGCTCAGGGAGATGGTAATGAAACGATTCTGAGACGTATCGGTGTTCATTTTGATGTCGATTTGAGGAGGTAAATATACATATGTGGCTGCAAACCAATCCATATTTACGCAATCGTCTACCTAGTGTCTCTGCAAATGAGGCGATTTTTTGTTCAAGGGTCTCGAGTTGGCCAATTTCATTTAAAAAGCTTCTTGACCGTAGGATCGATTTTTGTGGAAAAATTTCATTAAGCTTAAGACACGAGGTTCCTCTCAATTCATAAACAGTCCGAAGCCCCAATATAGACATTTGCTTACGAATCCAGGTATCATTTTTTTGAATTAAATCGTAGGCTGTCCTAATCCTATAAGAGTTAAGTTTTTCTTTGAGACGATGTCCAATCCCCCAAACTTCTCCCACATCAAAATTTTTCAAATGGTTTTCAATCTCTTGAGGATCTTTTAGGAGAAATAGCCCTGATTCATTAGATTTTGCCAATGTTGTTGCCGCTTTTGCTAATGTTTTGGTTGGAGCTATTCCAATTGAGACAGGGATTCCTGTCCATTTAAGGATGCGACTTTGAATTTGAGCTGCAAGACCTAAAAAATCGATTTCAAATTCGACAAAAAGGAAGGCTTCGTCGACCGAGTATATTTCGAAATCAAGTTGAAAATCCTCGAGTATTCTCATGATCCTCTGCGACATTTCTCCATAAAGGGGGAAGTTGCAGCCTAGGATGACGACATCGTGTTTTATCAGAAGGTCGCGATATCGAAAGAGGGGTGCTCCCATGGGAATTCCAAGAGCCTTGGCTTCCTTCGATCTTGCAATCACACACCCTTCATTACTTGATGAGACAACGACAGGTTGGCCCCTAAGCTTAGGAGCAAAAGCTAGTTCAACTGAGGTAAAAAAATTATTACAATCAACAAGCAGAAACATTTAGAGGCTTAGACCTTATGGATGATGTAGGTAATGACGCCCCAGACGGTAAAATCGGTATGTTTTTCAAGACCAATTTTGCGAACGACAAATTCTCCGTCTAAAACCCCAACGACAATCCTTTTTTCATACAATTCAAGTGATCGATCGACAACTAAAATATCCCCTGAATAGATATTCAGATCGTCAAGGCCATTTGATTCAACACGAACAAAATAAGTAGCGGCAGGATGTCTTACCATCAGTTGGTTCAAATCAAGAGGGAGCTCAGATTCGTAAGAGTCTGATGCTGTAGCTTGGGAGACTTTGATTTTTACTTCCAATGTTCTGCTACCCATTTTGCTGGACGTATGTGCCTAAACCATTTACCACCATTTCCCTCGAGAGCTTGATCAGGGTTAGGATATCCATGGAAAGCAATAATGCGAGCCTTTTCGGGAAGTCTTGGGGTACGAAACCATGATTGAATCCCTGGAAATAAGCAGTGTCGCTTGAAGCTTTTAACTAAATCATCGTCCCAATAGGCCAATATTCCTTTTTCTTTCATGTAGGCTGTTAAATATTCTTGCTCATTTCGAAAAAGGCCTCTAATTTTATCTTCCTCTGCGATGTAGCGGTCGATGATCTCTGAGTGTTTTCCGATCTCAAATCGATAAACTGAGGAATTGCCAGTCACGTCTGGTTTAAGCCAGTCCTTGATGATGAAAAAATCTCCTTTTGGAAAGAAAAAATCATCGATGTTGTCGACAATCACCAGATCAAGATCGAGAAAAAGGGCTGTTCCAGTAAGATCGTAGAGGGGTGAGGAGAAGGTGAGAAGTTTTTTCCAAGCGCCGTCTCGTATTGGTTTGGAAAAGAAATTTTTTCTTTCGATCGAAAAGGTTTTAATGTCAGGTATCGGAAAGATTTCTATTCCTTCTTCGATTCCTTTTGGATTGTCGGTTAAGCAGACAAATCTAAAGGGGAGAGTCAAATGACGTTTCACCATTCTATAGAGCTTATTTACATAAGACTCATCGTATTTGGTTCCCCATTTCATACAAAGCACATTTACTGGCATCTCTTTCTCCGAAAATGACCCTAAGTATAGCATATTTATCGATAATTCTTCACACTAAAAAGCTAATTTGTCTGACCAAAATTTGGTAGTTCTTCTTTTTTTCTTTTCAAAGTTTAAATAAAATGTTATTATGAAATCATAATAGTGTGCATTATTGCGCGAGTGGTTACATAAAATAGTAATAATAAAGGTAGATAGATGGAAAATTCTGTTCATGAGGACATAGATGCAATTGCATCTCTTCCTGAAAAACGACGACCTGGTCGTCCACGTAAACATCCTGTTAAAGATCAATTAGATGTCAAAAAAGGTCGCGGTAGACCAAGAAAAACTCCAGTTTCAGATGAACCTGTTGTCAAACGTGGTCGCGGCCGTCCAAGAAAGTATCAAATCGTAGAAAAAGAAAGACTAAGTGATGGTACGTTTAAGCCTTGCTTTAAGAAAGTTGAGAGCTCTCATTTATTGAAGCACATGTTGAACTACTTTACCAAATTATTGATCATTCATAGTAAATTGGCAAATGAGAACAAACAATTTCAGATGGTGTTTGAACGTTTAAAACAACTTGATTTTCAGATGGCTGAGGTTTGTCGTACCGTTCTAGAGAGAGAATATGTGACGACGATGGCTGAAAATGAGAAAAACAAAGAGGCTGCTTGAAAAAAATAGTCTTGGACTCCATGTTGGAGGAATGGGTGTGATTAAAAAAATTTACCTTTTACGTCATGGTGAGACAGCTTGGACAAAATCGGGCCAGCATACAAGTTTCACTGATATTGAGCTTACCCCAAATGGACGGTGGGAAGCAAAACGTTTGGGTAAGACAATCAAGCACATAAAGTTTGATTACGTTTTCTCTAGTCCTGTTAAAAGGGCTAGAGAAACTTTTAAGCTTGCGGGCTTTAAGGAGGCAGAAGTCAAAATCGATCCAAGGTTGTTAGAGTGGAATTATGGAGATTACGAAGGGTTAACGACAAAAGAAATCCATAAAACCAATCCGGGTTGGACGATTTTTACACAGGATCCTCCTAGCGGGGAAACAGCAAAAGAGATAGAAAAGCGAGTCGATGATTTATTAAAGTGCGCCTCTTCTCTTGACGGGTTAGTCGCGTTTGTCTCTAGTGCTCACGTCACTCGGGTCATTGGTGCTAGATGGCTTAAGATGCCCGTTTCATTTGGTCAACATCTTCTATTATCGACCGGAGCCAAGTCGATCTTGGGGTATGAGCATGCCTCGCCTGTCTTATGCACCTGGAATGACACTTCACACCTTGAATAATTAAACTAAGTTATTTGTTTTTGAGATTCTTGATATTCAACAAGACATGCGCAGTGCTGCGAGTTAGGTAATAAGCAATAGAGATCCCAAACTGAATATTTGTAGGGATTTTTAGTAGAATTGCAATCAGGACAAAGATCGGTACTAGGAAATCGGGAAGAGGAAGCGTTTTGCCCATTCGAAGGGCCATATCAAACGACAGAATTGTAGTGAGGTAGTAGAGGGAGTAAATTACTGTGATTTGCAAGATGCTCATTGCACTTAAAATAGGAAGAAAGATCATTAAGACAGCGATGAATATTGCATGTTGTACAGAATTAAAAGATTGCTGTAAGGAAATGAGTAAGAAAAAAATAATGGGAAGGACAAGGGGGATCCACTGCCAGTTGATAAATGCTGCGATGATGATTAAAAATGAACATGATAACACGTTTATAGTGAGAATTTTAAAAAAGGATTGTAACGCAAATTGATTTTTCATTTTTCTTTTTATTATTTTTCAAATTAATCTTATCACAACTATAGTCTTTGGTGATTTATCTAAAACGAGATGAAAAAAGTTCTATTTTACTTTTCGATCATTATTCGTCTCCATTCTTCAGCACCTATTTTTCATTCTCTCGAACCTCAACTAGTAAATCGATTCCCTGTTGATTTGCGGTCGGGATGTGTCGATATTTCGGAATCTCACACGTTCTTACTAGGTCCAGAGGACGTTTCAATTAGACGCCGCTATATCAGTTCGAGATGGGATGAGAGGAATCCGTGGATTGTCAATCAATCGATGTATGTCTATGTAACGATGAAAGATCAGAAAAATGTTTATCTTCTTTACGATTTAGATGAAGAGAGAATGCTCTCTCTTAAACTCAATGATTCTCCTTTCATTTATCACGATCAAAAGAGTTTCGATCCTTACCATGTGACTTTAAAGTTAGAAAAAAAGTCATTAATTGTTGATTTTGGAAGGGGGATAAAGCGAATTTATGAAAAAAATCCCCATTTT
>CAYZDL010000023.1:0-12359 GCA_964477345.1 uncultured bacterium
AGGTGAGGTGCTCTTAATGATCACCGCATCTACCGGAGGAAGGACTCTCAACGAAATATAAAAGAAAATCACTGAGCAGACAGCGATGATTCCCCTCATCAAATGTTGCTTAAGCTTACCTGTCTGAACGACAGAAAAACCCCTCCTGAAAACCCAGAATGAAATAAAAATCCCACTAAAGATTAGCTGAAAGAAAAACAATCTCGCTGCGCTGATCTCATAAGGCATTTTACTGATCAATACATTCCCAACCCCAACACTCAAATTGGCAAGTAAAGAACATGCCACCGCTATGGCATAATTCCTTTTTACTTGAGCCATCCGCTCTTGCAACATACCACCATCCCCCTCCCCCTCTGAAAATCCGGATCATACTTCAATTCCCTATTTAAGAGAACAGTGAGAAAGACTTTTTCGTCCCAGTCCATTATAATAAAAATAAATATAAAAATAATAGAGTAATTATGAAATATCTAATAGATCACAGATATAAGAAATTAAACGCTATTCGCATGCACACCCTTTCAATCCTTTCTACTTACAAGAGAGGAAGATCGGAAGAGTTTTCCCCTCAAATTCTTGCGCTGCATGAGGAACTACAAGAAATCAAGCCGATCAAATCAGCCCCATTAACACCTGAGGAAATCGCAATGGCTGAATCCCTTGAAAAGACAGCTCATGAGTTCCTTCTTCTTCCTCAAAACCTTGAAGAGGTTGGTCGTGAGCTGCTTGAAAAAACTCAACTCTTAATGTCTAAGATCGATCCATTTACCTATACCTTAGAAGAGAGCGTAGGAGTTCGCAAATCAAGACTTGTTGAGTTGACGCAAGAAATTCAGACCTACATTGAATCGTATATGATACAACTCGAAGGAAATGCAACCTCGATCATCGATGAAAAATTGATCATTCAAGACATTGTCTCTGATATTAAACGGATAGAAAAGAACGAGCTCAATTCTAAAGAATTGGAGATGATCGATAAAATCATTAAGCTAAACATTGTCTATCAAAAGGATCCCAATCTATCGACCACACAGATCTTTTCAGAGCTTGCATCGGAAGCTGAACACCTTTTTCGAGGCAATACCACACCTTACAAAAATTTAAAGGAACTGATCAAATACCTCTTAAAAATCTACAATGAGATCGACACAGTCATGACCAGTGAAAAAGAAGGGTTTTCTAAATTTATGACTCCGTTGCGTTCTCCTCTAGTGATCCAATCGATTGATCGACTAAGAGATCTAAAGCTCAATTCGAAACCTCTCATGACTTCGCGGGAACATCTTCTCTTTGCCTACGAAAACGCCCTTTTGGAGGACGGAGCTACCTTCATTTCTCGCTGCCGCGCTATTGACTTTACGAAACTTTTTGGGTACGAGCTACGAGATTTCGATGACCTACTGACCGACCGGCCCGACAAAGACCTCAAGATTTTCTAAACTCCAGATAAAAACCACCGAAAGACTTCTCTTAGCGTCTTTGTATTTAAGGGCTTGGTAGTTTTTATCCGATTTTATTATTTTTTGAAGAGAAGGTCGAGGTTGAGCATTTCGGACTTTTGAAGAAGCATGAGGACGATTAACAGAGGAACGCCCCATCTCATCCAAAGATGCCAAACTTGGAACAACCCTCGGCTACCTCCACCCCCTTTAAAAGCTTTTTCCATCTTCTCTTTATTCCAACTCCACCCAACAAAGAGAGCTGTGATCAGTCCACCAATAGGAATCAACCAAATCGAGACAAGCTGGTCGATAGTGTCGAGAAAATTGGTCCCATAAATCTCTTGCCAAACAGGGAAAATACCGCCGACCCATGAATAAGCAGCCGGAATTCCGACAATAAACGTTAAAGAACTAACAATGATTAAAGCCCTTTTTCGACTCATTCCAAACATTTCCATTAAGTTAGCGCCACACACCTCAAGAAAAGCGATCGCGGATGTGATCGCTGTAATCGTAAACAGAGTGAAAAAAATCATCGAGAGAATCTGTCCCCCAGGCAGCTGACCAAATAGGTAAGGCAATGTCTGGAAAATTAACCCAATCCCTGCAGCCGGCTCAAACCCGAACGAAAAAACGACGGGGAAGACAATCAAAGAGGCCAACACCGATACGAGAACAACGGCCAATGAAACCACCGTTGCCATAAGGGGTATATTGTTGTCTCCTTTCATGTAACTGCCGTAACTAAACATAATCCCCTGTCCAAGAGACAAGGTAAAAAAGGCAAGCCCCAAAGCTTCAATTACTGAAGAGAATTTAAAGGTCGCAGGGTTCGGGGTCAAAATAAATCGTAAGGCCTCGCCAAAACCGGGCAAAGTACAGCAATACAAGACCAGGATGAGGAGCATCCCAAACAATCCTTGTGTCATGATCTTTGACCATCTTTCAATCCCCTGCCTTACCCCAGATAAAACGATCAACATGGTGATCAAAGTGAAGAGAAAATGCCAAAGGCAAATGATATCCCCTGAATTTTGAAGGGTCGTAAAGACATTGGCGACCTCCGCGGCCGACTTACCTGCCGTTGAGGAAATGAATGAGCCCAAAAGGTAGCTCATTCCCCACCCAGAGACGACACTATAAAAACTCATGATCAAAAAGGAGGAGATAACCCCAAGCCAACCGGCACACTTCCAGAAAGGCTTGTTTTGCTCCAACAGATCGAATGAAAGAATGGCTCCCCGCTGGGAAGTACGTCCAATCAACAACTCAGCGATGAAAACAGGAATCCCAATCAGTAAAACACAACCGACGTAAGCGAGAAGAAATAGTCCTCCCCCATTTTGTCCAGCCGTATAGGGAAATTTCCAAAGGACCCCAATACCAATTGCCGCTCCGAGTGCAGCAAACAAAAAACCTATCTTAGATGACCAATGCTCTCTAACCTTTTCCATTTATAACAACCCGCTCTTTTGAAGCATGATAACGACAATCGCGGCAGGAATTGCATATTTAAGGGAAAAAATCCAAAGAGGAAAGACTACATTTCTTAGATCACCTCCGCCGGCACAAAACTCTTGCCTCATCGCTTCTCTGTCCAATACCCAACCGATAAACAGGGAGGTAAACAAGCCTGCTAAAGGAATGACCCAAATCGATGAAAAGTCGTTGATGGTGTCTAGAAAATTGGTACGGAAAATCGATTGCCATTCAGGAAATAAGCCCATAGAACCTGCTAATGCACTAGGAATTCCAAACAAAAAGGTACCCGCACACGACCAAATAACAGCTTTTTTCCTTGAAATATCAAACTTTTCCATCAAGTTTGTGGCGCACACTTCGATCAAAGGTATAGCACTCGTTAAGGCAGTAAAGACAAACAAAATGAAAAAGAGAGTTGATAAGACAAGAGCGCCAGGTAATTGAGCAAATAAGAACGGCAACGTTTTAAAGACCAATCCAGGCCCTGAATTTGTTGGAATATCAAAGGAAAAGACAATAGGGAAGATTGACAAAGCGGCTAGCACCGCTACAACTGCCACAGAAAAAGCGACAATAAGTGACATCCGAATCACATCTTCCCCCTGACGCACATAGCTACCATAGGAAATCATGATCCCCTGCCCCAAACTCATTGTCATCAATGCAAGTCCAAGAGCTTCCAACACACTCGAAACCGAAAATTGGGCAAAATCAGGCAAAAAGACAAACTGCACTGCTTTTCCAAATCCCGGTAGGGTAGTGCAGAATAAAAACAATCCAAAGAGCAATACCAACAGAACCTTCACCATGATCCTTGACCAGTACTCAATCCCTTTTTTAACACCACCCATGACGATCATCATCGTGATTGCAGTAAACAAAAAGTGCCAGAGTAGAGTGATCGAGCCTGAGTGACTCAAAAGCTCATAAATATCTCCGATTTCCTCAAGCGACTTTCCTACATAAAAGCCGTTAAGTGACATCAGAATGTAGCTCATTCCCCATCCGGCGATCACACTGTAAAAGCTCATGATCAAAAAAGAGGCTGCGATCCCAAGCCAAGCACCCATCACCCAGCTACTCCCCTTACCAGCACCAGACTCAAAAGCCCCAATTGCGGCAGACTTAGAATGCCTTCCAAGTAAAATCTCACCAATAAATAATGGAATACCTACTAAGAACAAGCAAGCAAAGTAACAAAGGAGAAAAAGACCACCCCCATTTTGGGCAATCGTATAGGGGAACTTCCACAACAAGCCAAGTCCGATGGTCGACCCCATCGCTGCCAAAAGAAACCCTAGCTTCGATGACCAATGCTCTCTGACCTTTTCCACAACTGCTCCCCATTTAAAAGGGGCACAGTTTAAAACTACCCCCGCCAAAAGTCAAGAAAATGGTTAATGAAGGGTTTATGAGAGAGCCTTTACAAATTGTTCAAAAACTAAATCGATCTTTGAACAACATTGACTAAACTTGACGGGGTCAATATTTTAGGCAGATCTTCGGTTGGGATCGTAAATCCAAATATATTTTCAACTTCGACAATGATCATGATCAGATCCATCGAGTCGGCACCCAAATCGTACTTAAAGTGCGTATTTTGTTCTACTTGCTCGGGCTTGATCTCAAATTGACCTGCCACGATATTGCGGATTCGTTGAAATATTTTTTCCATAAAATGCATCCAATCATTTTCAAAATTCTTTAACTCTGCTATAAAAAATTAACATGGATTTTATCAAGCCTTTATATGAAACATCTTTATACTCACACTATATCTCTCCTGCATGGGAGCTTGTGAAAGAGGAATTCGAAGAGCTCGCTCCCATCGAACGAGGGCATTGGCATTTTCGCTCAATCACCGTCTTAGTCGGCATCGTCTGCAATTTTTCAGTTTTTCTTATCTCCCTATTTCAATCTAGCGCCTTATTGACCATCTTTTCCCTTGCTGCCACAGCAATTCTCTGTTTTGCTCTCTACTATGTCAGTCGATTTGAGGAACAAAAGAGGTTGATCGAGCTTCTCTCTGATCTCGAGGGGCAAATCCAAACATTGCATGGGGAAAATGCCACACTTAAAACTACTTCGCAAGAACTTAAAGAGACAAGAGACTCTCTTGTAGATGAAGTCTCCCACCTCAAAGAGACTCAAGAACAGCTAAAAACCTTTCTTACCAGAACCGAAAGTATCAACTCTCAGTTGGATGAGTCTCTTCAGCTATCACAAACACAGTTTGAATCATACAAAAAAGCCAACGAGTCGGCTCATGTACAAATCGAAACCAACTTACGAAGTCTTGCCGAGCTAGAGAAAACTATCAAAGAAAGGCAGTCCGAGATTTCAGAAATTACCATTAAATTGAGTGCCCATGAACAAAGGCAAGCCGATCTCACAAGAGAGATCGATAGACTTGAAGGGGTTCGTCGCAGAAATGAAGAAACCGCCGATAGACTGGCGGGTCAGGTCGATCGACTAGAGAACAAAATTGATTTAAATACTCTGGGTAGTGCATAATCGAGGCTCACATAGGAGATTTTATGGGTCAGGTCGATGCCACGAACATCAAAAAGGGAATGAAGATTGAGATCGACAATTCCCCCTTCAACGTCATTCAAGCCGATTATGTAAAACCAGGAAAGGGTCAAGCCTTTACCCGCGTTAAAATCAAAAATCTCAAGACAGGCCAGTGCCTCGAAAAAACCTTCAAGTCCAATGAAAAGATCGACCTTGCCGACATCGAAGAGACTGCGATGAGAATGCTCTATAAAGATGCTGACGGATCTGCTGTCTTCATGGACGACAATACTTTTGAACAAGTCACTATCCCCCCTATGCTTTTTGGAGATGAAATCGACAAATTTCTTAAAGAAGAGCTCGTTTACACTATCATTTTTTATAGAGGCGAACCCGTCGACCTCATTCCTCCAAATATCATCGAATTGATCGTCACTGAAACCGCCCCCGGAGATCGGGGAAATACAGCCTCAGGCCGTGTTCTCAAGCCAGCTACTTGCGATACAGGGGCTGTCATCCAGGTACCCATTTTCGTCATTGAAGGGGAGAAAATCCGCGTTGACACAAGAACAGGCGAATACATCAGCCGTGTCTAGTACAACCAGGGCCAGACTTTTAATGCGCAGCCAGGCACTCCGAATGGTGCGGGATTTTTTTTATGACCGAGGAGTCATCGAAGCCGACGTCCCCGCCCTTTCTCCCTATGGCTCCATTGATCCCTACATCGACCTGATTGAAACTAAAGATGGCGGCCATCTCCACTCATCTCCCGAGTATGCACTTAAACGATTGATTTGCGAAGATTCGGGCGATATTTACTACTTGGGACACACCTTTCGTAAAGAAGAGAAAAGCCCCCTCCACAACTCAGAATTTACGATGATCGAATGGTATAGGCTCAACACCGATGAAAAAACATTCCTTCAAGAAGTCGTCGATCTGATCTCCCTCTTTCTCGGAGATCTTCCTGTCGAAATGGTCGATTATGAGGAGGCTTACCGACGATACGCGCGTCCTATCGGACTTGAAGTCGATACCTCAAGGTGGACCAAAGACGACTGCTTTTTTTACCAATGGGCTAAATTTGTCGAACCAAATTTAGGGAAAGGACACCTCACAATCCTCACCAATTTCCCCAAAGAGCATGCAGTCCTTGCAAGAACACGCCTAGTCAATGGTGAAGAAAAAGCAGGCCGATATGAAATTTACTATGAAGGGATCGAACTTGGCAATGGATTCGATGAGCTATCTGACCCCGATGAGCATCTACGTCGCTTTATTGAATCGAACGAATTGCGTAAGGCACAAGGAAAGACCATCTACCCGATCGATGAGCTCTTTCTAGCTGCTCTAAAGAACGGGGGCATCCCAAGCCGCACATTTGGTATCGCTGTCGGTTTCGATAGACTTTTGATGCTTGGGAATAAAAAGGAACACATCTACGACGTGCTCTCAATCGTATAAACTAGACTTTTGCGGGCAATTCTTTTCCAGCAAAGAACCAAGCCCCTATAAAAACGACGAAAATGGCTAATAATAGAGCCCTTTCGCAGAAAAGTCGACCTCTCGACGCCAAGGTAGGAAATGCATTTTTTAGGATCAATTGTCTAATGATCTCTCGGTTCTGAACATTGTCTACAATTTTGCGATGAGCTTCAAAAAAGCTGTCGATTCGATTGTCAATATTCCCATCACGCGGCATTTCGGCAAAAATCCCAGCTCCTAAACTTAGGACAGTAGCTCTAGAGGTCAAGCTTTTAGGGAGTTCTTTCCCATTATCCAAAACTGCCTTAATCGCAACAACATTGATTGCTCTAACCGTATCCATCGGGAATTGGCCTTCACTAGTGTCGATATCGTTACCACATCCTTCGTAAGTAACCTTTGCAAAATTTCCCTTACCAGCAATTCTACTAAAAAAATCTTTTGCTGTATCAAGAAAGCTTGGAGGCCCGTTAGCATCAGTCGCTTCATCGGATTCCTCATAATTTTCAGTCGCTTTCTGAGCCTTTATAGCCTCGCTTGGGGTTTCCATAAAGAATTTATCCTCTTTATCGACGAGAAGCTGAAAAGTTCTATTGGGTCCAACTATGAGAATCGGAAAAACCAAAAGATGTTCGAGGTCAAAAGTCTCCACTCTCACTTCTTTAACAGTTGATCGACGAACGATAGATCCGCCAATTCCTCGACCGCCCAAAGTAGTCTCATCTGTCCAGACAGAGACTTCTCTCCCCTCTGCTAAAAAAGGCCTAATTAGATTTAAATCTTGAAGGGATCCTCGTAATACACCAATAGTGTTTCCTTCAGGCACTGCTTTAAACGTTTTCTTTGCAAGCTCGCCTTCATGGAAAAAAGTATTCTCTTTTCCTTTCAAAGACTCCCCGCTAGGTAGAAGATGTATGTAATTATCGACGGAGGGCGCTGCTTGCATAAAAAAAGATTCTCCCTTAATAATTCGTAACAACTCTATCGAAGAATTAACGTTTTGTAAAGAGAAGCTATTTTTTTAAGGATCAGATTAGTAGATCTGCTCTGTTTTAGCGCCACTATAGTGAAGCGGTTTTTGACGACCATAACTAAACGATTTTTTAGAGATCCGTATCGAAGGGGCAGCCTGTCGTCTTTTATGCTCAGCCTTGTAAATACGACTTACAACGCTTTTAACCATATCAAAATCGATATTGTAGGTTTTTGCGATTTGCTCTAAAGAGGCGCACTCTTCTACGTAACCACGAATCACATTATCGATGATTTCGTAAGGAGGGATTGTGTCGCTATCTTTTTGATTGTGTTTAAGCTCAGCAGAAGGGGGTTTCTCTATGATGCGAAGAGGAATCACCTGCCACTCCCGATTGATCCAATTGGCTAACTGATAAGTCTCTGTCTTGAGTAAATCCCCAATCACATTAATAGCCCCGCACATATCACCATATAGAGTGCAATACCCTAGAGCCAGCTCACTCTTATTGCCAGTACTCAAGAGAAGAGCCCTCTCCCTGTTTGAGAACGCCATTAAAATGATCGCCCGAATTCGAGCCTGCAAGTTCTCCTCAGTCACATCTTGGAGCCCGTACTCCTCGTCATTGAAATGTAAGTAAGGGTTGAGCAAATTAAGAAAATGTTGAAATGTCTCATCAATATCAATCCGATCGAACCTAATCCCTAGATTTTCGCAAAGCTGCTTGGCATCCTCGTATGATTCGGCTGAGCTGTACCTTGTCGACATAAAAATCCCTCGAATATTCTCAGCTCCAATCGCATCTCTTGCGATACAAGCGACGACAGCAGAGTCAATCCCCCCTGAAATTCCGATAATTGCTTTTGTTTGCTGAGACTTGGTAAAGTAATCGCGAACCCCTAAACGAAGAGCTGCATAAACATCGTAGATAGGATCGTGCTCGAAAGGGACCGTATGGGTCTTCTTTTCAGTATCAATCAACATAAAATCTTCTTGAAATCCTTTAGCCATCTGTCGTAGCTCGCCCTGTGCATCGACAAAAAGCGAGTAGCCATCAAAGACAACAGGGCCGTTCGCCCCCACCTGGCAGGTATAGACAATAGGACAATGGAGCGTATGGGCTGCGGCTCTACACACCTTGAACCGAATATCAGCTTTTCGTGATTGAAATGGAGAAGCCGTCAGGTTAAAGACAATATCGGGCTTGTAGACCACCAACTCTCGGACAGGATCCCATGGATAAGTCGTCCCTGCGATCTCCTCTCCCGCATTTTGCCACATATCTTCGCAAATTAAGACCCCAATCCTTACCCCTTTGATATTAAAAACTTGGATCGTCTTCCCTCGCGAAAAATAGCGCCTCTCATTAAACACGTCGTAGGTCGGAAGAAGCCATTTATCGTGAAATCCGAGCAATTTCCCATCCGATATGACTGCAGCACTATTTAAGAGCCCCTTTTCTTCCCTAATCGAGTTTCGACGAATCAATCCCACAATACAGGAAATCCCTTTTGATTCCCGGACCACCTGGTCGAGGTAGTTCTCCATCTCATCGATGAACTTGACGTGGAGCACCATGTCATCCGGGGCATAGCCGCAGAGGGTCATTTCAGGAAAGCACACGATGTCAACCTCTTGCTCTCGACCATATTCGAGAGTAGAAATGACTTTTTGAGTATTTCCGGAAAGGTCCCCAATAATCGGGTTTAGCTGAGCTACGAGTATTTTCATATATACACCTGAGTTATCATTATTGATCTTTTTTTTGTACAAATAAAAAGGGAGGTGTTGTACCATCTTCGCCATGTCAAAGGTACACGAACAATGGGCCTCCCGTCTAGGTTTTTTGATGGCGACCGCTGGATCAGCGATCGGGCTGGGCTCATTGTGGAAATTTCCCTATATGACCGGCACCAATGGTGGTGGCGCTTTCTTCCTCCTCTATGTCATTTTTACATTTCTGATTGGCCTGCCCGTATTTATCGCCGATATTATCATCGGACGTAAGTCTCAACGAAGTTCAATCCTGGCCTTTACAGAATTGTCCGGCGGATCGGAAAATTGGCGCATCCTTGGTTGGCTTAACGTGTTGACAAGTCTTTTAATCCTTAGCGTCTACTGCGTCGTCGCAGGCTGGTCCCTTAGCTACACCTTGATGTCATTAAACCAGTTCACCACAGGCAAATCGGCGGCCGAGATCAGCGCTACATTCGACACTCTCTTTAAATCCCCTGGTATCAACATTTTTTGGTTCACCATTTATTTGCTTGCAAATCTTGGAATCGTCATGGGTGGCGTAAAACGAGGAATCGAATACTGGTCAAAAATTTTGATGCCTGCCCTATTTATCATCCTTATGGCCCTCTTCATCTATGCTGTGACACTTCCTGGCTTTGGAGAAGCAGCACGCTTCATCTTTGTCCCTAAGTGGGATAAACTTGGCGCGGATGGGATCTTGAATGCCTTAGGTATGGCTTTTTTCACTCTAAGCGTCGGATTTGGAATCATCATTACTTACGGAAGCTATATGCAGAAGGAGGTCGATATCCCCAAAAATGGGGCCTTGATCGCCTTTATGACTGTAGTCTCATCGGTCATCGCAGCTCTCACAATCTTCCCTGTCGTCTTCACCTTCGGACTACCGCCAGAAGGTGGTCCCGGATTGATCTTCAAAACACTCCCTGTCTTGTTTGCAAAACTTCCTGCCTCTTTGCTCATATCGACCGTATTCTTCGCCCTCGTCTTTTTTGCTGCGATCACCTCAAGTATCTCTCTATTGGAAGTTCTCGTCGCAAACGTCATGGAAGTATTTAGCATCAGCAGAAAACGGGCTGTCTACGGAATGTCTCTCGTCACTTTTGTTTTAGGCGTCCCAAGTGCCGTTGCAGGATCCAAATGGATTTTTCCAAGCTGGCAAGCGATCTATGGGAAAAATTTTCTCGACACCGTCGACTACTTGGTCTCCAGCTGGATGGCCCCTTTCGCCTGCCTCTTCGTCACCATCTTTATCGGCTGGAACTATAGCAAACAGCTTTCTCTAGCCGAATTTCGTTCAGGAACTACCAGCGGCTGGCTCGCTCTTCCTTGGTACTACTCTGTAAAATATCTTGCACCAATTTCTGTCATCATTATCATCTTACAACAGGCAGGATTGCTAAAATTCATGATCAAATAGGAGATCTCTTATGGCTGAAGGCAAATTAAAGATTCATAGCGAAAACCTATTGCCCATCATCAAAAAGTGGCTCTACTCTGATCGGGATATCTTCCTAAGAGAACTTGTTTCTAATTCATGCGACGCGCTCTCGAAACTCTGCATCTTGAGAGACTCCGAAGGACTTGAAGTCGACGAATCTACCTTCCGCATCGAAATAAACCTCGATAAAGAGGCCAAAACGATGACTATCACTGACAATGGGCTCGGAATGACTCTCCATGAAGTAGAAGAGTATATTTGCCAACTCGCTTTCTCAGGTGCTGAGGATTTTGCAAAAAAATACGAATCGAAAGAGACAAAAGATTCATTTATTGGTCACTTTGGCCTCGGTTTCTATTCGGCCTTCATGGTGAGTAGTGAAGTACAAATCGATACTCAATCATACAAACGTGGCGAGATCTCGGCCCATTGGAAAAGTGATGGCTCTACTTCCTACGATTTGACCGAGGGAACTTGGGGGCAGCGAGGCACCAAGATCACCCTTAGCATCACCGACGAGGAGTTCTTAGATCCGGTAAAAGTAAAGCAAACACTCAAGAGATATTGCTCTTTCCTCCCCTTCCCGGTCTATTTCAATGAAGAGAGAATCAACCCCGACGAGCCCCTCTGGATCAAAAACCCCTCACAATGCACCGATGAAGAGTATCTAGCATTCTACAAAAAGCTCTACCCCTTTGAACCCGATCCAATTTTTTGGATTCACCTCAACATTGATCACCCATTTCACCTTCAAGGGATCCTCTTTTTCCCAAAGATTACCCCCCGTTTCGACTATTCAAAGTCAAACATGAAGCTTTTCTCTAACCGCGTCTTCGTCTCAGAAAATGTAGAGGGTCTTTTCCCCGATTTCTTGAGTGTTTTACGCGGCGCTATCGACAGCTCAGATATTCCCCTCAACGTCTCCCGCAGTTATCTCCAGATGGACAGCACAGTTCGCAAGCTTTCCCACCATATTGCAAAAAAAGTGGCCGACAAGCTCGCCTCTTTCTACGCCGAGACCCCTGAAAAATTTGAAGAAACTTGGCCTGACATGGAAACAATCATCAAGCTGGGGATGCTCCACGATGATAAATTCTATGAAAGAGCCCAACCTTTTCTTATCTGGCGAAATACCGAAGGAAAGTGGCAAACCGTCGAAACCTACACAAAAGCCCACGCAGAAGAGTACGACAATAAAATATTTTACACCACCAGCGATTCTGAACACTCGACATTCCTTGGCCTTTACAAAGAGAAAGGG
>CAYZDL010000023.1:12369-19237 GCA_964477345.1 uncultured bacterium
GGATTGACGTCCTCTTTGCCGGAGGAGCCCTTGATACCGCCATCTTCAACAATCTCGAATCGAAAGGTGAGCACAAGATTAAGTTCCAGAGGATCGATGGGGGTATCGACGATGTAATCATCGATTCGAAAAAATCGAAAGATCTCCTCCATAACGACGGTCGCTCAGAAGCGGCCCACATTGCAGACAAAATTAAATCCGACCTCAATGTCACTGGTATCGAGGTTGAAGCCAAATCGCTTGCCACCGATTCTCTCCCTGGCTTTGTGATGATCGATGAAAGCTCACGCCGGATGCGCGAGTACATCCTCATGACCCAAAAAGAGATGCCTCACGACATCTTTGGAAGACATACCTTCGTCGTCAACACTAATAACAAATTGATCCAGAAGCTATTAGAGATCAGAGAAGCTGAGCCGGAACTAGCAAAACTCCTCATAGGACAAATCTACCACACCTCACTACTTGCACAACGAGAGCTCCACCCCGAAACTCTTCCCCAGTACATCAAGCAAACGACAGAAACTCTCGAAAAACTTGTTATGGGCTATGCTGTTCCCGTAGTCGCAGCTCTTGAGGAAGAAAAAAGCCAGACATAATTGTCTGGCTCTTAAGTACTCGTGATGATTGCTACCCTCAAATAGTTAGGCAGCATCACCAACGGGAAAGTCGTCTTCCCTCACTTCTAAGAGGTAAGATCGATCTTCTTGAAGTTCAGACACCCTTTCAGCGCGCCTGATTGGCCCCCTTGATTCTAAGATATATTTATTTAGAACCATATCGAAAGCCTTCTTCGAAGCCCCCGCCACCCTTCCAGATACAAACTGCTTAGGTTTAGCATATGGCTTGCATCCAGCTCTTTTCCACGTACGAAAATCGCTAGCCATTTGATCGATACGTACATGAAACTTTTCCTGAAACAACGTAGCATCCTCATTACGAAAATGCTCATGCTGACCCATGACCATATAGAGAGTATGTTTTACCGTCCTCTCATGCTTAGCCAGATCACGTTTAAGTTCTTCAGGAGTCACTTCATACAGCTTCGTATGAAAATCTCTCATGAAGTCGGCAATGTATAACATAAGGTAACATTCCTTAAGTTAAGTGTTAAGAATCAGACACATTCTCTTTTCACTTGAAAGAATCACTGCGCTGTATTCCTATTAATTATAAAATATCGATTAAGAAATCAATAATTATTCATAATTATACAGTAATATTTGGATCTGCTTTTAATTCAATGCGCCAACAGAAATGAGGCTCCATACTTGAGAAACTACTTTTTTTCAACGTGCATAATCGTCGTCTTTTTTTGCACGCCCGGGCCAACAGTCACGGCCCGATCAGACTCTATGATATAAGGAACAACCATCTGCCTTATATTAGAGTTTAGAATCAACTGATAAGCAATCGTAGAGAAAATGGATTTTACCACTTCCATTACTTTACCGCAGGAAGTTTACTTCCTGTGCTTGGACTTGATCGTGTAAACAATATGCCACGTGTATTTATCTTCAACTCTAGAAATACATTTCATCTGGCATAGCACATCGTCATCTTCCTCTCGACTTGCATAAAACTCTTCAAGTGGCACCGATTCTTCCTCCGATATAAACACCTCCATATTTTCGGGTGATCCGGATATCAAGTGCCCTGTAGTGTCAAGGATATTGTCGGCACCCAAAGGAGAAGTTTTGAGTATTCTATAGGCGATGTAACCGAATTCTGGATTCGGTTCTTTTCCTGAATCAAATACTATATTGATCCATACATATGACGTATTAGAATCAAGACCATTATACTTAACACACACTATACGAAAAGGGTGGAGATCGCCAAATAACGAATGATAACGGGCAAGGATCTGCGAAAGTTCAATGACCACATCCTCTTCTAATTTGATCTTTGGACGGAGGACTGAAGCCTGTTGGACAATATCTTCTTGAAAACGCTTTGCCGTTGCTTTCTCCTCCGTAATAAATCTCTGACGGCTGTCGATCACGATTCTCAATTTCCCTGGTTTCGTCTGAGGCGATACGGTAATCACCATTTCCCGTGTGACGTAGCTGTTAACTATGGGGACACTTGGCAATGAACTTTCATGAAAAGCACATTCAATCTGAAGCTGATCGAGCCCCACTTTACTAAAGACGTATCTAAGATCCTGAACGTCCGCAGCATAGAATTTATTAAGTACCTGGCAAGCTACATCAACAGAGTTCAAATCATCTGGGCTTACACCTTGAATGGCTCCTTTAATCGCGTTGGGATCTACCGTTTTCACAACAATTGGTTGATGTTCCTCTTTTGGTAGAGTCAAATTACAACGAATTTCCCAGTAGTCCTTTCCTTCCTTTTCACCCTTCTTTCTTGGATGAGGAAACATCCCATCATGATGCCCTTCGCCAGGCTCTCTACTGGCAAATTCTCTTCTTAAATTGTCAATGTAGGTTTTTTCCCGGAGAAAGGTTGTTAATGGCCCTTTACTATCAAAGTACCGTGAACTCATCAAAATTCTTAAAGCCATGTAGTCGATTTCTGTGTTTACTTCAGAATCAATTTTGATCGAAAGAACTACCCGAGGATAAGGGTCCTGCTTTGTGATAACCTTATATCTCAATACTAAGGGAGTCAAACCTCCAAACAACGTCTGATAACGAGCAAGGATACTTGCTACGGCTTCGATTTTAGAAGGATCTACAGCTATACCACAAGAACTTACCTCGCTATTAATTGCATTTCGATATCCCTCTATGGTGTCCTTTTCTATTCTAAGGAATCTTTCTCGACTATCGATCGTCACACGGTAAGAGACTCGGGATGGATCTGTTGGATCCTGAGGCCCGACCAAAATCTTTTTATCTCTAGTGAAGTATGACCCTATCACAGGACCACGATTCCTCCCACATTGATGAGAAACTTTAATCTGTAGCTGGTCACCATCATGAGAAACTTCAAACTTAAGATCTGTAACACCCGCCTCCTGGATTTTTTTCATCACTGCGCAAGCTTCTTGAACAACCGATCTTGTTGTGGGAGAAGGCGAACAAGAGGCTATTGGATGATCTACGACCTGTTGAAATCGACGGAAGACCTGAGCTGGAACTGCCTTTTGAATACTCTCTTCAACTCTTTGAGGAAGTGTTTTTGGTTGAGCCCTTGGAGCAGGTTCTTTTGAGCTCTTTTTGGAATCGTCAACCTTTTCAACATTTTTCCCTGATAGATCGACGTAGCCGCAAGTCAAATAATAAATAATGGTGAAAAAAATATTTTTTACCACCGCCATGACCTTTCCACAAAAGCCCTCTTCCTTGCTTTCGACCCGATCAACTGGTGCAGGATGCACCAAACCTACACCACGGTTTACAGATTCCATAAATTCACCATTAAGTTAATATTAATTGTCTCAAGATTATATCAGACTATCAAATAACTCGCTACAAACCCATGGTTATAAAAGATTTCTTTTATAAAATGGGTGAGGTAGTACTCCTGTTCCATGACACCACCATGATCCAGTAGTGCCATCCATTACTAGCCTGCTGCAGTTTCATTTGATCCCCAGCCTCATTCGTAACAATGCGAATACCCCACTTGGACACTTCATCAGACAATCAGCTAAAGCCATCACTTTATGGCAAAAGCTCTCTTCATCACCTTTTTAAAATTTTCTTATCACACACTGGGAGTACCGGAAAACGAATATACCAAAGCCAATACCCTCTTTCCTCTTTGCTCGATGGTAAAGAATAGAGCCTCTTCTCCCCCTCGGGACAAAACGATTCTATCTTCAATTCATTATTACAGAAGTTGAGGTAACTTAGTTGCTCAATTTCGAGACTAGGGGGTTCTTTATTAGTAAAATTGATGATAATGTAGGCCGTTGACCTCCCTTCTTTTAGATGTAAGCCTTCCAGATCTACAGTGAAAGGGTACTGATCTTTGGTCATTTCTTCTAGAGCCGCAAGCCCCTTTGCAAGTTCAGCGATTATGACATCTGCGACAGTAATGGTATTTTTCTGCCTCACAATTGCTTCTTTGATTTTAGCTTCGTATTTGCCCGCACGAGTAACTTTAGGCGCTTTAGCAGACTCCTTGAGCTCCGTAGGCGCTGTCGGCTCTGGGGATTCTTTTGACTCCTTGAGATCGTATTGGCAGCAAGTCAGATAATAGACAATTGTATATAAAATATTTTTTACAATTGTGAGGACTTTATCGCAAAATGTCACCTCCTTATCATCACCTTGATCAAGCGATGAAGGTGACAAAACAGAGCCGCTCTGTACAGGTTCCATAGATTTCCCGTAAGATTTTCTTAATTTCCCTAGGATTATACCAAGAACAGGAAAAGCTACTATGATGTTTTTGTGGGAGCTGGATCGCCTTCTACGTCTGTAATCGCTGCCTGGATCATTTCTACCTTGGATCCGTCGGGATTCTTTAGAATGACGCTACCTTCACGAACTTCGTCGACAGTAGCTTTAATGCCCATTGCAATGACCCGGTCGCCCTTTTTCAAATTTTTTCTTAGTGATTCTAGGCGCTTTTTCCTTTTTTGCTCTGGTCGGTAGAGGATGAAGTACGAAAAAAGGATAAAGATCCCGATCATAATTAAAGATTGATACATTCCGCCTTCTTTGGCTACTTGGGCTGCGGCTAGAACTTGGGGCATAAATGGACTCCTGTACATTAAAGATTGGTTCAATCATACCTGAGAGGCGCCTGCCAGGTCAAGTTGTTTGAATGTCCTAATGGGGATTTTTTTAATTAGCACGATGATATTCTCAACGTGGGGAGTATGGGGAAATTGATCGTACGGCTGAATCGACAATATTTCGTATTCGTCGAGTCTTTGTATATCTTCTGCCTGGGTTTGGGGGTTGCAAGAGACGTATACAATCGCTCGGGGCTTTAAGGTGCGAAGATCTTCTATCGCCTGAATGCCAAGTCCACTGCGAGGGGGATCGACAACGACAAGATCTGGCTTAAAGAGACCTTCAATCTCTTTGAGAAACTGGTGAGCATCTTGACAAAAGACTTGGACGTTTTCCAAGCCGCTCTCTTCGATTGTCTCCTTGGCATCGCAGATCGCATGAGAGCAAAGCTCGACTCCGATCACTTGTTGTACGTAGGGTGCCAGCAAGATTCCAATGGTGCCGATGCCACAATAGAGATCGAGAACCTTTTTTGCCCCTAGTTGTTTGACAGTCTCAATCAAATCACCAAACATTCTTTCAGCCATTTGGTGATTGGGTTGGAAAAAAGCGCGTGGTGACAAGGTAAATTTTTGGGTTAATAGCTTCTCTTCCATCGCAGAGGGACCCGCCAAATGCATTTCACTAAATTTGGTTGCTTCTCCTTTATGGGCATGTTGAATGACTAGGAAAACTGATGTTTTATCATCAAACTGGGCCGCTTCTGCAAACTCTTTGAGGTGACTTTTGGTCAAGTGATCAGAGGCCACCCCATGAATCGTGAGAAAGACCATCTTAGCATCTGTGCCTCTTGCCCAGCGCATAGTCAATGTGCGGAAAAGCCCTTCCCCTTTATGTGGTGTAAAGGCGTTCAAATCGGTATTTAGCCACCAGGTGCGCACTTTATTTAAGACAAGACTCATCCATGTCGGCGCAATAAAACACTCCTGGATATTCTCAACACGAAAACGTCCGCTTGATTGCATTAGCCCAAGAAACTTTTCCCCCTCTCGGCTTTGCGAAAAGGTAAATTCCATCTTGGAGCGGTAATGCCATGGGTTTTGGCACCCGATGACACTGCCTACCTCATGACCTGGGAAAAGCGCCTCGACAAGCTGCTTCTTTTCGATCAGCTGAGCTGCGTATTCTACCTGTTGCCACTTGCATCCTCCACAAATGGGGACGTGAGAACATCTCGGATCGCATCTCTCAGCTGAAGGGGTAATCACCTCGAGGATTTGTGCCTGAGTCCTTTTTTTAACCCGTCCTAGCAATTTTGCTAAGATCACATCTCCCTTGACTCCCCCGATAACTTCAATAGCTTTTGGCTTATCGGCTGTGGCATACCCTTTCTTTGAATAACTTGAGAGGGTAAGCTCGCTTAGCGTCCCTGTTTCGCCACTTCTTTTTTCTTTTCCTGCAGCAGTGATAAACGTCTCCACTCTTTTGATATTTTTGAAAGCTCGACTGTCCTTGTTCTGATCCTTTGCGCCGCTGTCTTGTTACCTTTCATCGCCTTTGGCACATCACGTAGCACCTCTTCCATCAGTTCTACCAAGCTGTCTGTCGCTTTTTCGTATCCCATCTTTCTCCTCCTAAATACAGATTTCTTGCCTTTTTCAGCTAAGTTGCCCATAATCCATAGAAGGTCTTCCAATTTTTTCGCAAGGTTTTTTCTATTCAATGATTTCCTACATGGATGGTATCTACAAGCCGGATGAAGAGATGTTGATCCCTATCACCGATGCGGGATTCATGCGTTCTCACGCCGCTTACCAGTGCGTCCGCTTCTACAATAGGAGCCTTTTTGATTTTGAAGGCCACTTAAAAACGTTCCTTTTTTCGATCAAGGAGCTGGCTTTGCCCCCCATCGATACAGATCTTAAATCGATTTGCGAATCGTTGATCGAGAAAAACGGCATTGATAACGGAATTTTCCGCATTTACCGGTCATCGATTACCCCGACTCAGGGCCGCCTCATGATCCTTTCTCAACCGTTGCCAATTTCCCCCAAATCGACCTCCAAGATCATGACATACCCTAATTTCCGAAGCCATCCCCTGATAAAATGTACCCACTACTCGTTTGCACTAAAAGCAAACCATGATGCTGCCAAAGAGGGTTTTGATGAGGTGATCTTCACCGACAGCAAGGGCAATCTCCTCGAGCT
>CAYZDL010000024.1:0-12446 GCA_964477345.1 uncultured bacterium
TCAGCAGGATGACGGGTTCGCCGCCAGGCTATGTTGGGCACGAAGAAGGAGGACAACTTACCGAGCGGGTTAGACAGCGTCCTTATTCGGTCGTTTTGTTTGATGAGGTTGAAAAAGCCCACCCCGATGTGATGAATATTCTTCTTCAAATCCTCGAAGAGGGGCGCCTCACCGATTCTCTAGGTCGTAAAGTCGATTTTAGAAATACGATCATCGTTATGACTTCAAACCTCGGTTCAGATTTGATTCGCAAATCGACCGAAGTAGGCTTTGGGGTTGATCTTGAAAAGATCGATTTTGACACAATGAAGGATAAGATAGACAAAGCGGTCAAAAAACACTTCAAACCGGAGTTTATCAACCGTCTAGATGGCGTTGTCATCTTTAGAGCCTTTGATAAACCTCATTTGATTCAAGTCATCGACCTTGAAGTAGAAAAGTTGCAAAAACGACTTGTGAAAAAGAATATCTTCCTCTCATTGACCAGTGAAGCAAAGGATTTTATTGTCAGTAAGGGATTTATGCCCGAGATGGGGGCAAGACCTTTAAGACGTGCGGTAGAGCAATATTTAGAGGATCCTCTTGCAGAAATGCTTTTAAAGAACCCAGAGCTCTCTGCCACTTATGAAGTAGTTTTGAAAGATGATAAGCTTGAATTTATGATTAAAGAAGCTTTGCCCCAAATTCCAATGATTGACACAGACACCTCTACTGCAAATATTTAGAATATTTTCTTTACACATATTGATGGTTTTTTTTAGAATGCCTCCCTAAATTTAATTAGGGAGGTTTCAAAAAATGGACACTGCTTTATCATTTAATGGATGCAGGGCTAGTTATCAATTACTTTTGCAGCAAGAACAGCGCGCAGGAGGAGCCTCCGAAGAGAGAGAGCTCAGGCAGAGGCAACTCGGACCAGAATGTTGCTAAAAGCAAGAACCTGTCTTATGGTTTATTCCCATTATCTCCGTTTTAAGTGTATGCCACCTGGAGTTACGTTCCCTGAGAGCTAGACTCCCATCTACTGCAGATTGAGTGGACCGCACAGTAACTATCCATTACACTTTACTCTTTTATCCTGCTCATTTAGAATATTTCTCAAATTTATGAGAGGCATCAAAAAAATATGATTTCAAGTGTACCATTTGAGTTGTATAGGGTTAATTATGAGCAGCTAATAGTAAGCGCTCATACTTCTGCTAGCTTTTTTTCACACACCCTTTTAGAAAAATATCGTACGATGATGGTCAGCCAGGCAAAAATCGCTCTTTTGATCTCGTCTCAAGCAGAGGCTACGGCTTTTTTTTCACACCCATTTCCGACTTCAATCATTGAACTACAGAGAATTACAATGAATTTCGTTTATGCTCTTAGAGCTGCCGAAAACGATCCTCAGATTATGGGTACCAGTTTTTACAAAAAGCAACTTCTTCTCTCTGTTTACTTGCTTGTCAACCGACTCATATCTAAACCTATTGTGGGTAGCTTCAGAGATGAATGGGGCCAACGACTGATAGCGATGAATCAATTAGATTTGACTCAAGAGCACCCTAACCTTGCTTTTTTGCGTGAGTGGATCCAGTACAATATAAGAGAAATAGCTCATCGAAGAACTGCTGGAGCTATTTCATCTGCAAACCCACATGCACAAGAAAGCATTAAGAAAGAATAGGCTTTACTTTTAGCGGAGTTCTCATTAGATTGTCTGCCAAAACTTTAATCTAAGGCGGGAAGCAGAGGTTGATGGATGGATGGAGTAGAATCGTTTGAAGCACGTAAATCTGCCTATCTACATCTGTTAGAGCAGGGTGTTTTTTTTGAAACTTCCGTTATGCCTTATATCTCACAAATGATTGACGCTTCTAATGGGCAAGTTTCGGCAGATCTTGCGAAAGCAATCCTTTTGAATCTAGGAACCTTGCAACTAAGATGTGCTCTTATGAGCACTTCACAAATTGAAGCCTCCCACATCTTTCACGGGGAACAGGTCGAAGAGAAAAACCCCAGGGTCTTTACCAATCTTTCCTTTGCTCTTCATGAAGCCGAAAAAGACCCCGTACTTTTTAATTTTTCGATATTTAAAACTCATCTTATTATGACGCTTGCCATATTCACCATGAACATGCAACCAGACGATGAAATTGATTCTGCATGGGAAAAACGTCTAAATCATATGAATCAATTAAACTTAGAAGATCAGGATATTCATTTAGTTAGAATGCGAGAGCAAATCAATCTTCGAGTTTCATCAAACAGTGCAAAATGTTAATCATGTTGTAAAAATTCTAAGAGGAGATTTTCGTGGATCCTGTGCAAACTTTTCGTAGTGTTGAAGATCACTATCTTGAGATGCAGAGCCCCTCAGAGGCAGATATTTTAGCATTTGACCAACTTTCAAAATCTCTCCCTCTTCGCTCAGAAGAACGGTTGAGAGCAAACTCTATGTTTCATATTCTTCATATTCGCTCTCTCTTGGGAAGAATTGTGACACGTATCAGTGCTGATGAAATGGCTCTTTCCATCCTTGACTTGTTAAATTTTGCTTTTTCTGAGCTTCGCCTTCTCAATTCAAACCCCGATTTTTATTACACTAAAGAACTTGAGAACCTGATTCAACTATCATCCAAAGTAAGTAGTATCATTAAGGAAATACTCAGACTTAATGTCCAAATTGCAGTTCGCCTAAGCGACGAAAAAATTCGGATCTTTCCCCATGAATATTCTTTTCATATCGGTGAAGAACACTCCACCTTCATGGCTTTAACAGCTCCAACAGCTCATTCTTTAATCACTTCCCTCTTGCAGAAAAAAAATGAACTCCATAGAGAAAATATTAAGTTGATTGAAAAAAGAATTCAAACTTTGGCGTTTCATCAAGTATTCGCATCTCACATTTTTTCTCTTGGTTTCAATGTACCTGCGTCCCTTGTGCAAGCCGCGAATAGTGAAGAATGCGAACCGGCAGAACAACAATATCTTGACCGAGCTAAAACCCTTTATACAACATTATTTGGATTTCTTGATTTCCATGTAACTAACTAGGATGTTACGACACAACTTCTCTTGATGCTCGTTTCCCATTTTTTGATCTCTTCTAGGAGAAGCTCTTTCGTTGGCTTATCTTGAAGAGTTCTTTTAGCTTCACCTGAGCTAACATAATGAGCAATCTTTGCTAGGAGATTAAGGTGACGTTTATCGTCACAGGCAAAGAGAAAAAAGAGGGTATGAACAGGTCGACCATCAAGAGCGCCCCAGTCAATTGGTTTTTTTAGAAAAACAATAACGACTGCATCAAAGAGACCGCCTAGCAAAAGCTCGCGTGTGTGAGGCACGGCAATTCCGTCTCCAAGTGCTGTAGGCATCAAGCTTTCACGCTCTAGGAGAAGGTCAGAAACAGCCTCTGCATCGAGACCCAATTGGTCTGCGGTTTGATACATGACATTATTAATAATCTCTTCTTTGGAGTTTCCTTCAAGGTGACATAGGACATCACCTTTGTAGATAGCTCTATATAATCCAAATTGTTGCCATGGGGAAGCATCTCCTTTTGCTTCTCCAAAAGGAAGGGAAACCTTATGCTCTTGAAGCATTTTAAGGAGCCACTCTTCGATCTCTTGACGATTAAAGCGCTTCTCACCACTGAGTGTGTAGGTAGGTAGGGCGCCCTCGGCAATCAATTGATCTATTGTCTGGATGCTTACGCTCAATAAATCGGCTACATCTTTCTTCTTTAAATCCATAAAGTGCCTCCCCCAATAATGTATTAGCACATCCTAACACGAATGAAAGATATTGACTACTGATTCCTGGCTCTTGGCTCGTAGGATTTTTTGACGATTTTCCTCGAGTTTCAAAACCTGAGTCAATTCAGAGAGGAGCTGTAGGTACTCTTTATGCATCGATTGAGGCCCTCCGATCAAAAAAATTAATTTCACTTTAAGTCCATCAATAGCATTCCATTCAATTCCTGGTCCGCGGTGAATTCCAACGACGACAAAAAAATCGTCTAACTCTTTGATCTTAGCATGAGGGATTGCGATACCCATACCAAGCCCTGTTGATACCATCTCTTCTCGCTGGATAATTGCTTGATAAAACTCATCTCTGTTCCTTAAAATTCCCTCTTGCTGAGTCAAGGAGATCAATTGTTCTATCACTTCTTCACGAGTTTCTGAGGTGACAAAATCGATTAATCCTAAACGGATGTATTCTTTGATCTTATTATTAACTGCAATCATAAGGTTCCTGTATGTCCAAAGGCACCGCTTCCACGCTCACTTGAAGAGAGTGCCTCTTCTTGGTTAAATTCCGCTCTTTCGCATTTTGCAACGACAATTTGTGCAATTCGCATATCTGGTTCTACAACGAAGGGGGTATTGCCGTGGTTGATCAGTAGAACAAACAATTCGCCACGATAATCTGAATCAATGGTTCCAGGTGTATTCAGAACGGTAAGACCGTGCTTGAGTGCAAGACCGCTACGAGGCCTTACTTGTATTTCATATCCTTGAGGGATTTCGAAGAAAAGACCCGTAGCAACAAGTGTACGGCATCCCGGTTCAATGACAATTTCTCTTTCAAGATGGGCGCACACATCTGCTCCAGCAGCACCGAGAGATGCATACAAAGGTTTTTTGGCCCCTTCTTTACAACGGATCTTCATTCTCATACTATCGACCACTACCTACTGCGAGGGCAAGGAACTTCTTAAATTTTGCATAGGGTTCGCTTTCTGTCGTCATTGTTTGTAACAATGATTTTTTCTCTGGCGGTTTCTCCTGTCGGAGAAATTGGAGAAAGAAAGCAATTTTCCCTTTCAATTCTTTTCGAGAAACGACGATATCGACCATCCCTTTCTCTTGGAGAAATTCTGAGAGTTGAGCACCCTTGGGAAGCTTTTTCCCAAACGTTCGCTCAATCACCCGTGGCCCTGTAAACCCAAACAAAGCCCCTGGTTCGGCCAAAATTATGTCACCCAGTGAGGCAAATGATGCAGTGACTCCACCCGTTGTTGGGTTGGTAATCACTGAAATAAAAGGCAATCGGGCATTAGACAATTTGGCAAGAGCACTACTTGTCTTGGCCATCTGCATTAAAGAGTGGATCGATTCTTGCATCCTCGCTCCACCTGATGCCGAAAGGATCACAACGGGGAGAGATTTTTCTATGGCAAGTTCAATCAGGCGAGTTAGCCTTTCTCCCACCACCGATCCCATTGAACCACCCATAAAGCTAAAGTCCATGATACCAAGAGCCGCACGATTCCCCTCTATTTCACAGAGTCCAACAGAAATCGCTTCATCCCTTCCTGTTTTTCTCGAGGCCTCTTCTAATCGATCGGTATACTTTTCTAAATCTTCAAAATTTAAAGGATCACAAGGCTTAATGTGGGTAAACAATTCGTCGAAAGTATTGTCATCGACTAATAATTTGATCCGTTGGGCGACGGTAAGCCTATAATGGTAATTACACTTGGGGCAGGTATTAAAATTATCAGTTAACTCGTTAGCATGAATAATTTCATTGCAGCCACTACACTTAAGCCATCCGCTAAACCCATCTTTTTTAGAGGATTGCACCTTTATTTTAGGGCCTGAGCGCCTAAATAAGTTCATAAATCCCATTCTGAAAGACTCCTGGTGTCGTCCCATCATACCAGAGACGCTCTATTTACTCGAAGGAAAGTTATTTCTTAAAGTGCCGCTCTGCATAGCTCCAATTGACGACATACCACCAATTACTAATATAGTCAGCACGTCTATTTTGGTAATGAAGGTAGTAGGCGTGCTCCCATACATCGAGGCCGATTAACGCAGTAGAATATGCTACATCGGGGGGGTCTTGATTGGCTCGAGATTCAATTCTTAACTTACCACTGCTTCTATCTTGTAAAAGCCAAGCCCAGCCTGATCCAAAACGGGTAAGAGCTGCTTTAGTAAATTCTTCTTTAAATTGAGTAAAGCTGCCAAAAGCCCCATTAATTGCCTCACCTAGCGCCCCCGCTGGTTCTCCTCCTCCATCTGGTGACATCATCTGCCAAAATAGAGTGTGGTTGTAGTATCCTCCTCCATTATTGCGTACTACGGGATTGCTGTCATACTTGATAAGTAGTTGTTCAATCGGAAGGGTAAGATCAATATCAGGGCACTTGAGCAAATTGGCTAGATAAGTAGCATGGTGCTTAGTGTAGTGAATCTCCATGGTCCTAGTATCGATATAGGGCTCTAACGCATTGAAGGCATACGGTAATGAAGCTAGTGTATACTGTGTCATCTTAACCTCTTTCAATTTTTAAGAAGAGTTTACCATTTATGGGGAAAAATTAACAAGCTAACGCTGTCGTTTTTTGGTCTAATGAAGAACCAGAACTTCCCCTTCTCACGTGTAAGACAGTCCGGAGGCGTTCTCTAGCTACAGGACCGAGGGGGTGGAATTTGATCTCTTTGGGGATGTTCTTGTAAAGTTCGAAAAAATAATCAACCGCAAGAGGTGTGGTAAAAATCACTTCATCGACTCTGTTTAAATCGATCAGCTTTTGAGGAGGCTTCTTACAAATATCATACATAGTACAAATCTGATGGCGAATTCCATGCTCAACAAGATAATGGGAGAGGAGCGGACGCGCAGAAGATGATCTTGGAAGCAAAATCTTCGCATCCTCAAGATCAAAATGAGCAATTGTCTTTATAATCCCCTCTTGCGTTTCATCAGATGAGATGTAATCGGGAATAACCCCGGCATCTCGAAGGTGCTGTGCAGTCACTTGTCCAATCGCAACTATATGTATCTTCTTAAGTACGTTTATGGTATAACCGAACTGCTTCAAGTAGCTTATGAAGATCTTAACCGATTTCTTGCTCATGAAAACAATGTGCGAATAACTCAAAAGTTCAGAAAAAATTTTTCTGATCTCAAGTGAGTCACTTGATCTCGGAACTACCTCAATCAGAGGCATGTGAATAACCGGCTTATTGGTAGTGAAATGTTTCGTATCAAAACCCAAGTAGAGCACGGACTTTTGGTGTTTCATAACCCAACCTCCTTAAGTAGAAACCAACTACTTTTTTTGCCCACTAGAGATCCTTAATACGCTAACCCTGAAATCTTGTGCAAGATTTTTTTTGTAAAGATATTGCAAACCAATTAAAACCCGCAATTAGCCGAGGATTTTGTTCATTGCTTGTTCGATGCGTGAGACGCCGATCACTTCCATCTTAGTTTTGAGTTTTTTGACCATGTTTCTTTCGGGAATAATGCAACGGGTAAATCCCATCTGTTCGGCTTCTCTTAGACGACTCTCTATTCGAGAAACGCTTCGTACTTCGCCGCCGAGTCCAACTTCTCCGATCACCACAAGTGCAGAGTCTACCGCTTTTGCATTGAATGATGAGGCAATCGCTGAGATGATCGCAAGGTCTGTAGCCGGTTCGCGGACACGTAAGCCTCCTGCGATCGAAACAAAGACATCGAGGTTGTGAAAATGGTATCCTGTCCTTTTTTCCAGCACAGCTAAAAGAAGCGCTAAGCGATTTTGATCGATCCCGTGCCCTCTTCGTGAAGAGGTGGGAAAGGCTGAACTTGAAACGAGGGCTTGTATTTCGACTAATATCGACCGAGTCCCCTCCATCGTCGGAACAATAACTGAACCATTTGTCTCTTTCGACCTTTCTTGTAAGAAAATCTCCGAGGGGTTGGGAACTTCTTCGAGACCCGTTTCACACATTTGGAAAATCGATACTTCATCAGTGGGGCCAAATCGGTTCTTATGCGCACGCAAGATTCGATACCCATGGTCGGGATCTCCTTCAAAATCGAGAACTGTATCGACAATGTGTTCGAGTATCCTAGGACCTGCAATCTCTCCCGACTTGGTCACATGGCCGATAACAAAGGTCGTAATTCCTCTTTTCTTGGCAATGTGCATACATTCCATCGCAATTTCTTTCACCTGTACCGGAGAACCTGGAAGAGAACTTACATCACCTTTGTAGACAATTTGAATCGAATCAATGATGAGAAAATCAGGTTTTACATTTTCCACTTGAGCTGTGATGTTTTCAAATAGGGTCTCCGAGAGAAGAAATATCCCACTTGATTTGATCCCAAGCCGCTTGGCTCTAAGGGAGGTTTGAACAACAGATTCTTCGCCGCAAACGTAGAGAACTTTTTTCCCCTTCTTAGAAAAACTGTCTGCAATCATGAGCATGAGGGTCGACTTTCCAATACCAGGATCACCCCCTAAAAGGGTAAGAGAACCCGAAACGATTCCCCCTCCCAAAAGACGGTCGAGTTCACCAATTCCGGTCATATCACGGCTAACTTCTAGCAGCTCTACTTGATCAATTCTGACAACTTGACTCGCTTCAAGACCCCCATATCTTCTCGCTTCGATGGCAGCTTCTAAAAACTTCTCGACGGTTCCCCATGATTTGCAAGCAAGACAACTTCCACTCCATTTGATTTGTGCATGCCCACACTCAGTACAAACCCAGCTTTCCTTTTGCTTCGTCGCCATTATCGGTCTCTTCCTTCTTGTTGATCGCTTCTTTGGCAGCCTTCATCTCGGCCTCTTTTTTACTCATTCCCTTTCCTTCACCCACAATCTTGCCCTGAACTTTCACAGAAACAAGAAATTCTTTTTTGTGAGGGGGACCTTCTTCTCCTACAATTTCGTAAATAGGGAGAGAGTGATACTCTTTTTGTACATACTCTTGCAGCTCTTTTTTCCAATTTCTTCGAGGGCTACTGATTTTCTCTTCCATCATCTCTTGAAAATGGTCGAAAAAGAACTCCTTTGCAACTTCATAACCTCCATCTAGATAAATGGCACCTAGTAAGGCTTCAAAAAGATCGGAAAGGATCGCCCCTTCTCCAATCTGTTTCTCCTCCCCCTTCCCCACTTGACAATACTTTTCGATACCTAATTTTATCGTATATTGCTTTAGAGAAGGTGCATCGACAATTTGCTCTTTTAATTGAGTTAAGTCCCCTTCGGGAAGATCTGGCGAAGTACGAAAGAGAAAATGGGTGACGATCAGATTCAACACTGAATCACCTAAAAACTCTAACCGTTCGTTGTCTTCCTTTCGAGTTTCTCTTTTATCAAGAAAGTGCGAGCGGTGAACAAAAGCGATCCTCAGCAATGAGGGATCTTTAAATGTGTACCGAATCTTCTTCTCGATCTCTTCAATAGGTTCTTTCAATGGGAAACCTTCCTTCTGATCAATTTTCTCTGTTTTATCTCTTTTGTGCAAGAGCTTCTCTAATATGTTTGAGGTTTAATCTCAAATTCCTTATTTGGGGTCTATGGATCAAAGCTCTCGGCGACTATTGCTGACAAATGGGCGCTCGCCCATTACCCTCTATCTGGCAAGATTACTCCATTCAAGGAATCATGAGATCTTTGTTACTGATCCTCAGAAGTTTCACTATTGTCGATTTTCCAATTGTGTGAAAAAAAATTTCGTCGTTCCCTCTTCTCGTTTTGAGCCTGAAAAGTATGTCCTTACTTTGGCGAAAATTGTTCGCGAAGAAAAAATCGATATGGTGATTCCAAACTGGGAAGATGTCTTTCCGATCTCTAAGAGAAAAGAGCTCTTCCCCTCTTCGTGTAAAGTTTTCGTCTCAGACTTTGAATTGCTTAAAACAGTTCATCATAAAGGGAGCTTCATCGACCTTCTTGATCATTTGGGATTTGAAACGCCAGAAACCATCGTTCTTCGTTCAAGAAGAGATCTTGAAAATGTTGATCTTTCAACCTTTGCCCTAAAACAAGGATTTTCCAGAAGCTCAAAGTATGTCTATAAAGTAAAAAAAGGGTCTCCCCTTCCTCCTGTTTTCCCCACTGAACGAGAGGACTGGATTGCCCAAGAGTGGCTCTCAGGAAATGTCTATTGCACCTATTCAATTTCCCATCAGGGGAAAATATTTGCCCACTCTGCTTATCCGATGGAATTTGTCAAAGATCACAAAGAAGAGGGGGGGCTGAAACATCCAAATATTGGAAGTTATTGTCTTTCGTTTTATTCGATTCATCATGAAAAAATCTTAAAATGGGTTGAAAAATTCGTTGCGAAGACAAATTTTACAGGGCAACTTGCTTTTGATTTTATTGAACTCTCGAATGGAAAGCTCTATGCGATTGAATGCAACCCCCGTTTAACGAGTGGAGTTACTTTATTTCATCAGAATGATTGTTTGGATAATGGATTCTTTGCCTTAAATTCCAAGCCTATCTACCCATCAACACAAAAGACCAAACAAATTCTCCTGCCCATGATCTTCTTGGGTTGGCAGCCGGCAGTATTTTGCAATAAAATCGGTCTTTACCTTAAACACCTTCTTTTTGCAAAAGACATCGTATTTGATATTAAGGATTTAAAACCGTTTCTTTTCCAACCTTATATCATTTTTAAATGTCTATGGATAAGCTTTCGTAAAAAAAGCTCGATCGCCTCTTCATTTACAGGCGACCTTGACTACAACGGAGAAAAGTCATAACCTGAATGGCTAATTATGGCTACGAAAGGCTCTTTAATCGTTTTCTTGTTACTCATTACCCCTTTGCTTGGGGTAATTTGGCGGCATGATGTAGAAGAAAAAAAATACCGTGATTTGGCTAACAAATCTTTTTTTCAGCCAGTGGGGGCTGTTTACTGCAAAGGGCTGAATTCAACGGGCACTTTGATCTCTCCTACTAAAGTCCTTGTCTGTGCCCATGCAATTTATGAGGGAGCTCCTGCCGTCTTCAAAATTTATAGTCCTAGTAAAGGGCAATATATAAAAGTTCGAGGAACAACAAAACAACACGAATATTTTTCACGCAAAAATGATGAAAATCGACGGATCAATTCGCTACACAATGACATCGGAGTGATCACCTTAGAAGAAGCAATAGAAGATATACCTCCTGCTAAATGTTTTTTTTATCCGATCGAAATGGGAACCTTTTGTTTTGGGTGCGGATTTGGACGACCAGGAACAGGTCTCACCGGCCCCAAAAATCGAGATCAAATCAAACGAGGATTTACCAACATCATTGATAGCATTACCAACGATCCGAATTTTGACCCGTTTTATACGATTTTTTTTGATTCTCCCGATGAAAATCCTTTCAGTACCCCTTTTGAAGGAATCGGCAGCGAGGGTGATAGTGGTGCCCCTATTTTTATTAAAATAGAAGAAGAGTACTTTTTGATCGGTCTTTTAAACCTTTTAATTCTAAAAGGATTTTACGCTTCAACCAATACCGTTCTTCCTCTCCTGAATTTTCAAGAATGGATTGAAAAAAACAGTTAGAATTGTTAAGTTTCTCTAACTATGGCACTGATTGACGAAAAACTCTTGAGGATTTCCAAAAAATACCTTTTTTCTACAATTGAAAAGAAAAGAGATGAATTGAAGGCCCTACTTCAAGAAGACCAGCTGGTTGATCTTGGAATAGGAGATATTTCTCTACCCCTTGCTCCTTCTATTGTCGAAGGCTTAAAAGCGGGTGCTGATGAAATGGGCACACACGTCATAGGGTATGGCCCCTATGAAGGGTACTCTTTTCTTCGCGAAGCCATCGTCAATTCGGAATATTCCCATGTCGATGTTGGAATAGATGAAATTTTTATTTCCGAAGGGATCAATGGCGATTTGTGTGGGATGCAAGAATTATTTAGCTCCTCTGTCAGCGTAGGGATTATCGACCCCGCCTACCCCGTCTATCTCGACATCAACATCCTCGCGGGGAGAGAAAAGATCGTCCGCCTTCCGCTGACTGAAGAGAATGGGTACATGCCCAAACCTCCTAATGAGCTCCTCGACATTGTTTTTTTAACTAGCCCAGGAAATCCGACTGGAATCGCCCAAACTAGAGAATCCCTGCAAGAATGGGTCGATTGGGCAAGAAAATCAAAGTGCGTGATTTTCTTTGATGCCGCCTATGCCTCCTTTATCCACTCAAAAGATGTTCCTAAAACGATTTATGAAATTGAGGGAGCGAAAGAGGTGGCCATCGAGTTTCGTAGCTTTTCAAAATCGTCCGGTTTTACCGGGGTCCGTTTAGGGTACACAGTCGTCCCAAAAAATCTCCTCTTACGAAGCCTTGAAGGAAAAGAGTTTTCCCTCAATTCCCTTTGGATGAATCGACAATCGACAAAGACCAACGGCATCTCCTTCCCCGTCCAACGAGCAGGCCTTGCGGCGATGAGCCCCCAAGGAAAAAAAGAGTGCGATGATCAAGTTAAAACGTACCTAACTGGGGCACAAAGAATTAAAGCATCCCTTACTAAACTAGGGTATAAAGTTGTAGGGGGGATCGATGCTCCTTATCTTTGGTGGAAGGTTCCTTACGGAACTTCTTGGGAATGGTTTGACAAATTGATTCAAGAGTGCCATTTGATCTCAATACCAGGAGAGGGTTTTGGAAAATCGGGCGAAGGGTATGTTCGCCTTTCAGG
>CAYZDL010000024.1:12512-17106 GCA_964477345.1 uncultured bacterium
TTGTTACCAAAGAGACCTGTGACAAAGCGCTAATTCATTTAGGTCGACTATCGACTGAGGGGGTATTAAATGAAGTTTGAGCTTACGCAAGCGCAAAAACAAAAGTACAAAGAAGAAGGGATGGTGGTACTCGAAGATATCTTTCCTCCTGAGCTACACGCCCACTTAGCCCTTTCCTCCAATGGAACCAACCAATTTCAAACAAACCTCGAACAAGAAAAACTCCTAACATTTCGTGGATTAGGAGAAATCCTTCATCAACTTAGCCAAACACGTCCCATACGACTCATATACAGTGAAGTTCTCGAAAAAAGACACATTGATTTTCGTGAGTTGCCCTTTCAAGGATTACTTATCGCTATCGTCATCCCTTTAAACGAAAATCGAACGACGATTATCGCCACAAACTCCGATTATGTTGTGAGCGAAAGATCTATCGTTGCGGTTTATGGAGAGAGCAATGCTCTCCTAGTTAAAGGGAAGCATAATCAAGATCTGTTTAAATTGTATACTCGAAATGGTTACGGGTCTGGCGATCGTTTAAAAAGCTCAGATTCCCCTTTCGTCTATCGATGAAACTAGGCTCCCGAAATGATCAAGAAATGCGACGAAATTTTTTTTAAGTCCATTTTTTTAAGATTTACTAAGCAATTTCGGATGCTCTCTTCGGAAAGTACCGATTTTCTTAATTTTTCTTCACTCGACGCTCTCAATTTGATCCACGATGATTATGTTCGCAATACGGCTATTGATTATATGATTCGTTGGGGAGTAGGTCACCTTCCTTCAAGACCTGTCGACTCATTGATTCAACTCAAGAGGGAGGTAGAAAAAAACTTTGCGGCGCTAACGACCTTTGAATCAGCCACCCTCCTCGAAACGCAAATAAACCACCCATCGCCATTAATTTCTCAATTAATCACACCCAAAACGCTCATATTAAAGCAAAAGGGATTTCCTTATAACCCTTTACGCCCCGCACTAATCAAATGTTTTGAGGGGACAGAAGAATCTTCATTAGCCTATCTCGTCCGTTCGATCGAGAAATCTCGATACGACTCGATTGTAATCCTTGCAGAATCGATCTCTTCTCTTACGGGAAAAAAGGTGAATCTCCGAAATATCTGTGCCGTTTCTAAAGAGTTAGATGCTTTTCTTGTCGTCGATGACACCAATAGTTTTGGTCTATTTGGCTACAATGGGATGGGCCTAGCCGCTTCTATTGGAGGCGTTGATTTAGTGATTGGTTCTTTTTGTAAAACTTTTGGCACTTATGCCTCCTACTTCCTTTCATCAAAAGTGCTTAAAGACCACATTCTTACTTCTTTACCAACACATCCTCTCTCTCCTTTTCTCTTAGGGTTTGTCAAAGCAAGTATCGAGCTATTACCCACTCTAAAGCATAAGAGAGAATCGATCTACAAACAAGCCAAATATTTTAGGGAATTGTTTGTGAAAACCGGCATCGGGCTCTCTCAATCAGACACCCACATCATCTCTCTCAATTTTGATAATGAACTGGAATTAAGACACTTCAACTTTCATCTCTCCGAGAATCAATGTTTATCAAATGTCTACCGTTCGCCTGAGAAGGTGCATCAAAAAGCAATAGTCCGATTTATTATCAACACCCATCATTCTTCAACGGAACTTATGCGATTAAGCCACATCCTTAAAAACTTGCGCACAGCCCCCTATTGCGAAGCACTTTAGTCCCTTGCCTCTCTACTTGCCCGATATATTGTGTGGACTTTTAGTGATTTTTTTTTGATGATCATGAGTTATGAGAAGATTACTACCTTTATACTTAGTGATATTCGTAGGGTTTATTGCCTACAGCATTCAGATTCCCATATTTACATCCCTTTTTCTCGAGCACGGTTATGGCCCTGACATTTACCCGGATGCACCCTACGACACTAGAAGATTCGTCTTGGGTCTTTTGCTCAGCATGTACCCTCTAGGACAATTTCTCGGCTCTCCAGTCATTGGAGCCTTTTCTGACCGCTTTGGACGCAAAAAATTACTTCTATTCTCACTCATCATGACCATCCTCTGCACTGCGGCTGCCGCCTTGTGTATCCAATATGTGCAAATCTTTCTTTTACACGTGTTCCTCTTTTTAGCCGGACTCTTTGAAGGAAATATCGCGATTGCTCAAGGCGCCATTGTCGATTGTGTCGATGACTCAAACCGAAGCCGCTATTTCGGATACATTTATGTTTGCTCAAGTCTTGGCTTTATCGCGGGACCGATTCTTGCAAGCTTCTTTTCCAACCCCAATTTTGTCAGTTGGTTTGCCCCCGCGACCTCTTTTTGGATAGTCAGCGGCTTTATGGTGATTCTCACCGTTTGGATCTTTTTCCATTTTCATGAAACACACGCGGATAATGGACACCATAAACGGGGATTTTTTCAAGAATTCACCAACTTATCTCATGTCTTTAGCGATCGAAATTTAAGGTACTACTACGGGATCAATTTTCTGATTTACTTCGCTATATTCGGCTTCTTAAGAATCTACCCGACCTTTATCACCGTCAAGTTTAACATCGACTTTGGATTTCTCGCGATAATTGTCGCCTACGTCTCCCTTCCCTTTGTCTGTGTCAACCTCCTCTTGACACCCCTATTTTCTAAACTAAAGGCCCCAAAAGAAATCACCCTGGTTTTCAGCATCCTAATGGGGTTGTCGATGATTTCTATCGTCCTTTTTCCCCAGTTCAATGCTCTTTGGTTCACCCTTGCCATCACCACTTTTTGCCTCGCCATCGTGAACACTTTCTCAGCAGCGATGATCTCATTTATGACCGACAAAGATCATCAAGGTTCTGTCATGGGAAATAACCAATCACTAGTTTCAGGAGCACAAGGGGTCTCTGCCATCGTTGGAGGTGCTCTGGCACTCATTGCAGCTTTCGTCCCCCTCGTTTTTTTCGGCCTACTCGCAATTTTCGCAGGGATCATGCTCCTCAAGCGCAAGCAAGCCCAGTGGCAAAGAGATCACTTCCGCCACTCCTCTCCCGCCGTCATCGACGACGACAAAGATCATTAGTCAATTTTCAACCACCCATTCACTTTCTAATGGATAAGGATACGAAAATTCACTTTTCGATGTTAAGCAAATGGATCATATAGATCGGGTATATTCTCCCAATATAGGTCTTCTATCTCAATATCTATCCCTGAAAAGTCGTTAATTGGGGGCTTAGGTCGATAATTTATCCATGCTATGCCTAAAAATACTCTAGTATTCTCTATGTCAAAGTCCAGTAGCAAGCCACAATCATACTTCATTTTAAGAGGTTCCTTAAGAAGCTCTTTATTTATAAAAATTTTTTTTACTCCCAGAAGATGTAATTTTCCTCTTATATTCTTTTCTTCCGATAGAGGAATAGGATCCTTTATATCCTCTAGATCTAATTCAGCACTTTCCATAGAGATAATAAGTTCTGAAGGGTCTTTTTCATATTCGATATCAATAATGCTACCATCATGAAAATAGGATGTGTATTTAGTAAGTATTTTCTTATCAATTACGATCATTCCTGCTTTCCTTTTTCGATTGGATCGATGGTAGCAATCCTTTTGCCATTAGTGTTCAGATTCAATAGCATCTGTGATCCACTTTGTTTCTAAAAACTCCGCGTAATAGAGATCTAAAACCTCTTTATCTTTACAATAGACATCCCAAAAATCCCCATCGACCAAGGTTGCAATAAAGTCATACCTTTCAGCATATCTCTATTCACTTTCATAAAGATCAGGTATGTTTTCCCATCGGATATTTTCTGCCTTAATCTTAATCGTAGAAAAATTATTCACATCTGGACGAGGCGGGTAGTTTTCCCAATTGATGCCTAGTAGAATAGTATGATCGTCATCCATTTCAAAATCTAAAATTCCTGCTGAATCATACTCTTTCATTAAAATACCCAAAAATGGCTTTTCATCTACTTCAATATTTTTTACATCAGTAATATAAAGTTTCCCCTTAATTCGATCGTCAGAAGATAGGACAATATTGCCCGGTAGCTCCTCCGGATCTACTTCAGCGCTTTTCATAGACAAAACAATTGTTTTTCCTTGATGTTCAATATCAAGCAAAGAACCATCGTGGAAGAAGTCTTTGTATAGAGAAATATCCATTATAATTAACTCCTAATAGAGATTACCACCATTTCCATTCTCTTGGATAAAGGTGGGATGCTTCACTGCCTTCTGGAACAGGCCGGCCTTGAGCATCTAAACATGCATCATGGTCTCCAGTTTTATTTGGATTTGGTCGGTGATAGTGATCATGCGCTTTATGACCATAATCACCAGGTTTTGCTTTGTCTAATCGAATCAATTCACCTGTTTCTTTGTTCTTATATGTACTATGGCCTTTTGCTTGAGCCTTTTTATTACTAACATCTTCCCAGTTTTTATCATTTTCTGGATTGGTCGGCAAGGAGTCATCTACTCCACCTTTTTTGCTTCTCTCCATTCCGTAAGAAATACAGCCCTGTCCATCCATCATCTCTTCATATCCATCTTCGTAAGTATGGATGTGCTCATTCCCCTGCTGATCCTTGTAGATAATCTGATCTTC
>CAYZDL010000025.1:0-14219 GCA_964477345.1 uncultured bacterium
ACTGTTTATTCGGCTAGCGATGGAGTTTTCCTCCGCCTTTTTACTCCTGAAGAGATCAATGAGAGAATTCAACATCCTCCCGCAGCAGTTCACAAGCTTTCATTTAAGACGTTTGTTTACATAAATTGCGATGCCAAATTGAAGGACACTCGATTTGAAGGTGATATCCCTACGCGATGGTCTGCCCAATTATCTGAATTTCTTGAACAATCGAGCCAGTGGGACCCAGGGATCCTTCCATATCGTCTTGAAAAAGCAAGATCCCTCCTGAAAGATCTATCAACAGCTCCTTGCGCCAACATACAGGATTCCCAACAAGCTGAGGCTCTTGCCAAGAAGTTTCAGATTACGATTTCAGCACTGAAACCGGGGGAATCTTTTGCTTTTCATGGAGGATATGTCCGTGAAAAAGAAGCGCATGAGATGGTCTATCTCGTTGAAAGGGCTGAGAATCATACCTACTCATTTACTGTAGTCAATTCCGGGGATGGGATTCGCTTTCACCCCACCATAGTTGATGGAGTCAAGCAAAAATTTGACCCCGGACTTAGATTCAAAGGCCTTGATTTAACCCACCTTAACGTTCCTTTTTTACAAGGTCTGATCCAAATCAACTCGCCAATAGCCAAAGAGGCTTTTTCAGAAGATGCTCTTTATCTATTAATCATGGCAAATTTGTATGATGTCCCCTACGAATCGGCAAACGACATTAGAGAGTTTATCACGGCTCAAAGATCGGGAACATGCGCTCTTAAAGCGCAATTGGCCCTTTTGCGAATCATTTTCGGTGAATCTACTTTTAAAAATTTAATTCGATACATGTGTTTAGATTCAGTCAATCTTGCATTGAGTGGATTTTTTGATGCTGAACTTAAAAAAACTGATTTAGATGGTCAAATCGTCCGTGATTTGACTCGCTTTGCGGCAAACCACCTGCTTCATTTATCGACAAAACAATTAGAAAAATCCCCTAAAGATGATGGGCCTATTCGTGATGCTATTCTATCAGCTCTTGCCTTACTTGAAAAAGTCGACCGGTGTGAAGCCAATGTGGAAGAAGCGTTAAAAGTAATAAAAGAAATCGAGCCAGTTGCTGATGAAACTTTATACCCAAAAAGAATTGGTGAATTAAAGACTGCTCCATTTACGGTTAATACCGATTTTCCGTCGTTGCCTCTACCCAAGGTCTTTCCACCTTCTCGTCATCCTACAATTAGCGACATTCTAGCCCTTACAAATCTCGAAAAATCACTAGCCCGATCTCCTGGAGCCTATGCCCTACAAATCGAGTTGTATGCTAACTCTCTTTCAACTCCTAACGCCTTCCTTCAACCACCAGATCGATCGATAGAGCTTATCCAAGCACTCACCGATTTATTAAAAACCTATGTCGATAAAACTATAGAAAGTAGTACTCGTGTTGCAAAGCAAAGAAATACGGCTCGGATCCTTTTTGCCCATATTCATGCATTATGTAAAATCCAAAGCCCTGATTTGGCAAGGCAATTTGGAATCTCTGATATCATTTCGGAAACCGATGCAGGACAATTATTCCTCTCTCAAAATGAGCTAGATCGTCATAATGAGCTTCTCATTTACACAGCAAGTTCGAATCAAGCGCTAAATTCTAACACTTGGACCTTTAATCACAACCATTTTGATCCAAGTACTCTTCCCCCATTGCTACATTACGTTTATTTCGAAATCTTTATTCCTAATAGGGGTCAAATAATTCACTTTCTCAGTCAAGCAGGATTTAATGTCGGTTCATCTGTTAAAGAATTTGTCTCTTTTTTCACTTTAGATGGTAATTTTGAGCTTAAATCGCCTCTTGTTACAGAATTTACCTTGCTCCGCTCTATCCAGAGGGCCCATATTTCGATCAATGTCTTTGAAAAAAAATTTGGAAATACTCGGAACTATCGTCTAACGGTGGATGATAGGACTAACTCGACTACGATCTCTGTCATAGGTAACGATAACACTCCAAAAGTCGTAACTCTTAAAATACCTCCTCAAAGCATGTTTAAACGATACTATCTCGCTGAAAATGTCTCCACCTCTTTCGAAGTTTCGGAGCACCAGAGAACAAATTTAGATGCCACAAAAACCGTCGATTTAAAAGATACTCTTCTTGGGATTTTTCGTGATCAAGCTTACGATACACGAAGCCTTAAACCGATACACCTTATTGAATTGGCTAGACGATTTTTTGCTGAATTTGACTCCCCTATTTTGAGATCTTCTTTCGAACATCAACTATTCAAAGCCCCTGTGTGCCAATACTCACCTAGAGCAGTACCGATTGCAAAGGCGCTTTGCGATACAGATTTCAAACGCGAATTTTTTAAATTTCTCGATGAGCATAGAGCCCTTTTAATGCTAGAATTCGTAGAGACCAGACTTGATTTGGCCTTATTTCTCATAAGACTTGCAACTCACACCTCTTTTCTTTCTTTAGTGGAGGCTCAAGAGACTGATTACCGAACAAAATTAAATACTTTTGTCCTTGAATTTCTCGATTCTCTAAAAAAGAACCCTCTTTCAGCCGACAATCAAGCAAAACTCTTTTTGCACGCAGCCCTCTTTCAAACGGTTTTGCTCGAGAGTTCTGAAAAGCAAAACGTGATCGATCTCCTTGATGCTTGGTTGCAATTTAGACAAAATCCTATTGTCGGAGATCAGGCTAGAGCTGAACTTGACTACCTATCTACCACAGTATCTGAACGGTTTTTTTTAAAACTTCCTTCTTTAGTAGATCAATTAAGAGGCCGTGAATCTGAATTTTCAATGCGTATTTTTGGTGAACCTGGTGAATTTAGTTCTTTGGAGGGATCGCGACTTACCTTAAAAAATACGGGGGGATATGCATTAGTTTGTTTTATGACAGGTAGTTTGATGGCGTATGGGAAAGAGGTAAAATCCCCTTTCCCGGTTCAACAGTTCTTTCTCGATAGTAATTGTATTGAACTATTCGGTGAGCAGGGAAAGAATTTGACTAAATCAACCCTACACGCTGCCAGCTTTTTCTTAGAAGATGCAAAGGGCCATTACAGAGTCACTTATTCAGGAGAAAGCAGTAGACGAACGAGTCCATTTCTCATTGAAAAATACCATGAAACCCTTGGGTGGCTTCCTTATATCAATCGTAATCGACTTCTTGCGATCTATAAAACAATCATTACTGAAAATTATATCAATTGTGATATTCCTCTAGGGATCTTGGCAGGCTGTGAGGCTTGGGAAGATTCTCACGGGCTGGTCCACTTTTCAGATATGATCACAGGAAAATTTCTCTACTTTGAAAATGAGGAAAAAGTTCTTTGCCAAACTGAAACAAACTCCCGTGTACAATCTTTGAAAGGCTCTTGTGCCTTCTCTATTGAGAATTCGAGCTTTGTTCATATTGAAACAGCTACCGATGGAACAGAAAAGCTCCGTTTCCCTCGGTACAATGATCTTTCTTTCGTTAGAAACCCGGGCGATTCAACTTGGTATTGGACAAAAGACGCCTCCTTTTTCCTATCCTTGGAAAAAGCTGGGAATGAACTTCACCTATTTGACAATTATCTTAGGGTCGAATCTTTAGCGGGCCAGTGTTTTGCTTTGATCCCTAATTTAACCTTTGCATCCAAAAAGCCCCATTTTAACTTACATCGTTGTGAACAATATGATTACAGAAATCCCTCGGAAAAACCTCCTACGATTGATTTGGGCCAGATACACACCTTTGCAATTCCCATTAAGGATGGGCAATTGTGTCCCGTCTCCCCTGAGCAGGTGGCTTTTTGTGCCTACATTAACTTAGGGATACGTCGATACGATGCAGCCCTTGAACGCATTCAAGAAATTGGTCCGATAGATTTAATCCACTCGGCTGCTTGCGTTGAAGGGATGAAAAAGCTATCCCAATTTGCTTTAGAACAAGCCACCTCACCCGAGGGGATCGGGATTGGCTTAAAAGCTGTAGTAGTCCTCTCTAGAGCAGGCCCTGATAACCCCCCTGATATTGCTCATTATCAGAGGTATCTTGGTCAACTAGGCAACATCCCAAGAGAGTACCGCATCACTGCAGAGGAAGAATTATCGATCATCACATCTGTCCCACCCCACGCACGTACTCCTCAACTGATGAATAGAGAACGCCTTTTGTTAGGAGGGTATTCACCCCCTGATTCCATGGTTTCATGCGTTAACTACAATCCTAAGCAACCTGAAATCAAGTTACCTACACTATTTGAAATCCCATTCACATTTTCAGATACTGGAAATGGACCGGTATTCGATTTGTCTTTTTCGAATTGGCAAAGAGAGATTGGCAAATTGTCTACTTTTCTTAGAACTACTGGTTCGTTTAGCTCTGTCTACAATACAACCTTACTTGCACGAGGGAATATAGAAAAAAAGAGAATACTTAACTCTCTTTTGGTTCTCTCGCTTGTTTTATGCCCCGAGACGCGGAAAAACACCTCACTCTTTTATCATATATTGCATAATCCCCCTTCCGGAGCCCCATTTGTTTTTTATACTCTCGGAGAGCAGAACAACTCGTACACCCTGGGAGCTTCTCTATTTAGTTACTTCAAGATTCCTAATGGGTGTTCTTTAACATTAAAAGTGTCTCAACCTAAACAATTTTCTACACGAATTGAGCTCAAAGGAAGAACTCCTTATCCCCAAGTTCTTGCGCTTCCAAATCATCCAAAAGTCCGGGAAGGTGAACGACTCCAAATAGATCCTTCTAGAGTAATGACTTTTTTTGATCAAGAATTGTCGAGTGCAAAAGATTTTGTTCTCAAGGCCGAGCAAAGAAGAGTTCGTTTTGCCCATGAAGAAGACCATTTCCTCGATCCAGACTTTTTCATGCCCGATGAAGACCCTAGCTTGAAAGCCCCTCAAGAAAAAATGTTCACCAGTTTCTCTGATGGTTACAAAGAAAATCTCAAACATAGAGAATCTCAAACAATCGCTGTTTTGGCACTTGCTGACATTAAGGCTGAGATTTTAGCCATGAAACAGGCTAGAGTGGGTAGAGAACAACGGTTAATCACATTAGAGAATGATCTTCTTACCTTAGCTAACAGGCGCCCCGAAGAGGCTTTCCTGCTCGAAGATCTCGTTCAAGGGAGTAGTGCTCGCCCTCCATTGACGATCAAAAATCTTCAGTTTCTTTTCTTTAACGGTCAAGTGGAAGGATACAAAACACGCAACCCTTACTTAACTGATGACGAAATTGTAGACCTTCACCACCTCTCTGCAACTTTCTTTAAAGCCTCGGTCGAGGCTCATCAACTTGAAAGGCTTCAATCCCTTCTTGAAGACTTATTTAAAGAGATGACGACACCTGAGGCTGCTATGTTGACTACTTCGGAGTCACTTGATAGGGATGGAGTCGTCGTTGCAGAGGACCATCACATAGTCGATCTTCTTCACAAACTTCGAAAAACAGCAAAGCAAACAAGTGCTTACGATTTAAGAGAATCTCCTCAACGACTCGCCTTCGAATTTGAGACGAGAAAAATGTTTCTATGTGAACCCGATCAAGAAGCGGCTCTCCTCTTTCTGATTGAAAGGGTAAAAAAGGGGCAAAATGGAACGCTTCAGGTCGGCATGGGAGGTGGAAAAACTGATGTGATCGCTGCTTATTTTATGGCAAAAATGGCATCCATGATCACTGAAAGACAAATGTTTCCTGTCCTAATGACTCCTGCATTTCAGCTTCAATCAGTTTCACACGCACTGAAGAAAAAATTAGAAGGGGCGTTTGACATCGAACTTGTTACGATTGAACCCCCTCATAGAGGAATGGAATTAGTCGAGCTCGAAGCGATCGAAAAAAGATTGAGGGAAATTAAGGACTCCCAACAGTTTCTCTCTCCCAAGGTACTCTTAATTGGTCCTGAGTATTTCCAAGTCCTCGAACTCGAATATTACCTACACTATGAGTATGTAAGCTCACTTGACCCAGACGCGATTACCGATGAAGAGATCGCTAAACTAAGATGTTTAACCGCTCTTTTAGGCCATATTCGTGACACTGTTATCCTTTGTGATGAGGCCCACGTCTCCTTAGACACGAATTTGGAAGTCAACTTCCCTAAGGGAGAGCCAGAAAAATACGACCCTAAATTCATCACATTGATTTCATTTATTCATCAGGTCTTGAACAAACCTGAATTGCTATCTCTACTTCATCTTTCAACCAATGAGCAGACAAAACACTTCTCTATGGAAATTTACCAAACAAGAGTTCTCCCTCTAATTGCAGAGGCCCTTTCCAAGTATGAAGAGATCTATTTACAGGACGAGACAAAGCGAAAATCACTTCTCAGGTACTTAAAGGGGGAACTTTCTCCAATACTTCAACAATATCTCGATAACAGGCCTCTTGCCGTTCCTGCTGAACTCCAGGAAGATTTCGATTTTCTGCTCTACTTAAAGGATCTTGAAGAATCAGGTGATCCCGAACTTATGAAAGCAGTTGAGATGATCGATAAAGCAAAGGAGCTACTACAATCTTTAATCCCGTTTGTTCTTGCGAACAAAACTATCAATATTCATTGCGGACGTTCCCGAATCGAAAAAGCTCCTGGGGAAACGGTTCCCTACATTTGTGCTGATACACCCTCCAAAAACAAATTTGGATCGGTTGAACTTTTAGTTGTCCTTCACTTCTTGACAGCGATGATTCACGGCGTCGAAGATGGTCAGATTACACAGCTCTTTGAAAAATTTGAAAAAGATGCTCTTTTTGCGACTTCAATCCTAAAAGTTCCCTATGAGAGTAGTAGTGCTGTCAAACGTTGTAGACAACTCTTTGGTATTGCTCCCTGCGAGCTAAAAGATCATTTTGATGAAATCCGTCAAAAAGTCAAAGCTGACTCGGAACTTGTGTTTGAAGTAGAAAGATTCACTGCGGAACAATATGCTGTCACCTTTTCTGAGAGGGCAAACTCGAATGCGATGTCGATCGTCTCTTTAGGAGGACTATTCTATGCCATGAGTGGAACTCCCCCCATTGGCCTCTTTCACCACTCCCTCCAAAAACATACTCTTGTAGATCGTACTGTCAATCCAGCGGTAATCCACGCTCTGATCTCAAAACAGACTCCTTTTACTATTGTAGATATCGCTCCTGATAATCCTTACGGTTCGATGATTCAAGCCATTACTCAAGATTCTAATGTAAGAGGGATCCTTGATGTAAGAAGCTACTTTAAGGATATACCCAATGACGAAGTGGCACGATTGATCATTAAGCATACATCCCCTGACGTAAAAGCAGTGCTCTACTTTACAAGGCAAGGTGGCTCAGCCGCTGCCGACTTCCCCGCCATCCTCTTACGAAATGAAACAGAGCCGAAAATTCTGAGAGAAATTACCGAAGAAGAGCTTGAAAAACACGATTTAAAGAAGGGGGAGTTTTTCACTTTCTTCAGCAGACGACAAACAGAAGGTATTGATATTCCAGCTCTTGGCGATGCATGCTATGCGATTTTGCCAGGATCTCAAATGAGCCTCTCCGAATCTACTCAGGCGGCAAAAAGGCTAAGAGCTCTTTTTGAAGGCCAAAACGTTCATCCCTTTATCGATAGAGAGGAGGCGCATCTCTTAGATCCTAGTTTTGAAAAGCTTCCCACTGTCGACCAATACCGAGTTGTCACCAAAAAAGCTCTCAAAGTAGAGGCCCGTTTAGATGCCCAAAAGAAATTAACTGCTTATAGAAAAATGCTTTCTAATGCCGTCGTTTCTCATTTAAGACGATACTTACTCTCACTACCTATCTCCACAAAACCAGAAGTCGCAGCACAAGCGTCTAAATTTAGACAGCTTAAGCAGTTTATTTTTGTAGATGATCGAAAACTCAAAAAACAATGCCGACTAGAAGATGATTTTGATGTCCTTGACGTATTGAAGGCAGAAGCCGCCTCCTTGATTCAATCCGTTGAAGAAAATGGAAATATCCCCCGTGAAGTCGCTCAAAACATTAAGCGCGAAATTAATGAGGAGATTCTAACACTCGCCGAAGAAACAAAAGTGGAATTTGTTCAAAAGGTTAAGAGACCTGTTCTCGGCCCCAAATCGGCACAATCTCTCGATACTGAGATCCTGGCACAAAGACAAGTAGATCAAGAAACAAAACTAGAAGTCGATCAGGAATTACAAAAGGAAGTCGAACAAGAAATCCTATCTCTGCAAGGCCCCTCACTCCTCCGAGAGCGACCTACTACCCCCTTTAATCCCCGGGAATTTATTATAGATCAATTAACGAATTTCGCTACTCCAAAAACTTCAATCTCTGTTTCGAGCGCGTTTTCTAATGATCCTTGTGTTCAAAAAGGCCACAATTATGGAGCTCTATTTTTACCCAATCTTCAAATCACAGACGAATGTTTGCGTCCTTACACTAGTCAGATCTCTTTTTTTTCAAGGAAGAGACCTCCCCTAAATTACCTGGTAATTTTTTACGATGTGGCAAGCTCAACCTACAAAGGGGTCATTGTAACTCGGTCTCAAGCAGAACATTTGACAAACCATCTCAGAGAAACAAAACAGAACAATATTTGGGTGGTTCATCCGAACTTAGAGATCCAAGCAGGTGCCTCTCCTATAAACTTTGAGAATGACACTCTCCAACAGCTCATGATCCCCTTCAATTTGCTTGGCGGAAATCTCGATTATCCCTTTAAGTATCTTGTTTTTTACAAAGATTGGTTCGATATGGATCCCGATCTTGATCAACTAAAGAAGCGGTTCTTGTATCTAACCCATACCAAATATCAACCTCTCCTTTTAGAGCACCATTTAATGCTTGCCAATGCAAAAGAAATTGATCGTATTATCTATACAGAAAGTAGTACTGGACTCCTTGAAAATGCTCAAAATGTCACTCCCGAAGAGGTGAAGGGCAATCCTGAAAAATTCAAGAGACATATTCCCTATTTTCGTGGTGCGCCTTTGGTTCAGGCTATTCCCAATACCAAGGAATTTATGGATCTATTAGTCCCTCAGCAGATGGCCTTTATTTCAATAAGCCAAGCAGAAATGATCCAGAGCATCCGATGTGTGCGAAAATTCCCTGAGAACATTATCACTAACCTCCCCCTTGCACAACTACAGCGTCACTTACGACACCTTTTGCCAACACAATTGGCCTTCATCAAAAATCCAAATATTTTGAGAATGGTCGATAAACATAAATGGAAATCATTATCACCCGATATCTTTGCACAAGCTCAAATAGTATCTGCCGATTTCGATTATCTATCCGATGCACAATTTGTTAAACTTCCAGTCTGCGTAGAGAAGGGGGGTCTACCAGTTGTTCAGACTCGGTGCCATAAAATCGTCGATCCCTCAGTTCTTTTTGAATTCTTATCACGTAGAGCACAGCTTCTTGAAAAACAGTTAGCTTGTTTAACCAATCCCCTTGCTGTCAATTTTGTAACTTCCAATAATATTCGTTTCCTTCAAGATGGACTACTAAGAAAAAGTTGTCTTCTTCCTGAATGTCAAACTCAACTCCAGTCTTTCACTGACGCTAAGACTGTAGATCGGTTATGTAGACTCGGGTTTAGAAACTTTACATCTACTCAATTTGGTGCCATTACAGACATGACCATTTTTTCCCAATTCGATGGGGAATTTGCAAGAAAAGTCGTCACCCTTGAAAAATGTGCTCCTTACCTTGATTTAGCTCTCTTTACGAAAGAATTCTTTGAACGGGGCCCAGCCACAAAAATCGCTACCTCCCTTTTGCAAAAATTCAGTGCATTGCAGGTCGGTTGGTATCTTGATCAGTGGCCTACTGGGTCAGATCAATTTAGATATTTAAGCATCGATGTAATCGTACACGTTCGATCAAAAAATCCATTTACACTCTCTGGGGAGCAAATTGATCAAATTCAACCAAAACATTATTCTTCACTTTCAGATGCCCTGTTAAACAGCTTAAAAAGTGCTCAAATTGCAAAAATCGCTGATCCTGACCTAATCAGAAGATTAGATGCCGAACACGCACTCTATGTAAACCCCATTTATGCAGATCATATTGTCAACTCGTTTATCACCCAAGCAGCCATACAAGGCCAGATAGGTGAAAACCTCTCCCTAGAAAAAATCAGAACCTTTGATGAAAAGCTATTGAAAGATTATGTTACTGCCCGCTGTAACTCAATCTGGTCAACATATTTAACCGCCTCAGCAAAATTACTTCAACAAGTAACAGATAAAGCCTTTCTTGTAAGACTTCAAACAGCAAAATTCCCTTATTTCACTGATGAGCAAATGGCGATTATCGATCCTACCTTAAGCGCAGGCTATTACACTAAAGAGGTCCTTGATTCTACCAAACGCCTCTTAGATCTTAAACTCCTTAGAAAGTTCTCCACCGCACAACTTGAATGGTATTTGAATGCTTACCCTGAAGGGGTTGAGCTTTGCAAACGCCTTCCAGGACCCCAGGTAGTTGGGCTTCAATCGATTAAAAAAATTATTTTGACCGATTTTCAATTAGGTGAACTTACCACAGAAGATCAATTATTACTGCTTTCCGACGAAAATTTTATACGCGTGGAGTTCCGTCGTTTCCAAAACCTCCAGAATCTTGCTCTTTTGGAAAGAATGGTAGACTTGGTAAACCTAAGAAGACTTACAGGCTATAGTTGTGGGACTTTTTCTCCTGGTAAGATCAATCTAATAGGCAATGATCACCTTCAAGAGCTCTCCATCCAGGCACTTTATAACGACTTTACTTCAGAAAAGCTCGCAACTTTTAGTGACCAACAAATTGGGTGGTTTGTAAAAACCACTGGATATTTTTTCAATCCTACCTCGACAAGTTCTCAACAGCTTCGATCCACGACCGATCTAGGGCTATTACGAAAACTTCAAAAGGCAGGTTTTTCTAGGTTCACAACAACTCAACTAGCGCTTCTTGCCCCTCCAGTTGAAGAAGCATGCCCGGAAAGTGCTCCAGAAGCCTCTTCAGGAGAATCTGATGAATCAAAAATAGCCGCTCAAGATGAGCAAATCCTCCTTCAAAGACGCCGAGAGGCCGAACGCCTCAGACCGCCGCCTGAGATAGAGTTTGCCTCTTTTACAGCTCCACGAAAATCGCCTTCTCCCCCTCTTATTGTTGATGAAAAGACCCCCCCTGGACACTCACCTTACAGCCCCCATTTTGCCTGGGAAAGCCGTCCTTGGCGCCCTTCAGAAGCTGCGGCAATTGACGAGGCCGATGAAATTCATCACAACGATCAACAGAAATCTCCAATAACGGCTCGAAGAGACCACTCTCCCGCTCCTATTATCCCATGGCGTGCCCCCTCCTCTGTAGTTGAACCTGATCACTCACATATTACTGCTCTACCACCAGCACAACAATGGGATGATGAACCAGCTCCGTTTGTCTCACCACCAGCACGACAATGGGATGCGTCAGATCAGCTTGGATATCTAAGCGTTGATGCTTTAAAGGCTTATATTAAGAGGGACCATAATCACGCAAATAGCTTCCGTAGAGTTCAGCATCCTGATGTTCTTTCACGCATTATTCAAGCCGGTTATCTAAAGCTAACTCCTATGCAGATTCAGCGCCTCCGTAACGAGAATGATCTTCTTTTGTTGCCTGAAAAATCACTTTCTCATCTGACACCAAAACAGATATCCGCATTGAAAAATCCGAAGTTGATTGCAAAACTCGGCCCGACACAAGTGTCTCACATCAATCCCAAATATGTAGGTCACCTAAGAGATGAATCGATTAAGGGGGTCAATGACAAACAGATCGTCGCTGGATTGAGTCTAAGACAAATTCGTCACCTTGAAGCAACGCAGCTAAAACAGGCCTCTTATTCACAGGCTCTAGCTTACACGGTGATGACATTTGCCGAGGCGTTCTTTGCTCTATTGCTCTTCCCTCTTGTTGAGCTGATCCACTGGACAAGCCATATTGTTTGTTTATGCTTCTTCGAGGGAGTTCACAAATACACTCTCGATAGAATCGGCAAACTCTTCTCACTAAATCTCTACTTTGCCAAAAGAGTTCTCTGCTGCGCTTAAGGGGAGGTCTTCATAAGTTTCAAAGGTGATAAAGTGCTCTAGTGGAGATTCATCGAAAAATGAGAATCGATAAACATTGCACGAAAGTTTTTGTCCGGGGTGGGGATTTGTAGGCTTGAGATTATCGAAGAATTCTTGGCCAAAATTGATTTCTATCGTATCTGTTTCATGATCTTCCAACTCTTCAATTCGCATTAAAATAGAAATTTCTTGATCTTCGATTAACTCAATTTCTCCCCCAATCTTATCGTCAAGGCTTTCGAATATAAATTCTAGATTGTGCTTTTTCCCTAGAGAAGTGGCACGAGTAAACCTTCCCTCACAATCATCCTGATCTATCAAGAGATTTTTTAGCTCTTTAAGGGTTTTCCTCAACGTGGGTTGCAGTGTTTCTCCATCCTCAAAGGTAACTAAGCCATCAGAAACCTCTCTTACTTGCTTGATCGCATGATCAATTTTTTCAGCAAAGACATGAAGACATGCAAGAAATCGTCCTGTCACTGAATCGATCAGATACCCTACGTTTTTACGCCCAAGTGCTATTAATGCCTGCTCAATCACACTCGCCTCTTCGTCGACGCACCATGCTGCCCAAAGGAGGGAAGGCTCTTCTTTAAATTGAACAATCGCAAAAATCAAAGATTTTTGATTAATCGTTACAGAAAAGGGAATTTTCCTCAAAAGATCGATTTCTCCCGTGATGCAAGCTTCATAATCGTACCTCTCTTGCCCATAGGTAAAACCTTCCCGTTCTACATTGACCAAAGTTCCAATGTCTAGGCCTACTACCCCCTTATAGATTTTACCATTAGAGAGAAGCACAGTCCCTTCATGCGAAGCCACCACTTTTTTGACATAACCCCCAGACCATAAAGTTGAGATCAGAAGCTGCATAGACAAAAATAAAGCAATCGATTTCCCTCTTAAGCTCATTTTCTCTCCATTCTTAAGGTGCTTTATATTAAGCGCGTTTCATCTTTAAAAGAAAGGTTTTGCATCTTTGCGTAAGAAAGGGCAGTTTTTGGAATAAACAGTGACGATCTCTTTGTGAACCGGGTGGATAAATCTCAATTTTGCATGGTGAAGATCGATTCCTTCACTCGCACCTTTCATAGTACTACCATATTTTTGATCACCTCGAATGGGGCAACCTATCGCCGCTAGCTGTGCCCGAATTTGGTGGTAACGACCTGTGTGGAGGAGAATTTCAAGAAGACCATCTTGGCGCACTTTGTACGTCAAATGAGCCTCTTTGGCTAAAGGGGTCCCTTTAGCAACAACCCGTGTCCGATAATCTTCTTTTTTCAGGTAGTGGATCAATTCTCCCTGCATCTCTTTGGGGAGCTTTTCGGTGCGCGCCAGGTAGGTTTTCTCCCATAACCCGTCACGTATTTGCTCGTTGAGGCGGCTTAGCGCTTTGGAGGTTTTCGCCATCACGAGAATGCCACTGGCTGATCGATCAAGGCGATGAATTTGATGCAGATAGACATTACCTGGCTTTTGATAGGCCTCTTTTAGGTAGATCTTTGAGCGCTCAAGGGCCGAATCGACCACTCCTTCTGAGGGAAGTGTCAAAAGGCAAGAAGGTTTATCGATGATCAGAAGATGGTTATCTTCGTACAAGATTTCGTTGTCTGATAATTTCATAAGCAATGATTCCAAATGCTGTTGAAGCATTTAACGAGTCGATTTTCCCATACATTGGTAAGGAGATTAGCTGAGCCTTTTTTTTCATCTGTTCACTGACCCCAAAAGCTTCACTTCCGATCACCAAGCAAACTTTAGAGGGAAACTCGATCTCATAGAGAGATGTAGAGACTTCGGGAGTGGCTGCAAAAAGAGCGATCTTGTGCTTTTGGCAATGCTCGATCAGTGCCTCAGAGCTCATTTCACACACTGTTTGTGTGAAAAATGCCCCCAAACTCGCCCGTATCACATTCGGTGAATAGAGATCGACCCCTCCACCAAGAGAAACAACCGCATCAAAACCTGCTGCATCAGCTGTTCTCATCAAGGCTCCTAGATTGCCCGGTTTCTCCAATCCATCTGCAGCCACGATCAAAGAGTGATCTTTGAGCTCTTGCTTCTCCATTTTCACAAGGGCGATGGCGTCTCCTCCTCGGTAAGTAAGCTCCTCAATCAATTCAGGAGCCATC
>CAYZDL010000026.1:0-12372 GCA_964477345.1 uncultured bacterium
AGAGCAAAGGACTGAAAATCCTTGTGTCGCCGGTTCAATTCCGGCTCTGGCCATATATATTTTCAATAGACCCGTAATAACGGGCTTGGGCTTCCAAAATAGACATTTGTTCCCTGTTTCCCTTCATTTTCTGGATTTACCAAGGATGTAAAAATTTCTCGTGCTTATTTAGATTCCCTTGGAGTGGATGTCGGGTCTTCTTTTGAGTAAAATAATTTTAGCCCTATTTTACTGGTTGATGGGATGAACCTATTTGCCAAATACCCTGAAAATTCAACATATAAGTTAAAAGAATCTTTGTAGATGAAAATGTTCTAGCGCTTTTCTTGATCAGATGGCCATTTTTTCTGCTAAAGCTCTAGTTTTTGTCATGCCCCTTTTCTAAGAATACAGATTCAACTATCTTCCATTTTAGTTGTCGAACATACCAATGTGCTTTCCTTAGTCACAGACGTCTTTGGATACTGAATCATTTTATCTAGTTTTGCATGCGTTTTTTGCATAAGAGAGCGGTCCTTTCTAGTGCCGCCGGCAAGCCCATAAAGGGCATCACTCATAATGAGCTCTCGATCGACCAATCCATACAGATATTCTAGTTCATTGATGGTTACTTCTGTTTTCATCAAAGCGTCTTTGCTCTTTCCAGATTTGTAACTTACCAACTCGAATTTCATATCTCTAGCTCCTTACGATTTGCTGTGTTACTTCAGGCTGCAGAGATAGGAATTGCCCAATAGCGTTATGTACTTCTCTTTGCGTTTCTTTAAAATCTTGCAATTGTAGTCTCTTTGAGACCTCTTCGATGAAACCTCCTAAAAATACATACATTTCAATTCTGATCGGTGCTTTACACTCAATCAGAGGTTTTCTGAATTTTGTTGTTAGTTCACCAGCAGGAACATATGAGTCGCCCTCAAATGCTACCTTTTGTTCAATCTCCTCGTATAACAAATACCAATCAGATTGATTTCCATTGTTCTGAATTTTTTACGCAACTGCTCTGAATCAGTCAGAACAACCTTGTTCGTCATTCATACAATCTGGTTATAGAAATGCGAATAAGAACTACGGATTAATAATCTTATTTAATTTCATTCGAACTTAGTTATTAAGACGAATTATGAATCTATTTGTACAAGGGTTTTTCTTTACAGAAAATTCATTCTAATATAGCTTCGCCATTTATAATCGAAGAGTTTTTATGAAGTGGTTCGGTTCTCTTTTTTTCTGTTTTATTGCATTCCTTAGTGCTGAGGTTCATACCTTAAGGCTCCGTGACCTGGGGTGCGTTCGTTATTTTTCAGAGGGCCCTCAGATTAAACAAATAGAGCGATTGTCAAAGATGGACGAGCTCATGTATACCTCTTCCTATGAATATGATGAAAATGGCCATTTAGTTTCCGAATGCTTAACAAATGCATCAGGTGAAATCATTTATAAAAATAGCTTTGATTCGATAGACCAACAAAACCAAGCCAAAGAACCCCATGCGCCATTCTATACAGAAATGGATTTTTTCAGGGAAATATTATGACAAAGAAGCGGGGTTGGTCTATTTTGGGATGCGCCATTACCTCCTGAACTAAGAGAGTGGCTAACTCCTGATCCTATGCAGCAAGTTGATTCTTCTGTTGATTCTGATGTAATGGAAAGAAGCAAAAAGGGTGGCATCGATCCTAGTTTACCCAAAAATCCTAATAAAGATAAAAACTGGAAAGATGTCAGCCATCCCGAAGCTAAAAACAAAGGACGTCATAAGTACAGGAACAAAAAAACTGGTGAAGAAATTGAATATGATAAAGGAAAACCTGGAGAGCACGGACATAAAGGACACGACCACTATCATCGACCAAATCCAAATAAAACTGGAAGGCATGATGAATATTTAGATAAAGATTATAATCCCGTCGCAAGAAATAGTGAAGAATCCCATCTTTATCCACCTGACTGGGTATGGTGGTAATAAATTTATGAGGAAAGAGTTTATGTATGTTGATAAGTCAACAATTTCTAAGTATAGCGCTTATTTTCATGATGGTACTCTGTTTAATATTCAATATGGAGCAGATCCTTTTGAGCTTATTCTTTCAATGGAAAGTTGTTATTTAGATGAGGAAGATTTGAAGGATCCTATTCCTCGTTCTAAAGAAGATACGTTGAGGGGAAAACTTTATTTAAAAGGCGTCAAAAACATTCATATTAATCGCGAAAAGCTTTCTACCCCACTAAAAATGGACTATGATGATGGAAATATTTTTGATCTAGAGATTAAAAATAGTGAAGTACTTTTAGCTATTAGTTGGTGTAATTATCCACCAAAAGCTAGAACTAATGATTTTTCTACTATTACCATTGATGTAGAGAATGTGTGCTGGGAGAATATCCCTGATCTAAAAATATAAGCGTGTTTTTTCCGTAATTGATCCGAATTTAAGGGAATTTTTTCTGCATACTTCAGAATAATATCAACTCCTTTCTTCCCTAGAAAACTCTGCTCTGGCATATTTTATGTGTTCGGAGTTTTGTAATAGATGGGGCTGAAAATCCTTAATTTTTCTGGGGGGATCACATGGTTGAATTAGAATTCACAAAAAAACCCACATCTGAAGAAATTGAAGCACTCACAGCTGGACTTTCAGAATATGCACAGGAAAAAAAGGGGATTACCCTTCAGGCTCAATCCTTCGGATTTTTTCATAGGGACTTTCAAGGTGCCATTTTAGCAGGCTGCAATGGGGTGATCTGCTACAAAACAATGTTTATCGACCAGCTTTGGGTAAGCAAAAACTTAAGGGGTCACGGAATAGGTACCCAACTCATGCAAAAAGCAGAGACACTTGCAAAAGATTTAGATTGTCAAATCATTGCTATCAATACCATGGATTGGGAAGCCGAGAGTTTCTATAAAAACCTCGGCTTCAAAATTGATTTCGAACGTCCTGGTTATGAGAAAAATTCGAAAATGATTTTTCTTAGCAAGGCGCTTTAGTCTTTTTTATGCTTTATTGATTTTGGGTAAGCTTCAAAGACCTGGTGGGTCTTCTCTGTCTCAGCAAGCTCAGGGTTTTTTCTTAAACAGCTCGATACTAACACTTTAACAACGCTTGCACCCACTAAACAAAGGGCTTCCACAGGGTCTTTACCAAGGGTAGTTGTCCCTGGTCTCTCACATGGGGATGGGGTTATAAAAATGTCCATAATATCCTCTTATTATTGTTAATAATAGGATATTATATATTTATTACGAATAATGTTCAATTTATTATTATTAAGGTCGCGTTCCTTGCCTACTTCTTTTGTTTCTCCTCTTCGTCTTCGCCTATTCGTTCTCTTTCCATGCGTTTGGCTTCACGGTAGTGGTCCCAGGCATCTAAAGCGTGACTTTTAGCTTGGATACCATGATGAACCACCTCTTTAAATTCAAAATTCATGGCTTCTTGGGCCATATCGTACACCTCTTGGTACGCAGCATTGAGATCATCACGCATTTTTTCTCGCTCTTCTTCGATCTCATCTTTTGAATATTGAATAAAGAGAAGGGTCGGAGATCGCGCCCTTCTGATCGATTGATCGATTAAATCATCTGCATAACATGAAATTTTGCATGAAATAAAGCCTAGTATAAAAACGAGTAAGCGCATGAACTCCCTTTGGTGGAAAATTTTCCCAGGTTATCTATCGTGAGTGAATTTGTCAAGATTGTTACAAATGAAATAGAGATAAGTGGAGCGCTAAATTTATAAAACATTCTCAATTAATGAGAAGAGTTGTGCGCTGAAGAGTCAATCCCACTTTGAATCTTTAAGAAATCTTTATCGTTCTGAACCCTATTAATTGACCACTACTTTCGAAGCTGTGATGCAATTCTGGCGAGAGACTCTTTTCTTTGATCAGGATAGAGTTCCTTACTCGATATGGATTGTAGTGTCGTAGCGCGCAAAATAGTTCTTAAATGAGATCGAAGAGGTTCAAAGCAAGGGAGTCGCTCTGAATTACATCAGTTTAAAAAATGCTTTCACATTATGGGTGGAGCTATTAACAAACAGTTGTGTTGTTTTTGATCGCCTTTTTGAACGTCCTTCCTAAGAAGAGGGCAAGAATTAGCCATAAGGCAAGCAAAGGAAAACAGATCATTCCACTTAGGGTGAGGTAGTAAGATTTCCCCGCGAGGGCGCCAAACGATTTCTGCAACGGTTCTAGGGTCATGTTGAAGATAGAGCCAACTTGTTTAGACGAGCGAGAGCCAAATGTTTCGATCCAGGCCTGAGCTTTGAATTTCACATCGGGGGTTGTAGGAATATAGAGCTGTTTCAATGCAGGACCGTTTAATGCGTAGTTAATCGCTTTTGAACCGACCATCAAAGCAAAGAGGAAGGTTAAGGTATTCATGCTCATAAATCCGAAAAGAGCTAAACCAACAATAACGGGCATGGCTGCAAGAGCGATGCCGATTCCTAAAAAGCGTGTCACGTTGCTGATTCCAAGAAGTAGGCACATCAAAGAGACTGTGTTAACACTAGATCCATAAATACTTAAGTAGTTGCTTAAAGCAACACCTGAGTAGACTGAACCAGCAGCAATTTTGAAATTAAAGTCGAAGATAGTGATGACCACTTCATAGATAAAGTTGGCCCCAAAGATGCAGAGTAAGTATTTGTGTTTTAGGAGTAGCTTCAATCCTTCCAAAAATCCAGGTTCCTGCTTAGCCTCTATTTGCTTCTCATTTTTTCCATGAAAAGAGGTGAGCCACTCTTTGGGGGTTTTCCTTAGAAAGTAGTAAAATAGGGGAATGATCAAAAGAACTAATAGACCCAAACAGAGCATTGATAGAGCATCTGTCGTAAGATGAAGTCTATGAGGCAGTCCTCCAATGCTAACAGGGAAAAGAATACCGCCGATTTGACCTATGGCAACAATTAAAGGGAATCCTCGTTTGGCGTGTGTAGGTTCTGTTGTATCTGCCGCAAAAGCCCAAAATAGGGCCACAACTAACGAGCCAAAACTTTCCACAAATAGGTACCAGACATACCCTAACGTGGTAAATCCAAACGCATGAAAAGCAGAGGTGCTTGCAACAGCATCAGCAGTCCCCTGAATCATATACATCAATAGGCTAAAACACAAAATGGCGGTTCCGTAAAAGGTCGGTAATATAATCAGCATCTTTTCACGAGAGGTCTTTTCCAAGAGGCGGGTGTAAAACATCACGAGCGGCAGTAAAGCTAAGACAGAAGCTGTTTTAGCGTAAGGGAGTTGATATTTCCCCACAAGCTGGATGAAAATGGAGTCTTTTAATGGCCGAAGCGTCCAATAAACCCCAATGATCAAAGCAAAGATTAAACCCATACGAAGAAATTTTTTAAATTCCTCGCGTTCAAAGTCGCCGAAATTAAATCGGCATAACCATTGAAAAAATTGCAATATACGATTTTTCTTTTCCATAACTACTCCTTTAACAAAAAGAGCATAATATTTGATAGGAGTTTATTTGTATTGCCGATATTATAGATATCCAAAATCGAAATAATCGATTTGAATAGGAGAGAGATCTGTGCCAGAATTGGCAAAGTGGCCTGTTCAAAATGCTGGGCCACTCTTGAAGTGCCCCAGCAGATCAATAGCATGATTTCTTGATTTTTAAGTCTTAAAAATATTCGTAATCAAAGTGGTTATACCGCTCTTGACGACTCCCTGGCCAAAGGGGGATGTTTTAACCCCGATTTTATCTGGATCGCTCATTGAGCATTCCTCTAGGACCCCAATATCCCACAACAGAAGCATTACCCCTTGCTTAGTCAGATGGTAGTTTCCTGCAAGATCTCTTTCAACTAGTAGGGAATTGTAATCACCGTCATCACTAACCACCGAAAAAGGGTTTCCTTTCTTGCTTGAGCATCTTTCATCTAGATCGGCGAGCCAGCCTTGAATTGCTTCCCATTGGATCTTTCTAACGGGCGCTATCGCAACGGCTGAGCCATCACCTGTCGTTGTGTTTCGGTACTCGGGTTTATTGGCATCGTAAATACGCTCGATCAAGTTTTCTGGGAGTAGATCGTCGTTGAAAAACTCGAGGAGAAGTGGTGCAAACATAAAGGCAGGAATCGGAAGAGGGAGGATAATGTGGGATGAAATAAAGAGAATGTGTTTTAAATTTCTCCACCCTAAGGCAGTTTTAGTACGATCATACATGGGCTCATTATTCCCGGCTTGATCTCTGTGGTACCAACGTGTCAAAGCGCCTCGTCCATGAACAGAGTTGAAGTAGACCTCGCCATTAAAGGTTCTTAACTTATGCCACAAGGCTGCTTCCACCTGATTGAGTAAGTGAATGTTATTGCTGCCGCCAACCATATCCATATTCAATTCATTATTTTCGAAGTCTATATATTTTAACGCTTCCTTTACTCCTTCATCGAAGAGTTTAATCAAACAGAGCACCTCTTGTCCTCGTGCAATAGAGAGTATATGGTGTACCATCCATTTAATGTTTTTTGAGCTGGGATTTAAGAGGAAGCCTGCATCGCGCAGCCACCCTTCGTTGCATGAGTTCCCGATCACAGCAAGCTCTTGAACCAACATCTCAAATTCACTATCATCTTCAGAGTTATCCGCTCTGAGTAGAATCGCCTTAATGATTAACATGGTCTCTTCAAAATTGGGAGGACGCGCATCTCGGGGGGATTCGGAAATCATCGCCTTCTTTAAAATTTCCCATCCTTTACGCTCTTTGATCACAATCTTCTTTCTCGTAATTCTCCTCTCGATGTCGTCATAGAGCTTTTGCATTTTGAGTTTGTCTAGGGCTTCTCGATCTAGGGGAGGGAGAGTCTCTGAAACTTCTTTGGCATGAATGTAGGAAGGGTTCATTTTAAGGCATGGGAGAGTCAAGGTAGCAGTGGATGAGTGAGCGGAACTGCCTAAAATTGTCTCGACATTTGTTCGATCTCCAAGAAAGTGGTCTAGAGCATGCTCTTGATGGATGGTATGAACCCCTGGAGTTCCGTTCGTCAAAAAATCGGGGAGATAGGGTCTAGTGGTATTGTTGCTAATCAGGAAATTGAGAAGATCATTCCCTACAAATAGGAGACCTAAAAATTTCCAGAGAATGAAAATGGGAGAGATGCAGATCGAATAGAAATTGGCCAAGTAGGCAAGGGGTGTCATCACTCTGTCAGCGATAGCAGGAAGATTGCCACTCTGTTTGATACGGGTGAGCAAGATCCCGATTAATCCAATTCCTCCTACAATAGGGGAACCAAAAAAGATGATCGCAATGTAGCTAATCACACAAATAGTTTCAAATAGAGGGGTGGCATGCTCAATCAGCTTATCGATTGCATCACAGAAAGTAACACAAACTGTACTAACCTTTTTTGCAAAATCTCGTGCTAAACTACCGTAGTGGAAGCGGTCACCTGCGTCCTTATGTTGCTGTACGTGAGTTGTATATGCTATTACGAAAGGAGCTAGGCATCGAAAAATGGCCCCTGTATTTACAATTGTCGAACCCCATCCACCTGTATCGATTCCCCCCAATTTAAAACTGCTTTCCAAAACAGCGGCTCTCATACCGAACAATTGAGAGACCATTATTTGCTGTCTTCCATCTAGCTGATAAGAATAAGTCTCATTTGCTACCTGGTATTGGCTTAATGCACAACTTGTGGCTCCTAATACTTCCATGGTCAACCTCATTAATTAATGATCGATAATTATACATTTTTAATAAAAACACGTTCAATCATAATTCATGAAAATATCTATTAAAATTGAAATTGTACAATGATTAAAATTTTACTTTGTTGAAGTGCCGGATTTAGATGACTTCTCCCAAGAAAAATGAAAGTTTATTCTATAAGAGACAATTAAGAAAGTAAAAAGAAGTAACTGGGTAGCGAGAATAGGAGAAAAACGTATTTAAAAATTTAATAGCGGGTGACTACGGCTTGGGCTAACTTTCGCATCTCTTCTACGAGGGGCTGCAAGGAGATTTCAAAAATGGCGGAAACGGCGTGCACATGGAGATTTTCGCTCTCAAAGCGCACTTTGAATGCCTCGACATTTTCATTCGACTCAAGCTCATCGCATTTATTTAAACAAACAATAGAGGGGCGATTAAGAAGCTCTGGGTCGTAAGCTCTGAGCTCATCCTGTAGGAGGCAGAAGTCGTCTTCAGGTGTTTTTGTCGCATCGATTACATAGACAAGAACGTGAGACCGCTCTATGTGGCGCAAAAACTCGAGGCCGAGACCACGCCCCTGATGGGCATCTTTAATGATTCCTGGAATATCGGCCAAGAAAACACGAGAATAATCATCGAATTCGATAAAACTTAAATTCGGTTTCAAGGTGGTGAAAGGGTAGTCGCCGATTTTGACTTTATTGGGTGTCAGTACTGACAAAAGAGTTGATTTGCCCGCATTGGGAAGGCCGACAAAGCCAACATCTGCGATCAGTTTGAGCTCGAGTTCTACTTCGATCTCCTCGCCCTCTCTTCCGGGGGTGCATTTTTGTGGGGTACGATTTGTCGGTGATTTGAAGTGGTCGTTTCCGAGCCCCCCTTTTCCGCCGGTGCAAATCTCGAGCTTGGTTCCATGTTCGATTAGATCGGCGATCAGTTCGTCTGTTTCGAGATTTTTGATCAAGGTCCCGCACGGTACGAGTAGTTTCTTACTGGCGCCACTTTTTCCAGTCCGGTTATTGGTTCCGCCATCAGCGCCATTATCAGCTTTAATGATTGAGGTGTTTCGGAAATGATCAAGGGAGAATATATCGTGGGTCGCCTCAATAGTGATAGAACCCCCTTTGCCGCCATTACCACCGCACGGGCCACCCTTGGGAAGAAACCTTCCACGGATCCAAGCAATAATGCCGTTACCGCCGCGCCCAGCTGCGAGCCTCATTGTAACACGGTCAGTAAACATTGTAGGCTCTCCTCAAGATACTCGGTTTATTCAGTTGCAACAACTGAAACGACCATGTTTTTTCCTCTCTGGAAAGTAACAGAGCCATCGATCATTGCAAAAAGGGTGTCGTCGTTGCCTCTTGCAACCCCTTTGCCAGGATGGTATTTGGTGCCTCTTTGACGGATGATGATGTTGCCTGCGCGGACAGTTTCACCACCAAATTTTTTCACGCCAAGCCTTTGTGACGCTGAATCGCGTCCGTTTCTTGAAGATCCCTGTCCTTTTTTATGTGCCATTATGCGCCTCCACCGTGGATAGTCGTGATTCTGACTCTAGAGAGTTTTTGTCTATGACCTTTCTTGACTTTATAGTTTTTTCGTCTTTTATATTTAAAGACCATCAACTTTTCATCTTTAATTTGGGCGATGATCTCGCCTTTGACAGTCGCTCCAGTGACCTGAGGTTTCCCTACGACAATTCCTTTTCCACTGCCGATAAGTAAAACTTTGTCAAAAATGACTTCAGCGGAGCCATTTCCTGTTAAGAGCTCGACGTCGATAGTGTCACCCTGTTTTACTTGGTACTGCTTGCTTCCCGTTTCAATAATTGCGTACATCTTTGAATCCTTTCAAAATTCATTTTATATGAGCGCAAATTATACTGATTTACCCTTTAGTGGTAAAGACAAAAAGTAAAAAGAGGAGACGACCAAAGCGATGGTTGCGCCTGGGGGCCAATTCAATGAATACGAGAGGTGGATTCCCACAAGGGCAAATAGGGCTGAGATGAGGATGGCTAGCATGATCATTTTGGATAGGCTAGAAGTAAAGATGTTTGCGATGGCCGCAGGAAGGCACAGCATGGCAATTACTAAAATCGCACCAATGATCTGGATCATCACCACTACTGTCACTGAGATCAAGATCAGCAAAATGTAATAGAAAAATTTTACTGAGACTCCCTGTAGGTAGCTTTGGGTCTCATCAAAAGAGATAGCCAAAAATCTCTTATGGCAGAGGAGTGAGACTACGATAATGAACAAATCTAAAGAGGCTAACATGATCACATCATCTTTACTAGCCCAGAGTAGATTTCCGAATAGAAAATCCATTAATTCGGCATTGCTTCCGGGGACAATTGAAATCAAAATGACCCCTACAGCCATCCCAATTGACCATATCGCAGCAATGACTGAATCTTCGCGCTGTTTGTAGTAAAGGTGCATGGTGCCGATCAATAGGCCAAAGAGCACAGCAACGAGAAGTCCCCCGATTAAAGGAGAGAATGCCTTTGATTGAGTGACGTACTGAATGTAAACAGCGATTCCGATCCCCCCCAAAACTGCATGGGAGATAGAACCACCAATGAAAGCAATTCTCTTGGCAACAACATAGGAGCCGACAATGCCTCCTGAAACAGAGGCTGCTAGGGCTGCTAGCAAGGCATACTGTAAAAAAGGGTTCATTATGAGAGCAGTCCAGAATGAGTCGGTCATTGGTCAATCTCCCTAAAGTGGTAAAGGCCCATGGGATAGTGAGAGCAGGCTGTTTTTTTATCGATCTTTGATATTGAGTGGTTGACAATGTAGACTGAATCGGCCTCTTCAAACAACGTCCCCACGAAATGGGTGATCATGATGATGGTCCGTTTGCCGTAAGACTTTTCGATCATTTTGTAGAAGGTATTGCCCGATCCTGCATCGAGATTATTGATCGGCTCATCGAGCAAAAGGATGTCGGGATCACACATCATGGCCCGCATCAAGGTAGCTCTCTGTTTTTGCCCCCCTGATAGGCGGCTAAAAGGTGAGGAAAACGAAGAGGTTAAACCGACTTCATTAAGTAAATACTTTGCTTTTTCTTTCACTTCCTTAGGCCATATGCCATGCCAGGGCAATTTTGAGAGGGCTCCGAGCATCACAAATTCTCCCAAACTGATAGGGAACTGAAGATCAAAGTACAATGACTGCGGTACATAACCAATACGATCACGGAATGAACCTGCCGGCTCTCCTCTAATGGAAATTTTCCCTTGAGAAGGTGTTAAAAGGCCAATTAAAAGCTTAATGAGGGTGGTCTTTCCCCCACCATTGGGCCCCACGAGCAAGCAAAACTCATTTTTTTTGATCGAAAGATTGATGTGTTGGAAGACAGGAAGATCTGAATAAGAAAACCCCACCTCGTCAAAATGGATATAGGGTGCTTTTGGATCATTCAATTTAAGAAGCCTCCCGGCCATTCTCAGCAAGGATCAGTAAAGTCAGGCGATGCATTGTATCGATGTAGTTTGGCGCATAAGGATCCAACATGTACGGCACAAGCTTCAGTTCTTTGGCCAGAAGAAGAGCGCCTTTATTGGAATGTTGAGGTTGTGTGAGAATGACGGCTATTCGTCTTTTATCGGCCTTTAGACGCTTAACCATCGCTGAAATCTCTTTTACACGCGGCTCTTTACCTTCTGACGGCTCAATGACGACCTGTTCTAAACCGAATTCTTTACAAAAGTAGGAATAAGCCCCATGTGATGTTACGAGAAGTTCCCCCGCAAAAGGCTCCAAAGATTGACGAATGCTCTTATCAAGCTCATCGAGTTCCTTCACTAAGGTGAGAAGATTTTCTTGGTAGAGTGATCGGCTATCAGGGAAAAGGTTAGTCAGGGTGTCGTTGATAAATTGGGCAATGACCATGTCTAGCTTTGGTGAGAGCCAGGTGTGGGTGTCAATAGATTCGCAGTGTTGATGGCCATCTTCTTTGGTTTCAATGGCCTCAATGTGGTCGTTAAGATTGATGATTGAGAGATTAGGGTTCACATCAAGTAATTTTTTTTCCAAAGGGTGTTCAAAACCCATTCCGACGGTGAACCATACTGTCGCATTTTTCAACTTGTCCATATCTTGGTATGTCGGCTCCCAATTATGGGGGTCAACATGGGCAGGAATGACGGTTACGACATTGACGGTATCATCGACGATCTGAGAGACCATGTGGGAAAAAGGGGCGACGCTGACCAAAATTAAAGGTTTATCGTCATAGGCTGAAACGGGTGTTTTTTTCTGAATTGAAGCTCCAATAACCCAGAAAGTCAGGAGCAAAATAATGACTGCAAGAACGACTGAGGAAATATACAAGGTACGTTTCATAACAAAGAAGTCTAGGTCATCATCCACTAAAAAACAAGGAGGGATTTTTTGACTTGTCAAACAAAGGAATTTTTCGGTAATCTGCTTGGGTCTTGCACCTTGATGTAAGTTCATAGATCTATACTGGAGGAGTGTCCGAGTGGCTTAAGGAGCACGCTTGGAAAGCGTGTAAACGTGAAAACGTTTCGGGGGTTCGAATCCCTTCTCCTCCGAAGAAGACCAGGCGGTGCCTGGTCTTTTCGTTTGAGGAGAAAGGATGAGAACCCCCTCTAGGGGGTTTGATCCGTAGCGCAGCGAAGGACAATGAGCGCCGATAGGTGCTCACCC
>CAYZDL010000027.1:0-11759 GCA_964477345.1 uncultured bacterium
TCATAAACAGAATTAGTGGTCGATCTTGAATGAAAAGAAGTTACTTGCTCACTTAGAGGCCTTTTAAAAAAAGAGAAAGCCAATCAAAAACGGATCATCGCCATAGGTGATTTTGTGATTGTTGATGAACGAGGTCAGGTAGCCTCTATTGAGGAGCGATATTCTCAGCTAACTCGAAAAGACAATCTGAGGCGTCGCCTGGCACAAGTGATTGCGGCCAATATCGACCAGGTGATCATCGTCACCTCTGTGGCAGAACCCAACCTAAAACCCTCTCTCATCGACAGGTATATTATTAGTGCCATTCGAGGCAACATGTCTCCATTGATCATCATTAACAAAGTCGATCTGACCAAAGAGAGAAAAGCCCTCAACGAAATCATTTGGATCTATAAAAACCTGGGGATACAAGTCATTGAGATGTCTGGTATTAATCAGAAAGGGATTGATGAGCTCAAAGAAGCAATGAAAGGAAAAGCCTCTGTTTTCTCAGGGCAATCGGGGGTGGGAAAGACAACACTGATCAACCTGATCGCTGGAACCGACTTTAAAACCCGAGAAGTGGTAGAAAAAACCGAGAAAGGAGTTCACACCACAACTAAATCGACACTCGTAAAAATCGACGAAGAGACCTTTTGTATCGACACCCCCGGTATTAAAAGCTTTTCCCTTTGGGATGTCACTACCGATGAGCTTTCTCAATATTTTTCTGACTTGCAACAATTTTCTTCAGATTGTAAATTCATTAATTGCACACATACTCATGAACCAGATTGCGGTGTGAAAAAAGCAGTCGAAGAGGGAAAGATTTCTCAGCTTCGGTATGATTCATATGTAACCATAAGAGATGGCAATGACGAAGATCAAAAAAATCACTGGGAGTGAGTGTTTAGATTCCAGAGGCCTCCCCACGATATGTGTAACGATACAACTTTCGAATGGGATCGAAGGCTTTGCGATGGTCCCTTCTGGCGCCTCTACCGGGAAGCATGAAGCCCTCGAGCTGCGCGATGGCGATCCTTCTAGATACTTTGGCAAAGGGGTTCTCAAAGCAATTGAGCACATTGAGTACATCATCGCTCCTGAAGTGATCGGAATGAACATCTCCGATATTCAAGCGATTGATCGAAAAATGATTGATCTCGACGGCACCCCAAACAAATCGCGCCTTGGCGCCAATGCCATCTTAGGAGTCTCCTTAGCAGCTGCCCACACAGCAGCAAAAGATGCACACCTCCCCCTCTATCAATTTCTTGCAGCGGGCAGCCCTATTTCACTTCCCATGCCGATGATGAATATTCTCAATGGCGGTGCTCATGCGAGTAACACCGTCGATTTTCAGGAATTCATGATTATTCCCCACGGCGGCACTACAATGAAAGATCGAATTCGAATGGGAGCTGAAATCTTCCACACATTGAAGAAAATACTTGAAAAAAGAGGACTTTCGACCTCTGTTGGGGATGAAGGAGGGTTTGCTCCCAATCTCCAATCGAACGAAGAGGCTCTTCAACTCATTATCGATGCCATTGAAAAAGCTGGTTACACACCAGGAGATGAAGTCTCAATCGCCCTTGATTGCGCCGCCTCCTACCTTTATTGCCAAAACGGTTACTTCATACACAAAAAGGGTGGCAAAACTGATGTACGTACCTCAAAAGAACAGATTGAATACCTAGCTGATCTTTGCGATCGATTTCCGATCTCCTCGATTGAAGATGGCCTCGACGAAAATGGTTGGTCTGATTGGAAAGAGATGACAACAACACTTGGAGGCAAAATCCAAATCGTCGGCGACGATATTTTTGTGACAAACCCCAAATATTTAAAACGAGCCATCTCTGAGGAAGTGGCCAATGCGATCTTGATCAAGCCAAACCAAATCGGCACACTAACAGAAACTCTAGAGACCATTGAGATTGCTAAAAAATCCGGCTATAAAACTATCATTTCCCATCGCTCCGGTGAAACTGAGGATACCACCATTGCCGACCTTGCCGTCGCTACCAATGCTGGCCAGATTAAAACAGGTTCTCTTTGCCGCGCAGAGCGTACCTGTAAATACAACCGCCTTCTCGCCATCGAAGCAGAGAGGTCATGGCATTGATCTAAGGCAACGGTTATAAAAAGCCGCCAGCCTGCATTGACCACATTTTTGCATAGAGACCCTTTTTAGAAAGAAGTTCTGCATGAGTCCCCTCCTCGACAATCACCCCTTCTTTAAAAACAAGAATCCGATCCAAGTGTGAAAGTGTTGAAAGACGATGGGCGATCACAATTGTGGTTCGACCTTCCATCAAATGCTTTAAGCTATCTTGAATGAAACGCTCAGTAATCGAATCTAATGCTGATGTCGCCTCATCGAGAATCAAAATCGGTGCCTTAGCAAGGATCGCTCTTGCAATTGCAATTCTTTGCTTTTCTCCCCCAGAAAGTTTTGTTCCCCTTTCCCCAACTTTTGTGTCATATCCTTGAGGCTTTTTTTGAATAAACTCATCGCAGTGGGCCAACTTTGCAGCATGAATGATCTCTTCTTCACTACAATCAGGATTGCTGTAACCAATGTTTTCTGCCAATGTTCTGTGAAACAAGGTCGGCTCTTGAGGAATTAGGGCTATTTGCCGTCTAAGCGATTCCAAAGTTACCTCAGCAATGTTCTGCCCATCGATTACAACCTTCCCCTCTTTGGGAGGGAAAAAACGGAGAATTAAGTTTATTAAAGTCGATTTTCCTGCCCCCGAAAAACCGACGAGCCCTACTTTTTCTCCACCTTTGATCTTCAAGGATTTATTTTCGAAAAGTTTCTTTTCCCCGTACTGAAAGGAGACAGCATTGAAGACGATTTCTCCCTCTTTGATAACCAAACTACGTGCCTTAGGTTTATCTCCCAAGTCATTTTCATCCTTCATGGGTAAGTAGCCTTGTTTCATGATCCCAAGGGCTTGAAAGAGGGTGGGGAAAGCCATTCCAACATTCCATAAAACCATCGAAAAATTCCAGGTCGTCGAATATACCTGAACCACTTGCCCTGTTGTGACAAGTCCCTGTATCCACAGATAAACCACTGAACCAAAAATACCGATAATGATCGCAAAAAAGTAAAAGATCGAGGTGTAACATCTCACCTTTTCCATGTATTGTTTTGCCTCTATAGCGGCCTTTTGCTCTGTGGCTTGGAATAACTCTACGATCTTCTTTTCCTGCCGGAAACGATAAAAAAGGTTCACCGCAAAATTGTTTGTCAAACTATCGACAATCTTACCTACAAGAGTCGTCCGAGCTAGTCCATGAAGCTGTTCAAATTTCGTGATCGAACCTGTAAATTTGAGACAAATACCGACGTGAACAATCGTCCAAAAAACCAAAACTAATGAGAAAATCGGATTGACAAACCAAAGGAAAACGGCACCCAAGAGACAGGTCGAAATAGCAGGAATGATCGGCCAAAACAATTGATCGATAAAAAGCTCTACCTGAGTTGTCATGTCGGTCATCTTATTGGCTAAGCTTCCCGCAAATCGTTCATTAAAATAGTGGGGAGAGTGGTGTTGAATATGATCAAACATTGTCATTCGAATCGTTGTTTGCAACTTGGGGATCTCCTTTGCTATTAAAAACCCCATTAAACGGGATGCTGTTTCGACAAAGATCACAAGAAACACCGCACCCAGGAGGACCCATTTAATCGCATCCCAAGCTCCCGATCGATCCGATTCAAAACGACCAAAAGTCTGGATGAGTAGATTCAAGATGTAGGGCCATAACAAGGCATCAAGAGGCCATGCCAAAGAATCTAACACAAAAATTGCAAAAAATTTTCTCTTCTGCGATCGCATTGAACGCCAGACGAAACCAAGTACTTCTTTGTAAGAGCTCATGACCATTTTCCTATATTATTTCGCCTTTGCTTGCACTAGAAGAAATATTTTGTTATAAGTTACGGCTAATGTTTCGCATTCTCATTATTTTAGCAATTCTCCCTTTGTGCGCCAATGATCAACTTTTTGAAATTTGTGACCGTTATAAAAGGCACTTCTCAATTCTCAATCTCCATGCCGATGATGGGGAAACGGCCTTTCTCCTTGCCCAGAAATACCCCCATGCTGTGATTGTTATGTCTGAGCAAGATATTGGGATCGATCAAAAAAAGGCCTCTGCCCTCTTAAATAAATGCAAAAAGGGGCCTCAGTTACCCAACTTGATCCTCCTTTCGGGACGACTTAACATCGACGACCTGATGGAGCTTTCTCAATCTGAGCATTTTGACATCATTCTGTGCGGAAAATCCCCTTACGATTTGCAATACCCGAATCATATCACCCCTAAGCAATTGATAACACATCTTCTCAAGCTCTCTTCAACCCTCATTATCGCCGAAGATCTCTACCCCTCTGAGGAGAAAACCGACATTGAAAAGGGGCTTCTCTTCAGATCAGACGCTCCCAAGATCACTTATACTTATTCACTTGAGGATTGCATCACTTATGGAAACCATTTCGAGACAGAGAAGATTTATGGGATTACCAAGTGTCCTGGTATCTCATTGATTGCATTTTTAGCTTACCGTGGTATTTGGCCCGATCCGGAAGGAATCAAGAAACAACTAAAATACCATTTGATCTCTAAAAACTACCCCCGCGCAACACCTTGGAATACCATCATCTCAGGAGAAGTGATCAATTTCAACATCCCCCCCAATAAAGCTCCCTACTCTTCTGACCCCCTAAGTCCTACCCTTTGGGAAATATTCGACCTTTTATTTGAGAGCAAAAGCAAACGTGAAATGCGCGAGCTTATCCAAACCAACTATTTCGACTAATCGGAATCATTTATCGAAGTAATCTTTTAGACCTTGGACGGTCGGGTTCATCGATTTCCCCCCTTTTTGCCACCCTGCAGGACAAACTTCCCCATGTGCTTCGACATGCTGTAGAGCATCGAGAAGACGGAGAATCTCATCAATACTTCTTCCTAATGGCAAATCATTGACAGAAGAGTGGCGAATCACCCCAGCTTTATCTACGAGAAAAGTGGCCCTGTAAGAACAGCCTTGATCTTCCTTAAGGACCTCAAAAGCCCTGGAGATCTCTTTCTTAATATCCGACAACAGAGGATAGGTTACACCTTGAATTCCCCCCTTTTGCATCGGCGTCTCTAGCCAAGCTAGGTGAGAGTAGACCGAATCGACAGAACAACCAACTACCTGGCATCCTCTTTTTGTAAATTCGGGCAATTTATCTTGAAATGCATGCAATTCCGTGGGACAAACAAACGTGAAATCTGAGGGGTAAAAAAATATGATCAGATAACGACCCACGAGATCACCCAAACAGAAATTCTCATTGATCTCTTTTCCATCGATGACAGCTGAACAATGTAAATCGGGGATATTGTTTCCTACTTGACTCATGAATAATGCCTCCTTTCTTCACCAACAGTTGTTTTTTTTCCATGACCTGAATAGATGACTACATCATCCCCTAAACCAATTATTTTCTCAATCGATTGAAACAAATCAGCCTCATTGCACCCCGGTAAATCGGTTCTGCCTCTCCCTCTTCGAAAAATCAGATCACCGCTAAAGACTATTTTTTCATTTGGTAAATAGAGACTCACACTCCCCGGACTGTGACCTGGGGTATCGATCACATTCATCTGTATCGATCCGACACGGAGAACATCGCTCTCACCAATCATTTGATCCGCCTCGACCCCCTCGGTAGGTACAAATAAAGGAATTCCGTCACTTCCAGGGAGAGAAAGATTTTTTCGATCCTTATGATGAACCAAAATCCTTGGAGAAAATTTCTCGTGGACCCTTTTCAAATCACCGATATGATCAAAATGAGAGTGGGTCAAAATCACCGTCTCCAACTTCAGATCTTTCTCATCGACAAACTGAGAAATCGCATCAAATGCCCCATGGACGCAATCGATTAAACAGCAGATCCCCTGCTCCTCATCACCTATAACATAGCAATTAGTCTTGAAGAGACCACCGGTAAACATTTTAAAAATCATCGGCTTTCCTATAAACCTGATAAAAAGAAAGTGGATGACATAACATTATCACTTTATAGGAGAAATTTCTAGAAAAAACCGCAGCGCCAAGGGTAGCATAAAGAATCGCGCTGGGCAGGACTCGAACCTACAACCTCCTGATCCGTAGTCAGGTGCTCTATCCGATTGAGCTACCAGCGCATTGTAAGAAAACCACACCCCGTGTATCATCTCCTATATGGTCGTTTTTGAGCAAGAGGTTTTATGCAAATTAACTGGGAAGAAATTTGGTCGTATCACGCTCCTCATCACCAAAACGGTTATTCAAAAATCCCTTTGAAAAATGGAAGTCACTTAGTTTTAAAGGCGGGGCCTGGGTTTGGCGATCTCTCACATCCAACAACCTCTCTTTGTCTAAACTTTCTTTTAGAGTTAGATTTTACCACCTGTGTCGATATGGGGACAGGGACGGGAATCTTGGCGATTGCTGCCGCTCTTTTGGGAGCCAAAAGGGTCTATGCCTATGAGATTGACCCCGATTCAATCCTCCACGCACAAGAAAATATTGCTTTAAACGGTGTCGAAAATTCAGTTATACTCAACCCTGACCTCCCTCCCCCTTCTTTTGATCTTCTCCTTCTCAACATGATTTCTTCGGAGCAACAAGCAGCCCTAGAATCGCACCCTTTCCTTTCTAACTCGAATCATACAAGAATCGTTTCGGGAATTCTGAGCGAACAAGAAAATGGCTACCTAAAAAATGCCTCTCATGGGAAAATCGTCTCTCGGAAACAAGAGGGAGACTGGATTGCCTATAGATTTTTCCATTCACAAAGGGTGGATTCCCGCCCCAGCCGAACCTGATGAAGAGTTCTTAGCTCGGGTAGAAAAGAGCCATCAAAGGCTTCTTAACCCGAGAGCCATTAAAGATGTCGACTTCGACCAGTCAGTTCTGCCTCTTTTGATTTTCCGCAGTAATAAGAAACTCCCCTTTTGGACGGGCGCCCTGACCTGGATCGTTTCGTTCGAAGATGGGTGCAAAATTCCCCTCATTCAGCTGCCAATAAAACCTCGCCGCTACACTTTCACGAAGGAAAGAGAGATCATCGATCACGAAAGAGTGCATGCCCTCAGGGTCGCTTTTGAAGAACCGATGTTTGAGGAAATCATTGCTTACCGAACCTCTCCATCAAAATTTCGACGATTTTTTGGCCCACTTTTAGGGACCAGCACTGAAGGGACTCTCTTTTTTCTCTCTTTCCCCGTTTTTTTCTTTTTAAGGGTACCCTGGGTTTTTCCCTTGTTTACTTGCCTTTTGTTGATGCGGCTTTGTTGGAGGCAATTTCTCTTCTCACGCGCCCTTAAATCGATTCAAAAGCGGTTTAAAAGATCCGAGGAGGTGATCGTATTTCTTTCCGACCGAGAAATTAGACAAGCTGCAAAGGGCGATATCACTTTTTTTGATGGCACTTCAATCCGAATGCAACAAGTCGAGGCGATTTTTGGTATTGACACTTGAAGCCGACAAGGTTATTTAGAAAATTATGGAAAACAAAGGTCTCTTTCAAAAACTTCTCGCCCTTTTTATCATCCTGCTTATTCCTGTCTTCATCATTGCAAATTTTTCTATTTTACGCTCCAGACACGACCCATCTGTTCACTTTTCGACTAATTTCATCCCCCAAGAAGAATACCTGACCGAAAAAACCTTTGTTTTTGTTCTACATGTCAATAATGATGACCCTCTTCTGGAACAAAATATACAATCAATCTTCAACCAAAAGTATGATCATTACAAAATCATCCTTCTCTGCTCAGAAAACCATATCGAGCATCTTCAAAAAATTAAGCAACTTGCTGCCAAAGAAAATAAAATTCATCTGATTACTTTTATGAAAAGCGGCGAAAAAATCGTGACCCTCGACACCTTTTGCCGTGCGATACAATCTTGCGGCGATGATGAAATCATCATTCAACTCGATTCCAATGATTGGCTAGCTCACGAACATGTATTGACACGCCTCAATGAAACCCATTCGAGTTCCCCTGAAGTTTGGCTCACCTATTCTCAATATTTAGAATATCCCTCTTACCGTAAAGGGGATGAAGAGCCTTACCTGAAACGTATGCTTCGTAATCGCAATTCATGCAACATCCCCTACCTATCGGCCCACTTTAAAACCTACTACGCAGGACTCTTCAAGCAAATCAAGCCCGACCTTAAGGAAACTTTCAATCGCCCCCTAGAACAGGAAAGCCTTGAACTCTACATTCTTCCCATGGTCGAAGTCTCCAAAAATCACATCCGATTTATCGATGACGTACTCTACATTCACAATATTTCGGTATTCTAAATGAGGTGTTTATGCTTAAAAAATTGTGGCTAGTTTCTTTTCTCTGTTTAGGAACTCTTTCTCTTCATGCAAAACCCTTAGCAAAACAAAATGTAGAACAAACTCTTTCAATCATCAAGCCAGATGGGGTCAAAAAAAATCTCATTGGGAAAATTGTCTCAAAATTTGAAGAAGGGGGTCTTGAAATCGTTGCTGCCCGCATGATGCAGCTCACTGAAAGGCAAGCTCAAGATTTTTATAGCATCCACAAAGGCAAACCTTTCTACGACTCCTTTGTGCAATTTATGACTTCAGGCCCCGTCCTTGTGATGGTCCTTCAGGGTAAAGATGCTGTAAGCAAAAATCGGGAAATCATGGGAGCCACCGATCCCAAAAAAGCTTCAGCAGGAACTATCCGCAAACAATTTGCTGAATCGATCGAGGTCAATACCGTTCACGGATCAGACTCGAGAGAAAACGCCAAAAAAGAGATCGAATTTTTCTTCGCTTCTTTAGATATCTGCCTAAGATCTTAGGCACACTCCTTTCTGCCTTAACAAGTTAGTTGCTGTTGATTCATAGTTATTTTTTCTATGCCCACCCATTTCACAAAGAAAAATTAGCTCTCTGATATAATCACAAGTAATAAAACAATAAAAATAAATAAAAGGGAAATAAAATGGCAACTCCTCCAAAATTAACTTGCTACTGGGATTTTGGATCCTCCTTTGGGACAAACATTTGGAAATTTATTACTGGATATTGGCCCGGTCCTCCCTATGTAAACCTTACTGCAACTACAAAGGATACCCCTCCCAAACTCAAAATGGATGTCTATTTAGCCTCTCTTTTTGCACAGATGAAAGCCGCAGGTCAAACAACAATTGTCCTCTCATTTGCTCAACTAGATAACATTACCTATTACGCATCACAGGATTATTCTACTGCTTCATGTACTGTTCCGGCCCCGATCGATCCTCCTTGTGTTGATACCGCCTATGACACTGTGGCCTCTCTTCTAAATCAATTACAAACATATTCGGAAGGAAACACTGTTAAACCTATTAAAGTTCCTGGATTTAAGGACTTTTTAGACTATTTCAACCAAAGAGCTATTGCTGCCGGCATGCAAGTAATTCTCTCTTTTGGGGGAGCCGTTGCAACAGATAGTCAATTTAAAATCCTTCAAAATGACTCAGATACTTATGTGGGTGCCGCTAACAATTTAGTCAAGGCTATAAAGCTGTACAATTTTGCGGGAATTGATTTTGACATTGAAGATTCAACTGCATTATCTTCTCAATCTGATGATGCTTCAGGTGGAACTGTCTTTGATTTTTTCAAAACTATCTATTCTCAATTAGGATCAACCCACGTCGTCTCCTTAACTTCTGCAGCTGGACATTCTTGGCGAACTACTCTTTCAGAATTTCTCTCTAATTTTAACTCCTATTTTAATGCTCTTAACTTAATGACTTATAGCGACACACAATATTACTTAGATGTAGACACAATCTGCGCGCCTACTGACGGTTACTCTATTCAAGAGTGGGTTGATGCAATAGGAGCAAAAAACACCTCTATGATTCATATTGGATTTGATGATGGAATTCACTATGCTCAAGCAAGTGCTAATGCAGGTCAATGTACTTATTCTATCAAAGCCGGAAGTACCGATGGGCAAGCAGCAGCTCAAATCTGGCAACAGATAAGCGCAAAAATCCCAGGCTTAGGTGATCCATTTTGGTGGCCTGCACATCCAAAGGGAGATACTCGTTACATACCTACAACTTCGAGCGAATCAAACTTTATCACACCCGTAATGCAGGACTTCTACAATACCCTTTCAGCCACTACACTTTCAGGAGGTCTTTCATCAAAACATGGGCGAAAAATTGGTTCTCATAAGATGAGTTTCTTCTCAAGATTGATAAACTTTATCAAACGGCTTTTGAAACGCCTCTTTGAAAAATAATCGATCTTTGTGTCGACACTGTTCAAACTAAGCCCCTCTAATTGAGGGGCTTTAGAGAATTAAAGCACTCTGTTAGATAAAAGTCAGCTTGGCAAAACGCTCAACCAGAGCCCGCCTCTCCCCATCGCCAAAAAACTTGACGTCTAAGGTTTTTCCTAAGGAGGTTACGTATTCTCTCTCGATGATCCCCTTACCAAATTCTTTGTGAATAACAATCTGCCCTTCGCGACTTTCCTCTTCCTCTTCAATAGAAATCTTAGGAAAGGCTCGCTGGTATTGATTCACCTGGGCGCGGTGAGTATATTCCTCAGGGATCTCGGCAAGAAAGCGGCTCTGCACCATTGTCCGAGGCGCACCCCACAAAAATCGATAGGAGGAAGAGGTCAAATGTAAATGCCGTTTTGCACGAGTCATTCCGACATAACAGAGCCTTCTCTCTTCCTCGATTGCTTCGAAAGAATTGGCATGAGGAAATAGCTCCTCCTCCATCCCTACGATGAAGCAAACCTGAAATTCAAGACCTTTTCCATTGTGCAGGGTCATTAATTTCACTGTTTTTTGATCTTCGGGCGATTCTTCACTCGTCCCTTTTAAAGTCAAATCTTCCAGAAAATGCTTGAGCGTTGCCTCTTCTGCTGATTTCCCCTCAGACCAATCGACACTCTTGGAAATAAGCTCTTCGACGTTTTCTTTTCTCTCTTTTGCTGTCTCAGGATCTTCCTGCAAATAAGCAAAATAGCCAGTTCGGTCTATGGCATAGGCGATCACCTCTTTCAAGGTCGAGTGTCCCTCAGAAAGTCTCTTGATATCATCGATGATGCTCAAATACTCCCCAATATTTTTCTTTTGGGTCGCATTGAGTTTCATTCTCTCTTCAGCAAGTATGTGCAAAATTGGCATAGCGGTTTGATCCGAAAGCTCCTTGAGCGTCTGCAATGCTTTCGGCCCAAAACCACGTCTCGGAAGATTGATCGTCCTTGCGAAACTAAGAAAATCACGAGGAGAAACCGCTAACCGCAAAAAGGCAAGAAAATCTTTGATCTCCTTTCTCATGTAAAAGGAGACTCCTCCAATGATTGTGTAAGGAATCTTCTTTAAAAGAAAGGCATCCTCAAAGAGTCGCGACTGCGAGTTCGTTCGATAAAAAATCGCGATTTCATCCCGAGGATAAGTAGCAAGATAGCTGCCGATCTTTTCTACCACAAAGCGAACCTCGTCTCGATCGGAAGAAAAATGGTGGATCCCGACTTTTTCCCCATCTCCCAAGTCTGAGTGAAGGTTTTTATTGTAGGGTCGTTGATTGTGATCGATAAGAGCCCCGGCAGCCTTTAAAATCGTATTGGTGCTTCGGTAGTTTTTACTGAGTGTGATCACCTTAGCCCCCTCAAATTCCCTCTCGAAATTGAGAATATTTTGGACATCGGCTCCTCGCCAAGAGTAGATCGATTGGT
>CAYZDL010000028.1:0-11609 GCA_964477345.1 uncultured bacterium
CGTAAGTATGGATGTGCTCATTCCCCTGCTGATCCTTGTAGATAATCTGATCTTCGGTATAGGTAATTTCACAGATCCCGTCTATGATGAGTTGATTATCGATGATCGTGACGTCATCATCGAGAGCTTCAAATTGGATTCTCCTCCCATCAGGAAGGATTTTTCCTACAAGTTGATCTTCTTCAAAGAGAAACTGTGTTGTACGCTCTCCATTGTAAGTAAAAGAGATGGGATTTCCGAGGGAGTCGTACTCGATAGCGACTTCCCGATCATTTTCTGAACACTGTGTGAGATTTCTGGAATTATTGACAACGACGTTGATCTCAACATCTCCGATAGAGATCTGCCCACTCTCATAGATGTGGGGAATGTAGGGGGTATTTCCAAAAAGGCCGAGAGATGCAAAAAGTAGTGAAATTACTTTCTTCATGGTGGGCATGATAGAGTATTTGTAATTTTAATTCTATTAAATATTAGAGCATTGCCTGCAAAACCACAATCTGGGCGTTGATTGCTGAGACGACCGGAGTGATCGAAGCTAGGACCGCCTTGGTTATTGTCGCATCGGCCGCATATTTTGCATACTGGGTGAGGGCTCCCTTTAGGAACGCGATGTAGAGCTTAATCAGCATCGTTTGATTGATTTCTATTTGAGCGATTTGACTGGATGAGTAGGCACTAAGACTCCCAGGACTGCTTAAAAGAGCTGTAAACTGGCCCAGTTGAAAGCTAAAGAAGTTGGCTTGTTGCTGCACGGCAGATGTGTATGTGCTTACTTGAGTTGCAAGATTTGGCGTTGTGTAAGGATTCATTGCCATCGTTAGACGAAATTGGTAGGTCCCCACAGGAAGATTATCTAAATAGACGCTTGGCATTGAAATTGTCCAGGTTTTGGAGGTTTTGGTCCTTGTTCCAAAAGAGTTAGGGACAGTCAAAAACATGTTTGTGGTCCAAGAATCTGAAAGAAACACCGAATTTTGTTGTGAGTACCAAGCATCGACAGGATTAGAGCCTGAAAGAATGTTGAAATAAAGGAGAATCGGCTGCGCTGGATAGGCGATATTCGTTTGATACATGAAATAACTGGTGCTTGGCAAAAGTAGATTCACTTGGACAGGTAGGATCTGTAAGTAGATTTGATAGCCACCTGGGCTCTGGGGATTAGGGATCCCCGAAACAGTAAAATTAGCCGATAATTGACCATTCTTATCGACCTTTGCGATGCTTTGGGTCACCGTCTGCGGGTCAACCGTAATATTGGCAAGCTGATTGGCAACAATGAGAGCCGCTACTTGAGGATCTGTCCTTGCGTTCCCGATCGTAATGGTATAATTCTCACCGTCATTAACTAACTGGATGATTCCAACGTTTCGGACTGAGTTTAAGGTTCCCGAATAGAAAGAGATCGAGTCTGGATTGGCAATATCATAAGAGAGCGTGGCCTGCAGTACGACCCTCATCACGAGGAAGAGACCAAGGCTCTCTTTAATGGCCATTCTTGACCTTATTCTTACTCATGATCCTTTCGATGATTTGGTCTGTAGTAAAGCCGAAGAATTGCATCACATCGGCCAGAGGAGCCGACCTTCCAAACCCGTCGATCGTAATGGCAATTCCGTCTAAACCGATGTAGCGCTCCCAACCAAATGAACTTCCGGCTTCAATACAGATACGTTGACCAATGTTGCCTCCAAGAACTTTCTTTTTGTAGGCGGCATCTTGATCTTCAAAAAGTTTAAAGCACGGTAACGAGACGACCCGTACGTTTTTCCCAAGAGTGCTTGTCAATCTTTCGCAAACCTCAACAGCAAGATGGAGTTCAGAACCTGTTGCAATGATCGTATAATCGATCGGACGTTTAGCCTCTTCATGGACAAGGATGTAGCCCCCTTTCAAGGCTTTTGCATCGATATCGCCCGCTGTTTGTTCAAGAGTAGGGAGATCCTGCCGTGTTAGGACAAGAGCGACTGGTCCTGTTTGGTGCTTGATGGTAAACCACCAGCTTGCCTTGACTTCATTCGCATCACCAGGTCGCCAGACATAGAGATTGGGGGTGGCACGCATCGCCGCTAAATGCTCGACCGGTTGGTGTGTTGGGCCATCCTCACCAAGGCCGATTGAATCATGGGTATAAATAAGAATGATCGGGTGGTGCGAAAGAGCTGCCAGTCTAACCGCATTTTTTGCATAGTCGTAAAAACAAAAAAAAGTACCGATGAATGGCCTAAAAAGTGTCGTCGATATCCCATTTGCCATAGCAGTCATGGCAAATTCCCTCACACCAAACTTGATGTTGAGGCACGAAAAATCATCCTTGGTAATAAATTTAGAATCTTTAATCGTGGTATTGTTAGAACCAGAGAGATCGGCAGCCCCTCCAACAAGATAAGGCATATGCTTGGACAAGACCTGGATACACAATTCCGAAACCTTTCTCCCTGCAATGTTTTCTGAAGGCATCTTGAGGTTCAGTAATTCTTCTTTCAACTCAGGAGGAATATGGTGATCCGACATTTTAGAAAACATTTGATAAAGGTGTGGATAAGCAGCCCTCCATTGATCAAACTTGTGATTCCATGCTTTCTCTAATTCATGGCACTCTTTTTGCTTTTCTTTAAAAAATTCCTTAACCGACTGGGGCACATAAAAAGGCTCTAGTGACATATGAAGATTTTCTTTCGTCTCCTTGAGCTCTTCTTCTCCAAGAGGTGAGCCATGCGCCTTATGAGTACCCGCTTTATGAGGAGATCCGTATCCGATCACCGTATGTGCGATGACGAGGGTCGGTTTCTTTAGCTTTCCACGCAAAGGATCCATCGCCTTCTTAACCTGGTCGTAGTCGTTGGCGTTCTGAATGACGACTACATCCCAACCGTACGACTTGTAACGGGCGATTTGATCATCAGAACAACTCTCCTTCCATTCACCATCGAGGGTGATGTAATTCATATCATAAATCAAAATCAAATTATCAAGACATAAGTGGCCGGCAAGAGAGGAGGCCTCTGAACTGATCCCCTCCATCATGCACCCATCGCCTGCCAAGCAAATGATCTTATTATCGACAATCTCATGCCCATCCCGATTAAATCTTTGTGCGAGCATTTTGTAGGCCAAAGCCATTCCTACAGCATTGGCAACCCCTTGACCAAGCGGTCCTGTTGTCACTTCAACACCCTCGGTGTCTAAACGCTCAGGATGCCCAGGTGTGTGGGAATTCAATTGACGAAACTTTTTTAAATCTTCGATTGAAAGCTTGTACCCTGAAAGGTGTAATCCTGAATAGAGAAACGCCGAACCGTGGCCTGCAGAAAGGACAAATCGATCTCGATCAAACCAGGCAGGATTTTTCGGATTATAGCGCATGAATTCGCCCCAAAGATAGGCACCTATTTCAGCACATCCCAAGGGGAGCCCCGGATGACCAGAATCTGCTTTCTGCACGGCGTCTATCGAGAGACCTCTTATGGTGTTTGCTATTTCGTGAAAGATTGTCATTAGTTTCCCCTCTTGATTTTCATGCGATACTCCTTTATTGTACTCTTCTAAATGAAATTTTCAAGGAATTTGTCTAATGAAATCGCGAGAACTTAGAGCAAAGTTTATCCAATTTTTTAGAGGACACGGCCACACTGTCGTTCCTTCATCTCCCGTGATCCCCCATAACGATCCAACTCTCCTCTTTGTCAACGCAGGGATGAACCAATTCAAAGAGGTTTTCTTAGGTGAGACTTTTCTCGATTACACTAGGGCAGCCAGTTCGCAAAAATGTGTCCGAGTCGGTGGAAAGCACAACGACCTCGACAACGTTGGCCACACAACAAGACACTTGACCCTCTTTGAAATGCTCGGAAACTTTTCCTTTGGAGATTACTTCAAAAAAGAAGCGATTGATTTTGCATGGAACTTGACTACTCATGTGATCGGTCTTCCGGTTGAAAAATTGTGGGTCTCCGTTTTCATTGATGACGATGAATCTTTTGAACTTTGGAAAAGACACATCAAAGAAGAGAGAATTTCGCGCATACCCGGAAAATCAAATTTCTGGGAAATGGGCGATACTGGCCCCTGCGGTCCTTGCACCGAATTGTTTTACGATAAAGGGGAAAAATACGGAAAGGCAAGAAATCCCCTTGAAGATTGCGATGAAGGGGAGAGATTTTTTGAATTTTGGAACCTCGTCTTTATGCAGTTTAATCGTGATTCTAATGGACAAACACATCCCCTTCCAAAACCATGCGTCGATACAGGGATGGGGCTTGAGAGGATGGTCTCACTACTACAAGGTGTTGAGACCGTATTTCAAACCGACATTCTTGCACGATTGATCCGAGAAACCGAAAAGCTCTCAGGAAAAAAATACGAATCCAACAAAAGCGCCTTCCATGTTGTCGCAGACCACATCCGTTCCCTCTCTATTTGTATTGCTGATGGCGCTCAACCCTCTAACGTCGATCGAGGATATGTCTTAAGAAAGCTCCTCAGACGGGCTGTACGGTATGGTCGCAAGCTCGACTTTCAAGAACCGTTTTTAGCCAAACTCTTGCCACCTCTCATTGAAGAGATGGGAGACGACTACCCTGAACTTGTTTCAGCTAAAGAGAAGATCGGAGAGCTTTTGACTCTCGAGGAAGAAAACTTCCTTCGGACCCTTAAGCGAGGGGGCAATATCCTCAATACGATCATGGAAAAGTCTGAAAAACTCCAAAGAAAAGAGATTAGTGGCGAAGATGCCTTCAAGTTGAAAGATACCTATGGATTTCCACTGGAAGAGATCATGCTCCTGGCCAAGGATCATCATCTGAACGTTAATCTTGAAGAATATCAGCTTCTCGAAGAGAAAGCACGTGAGCTTTCGAAAAAAGCCCATAAGGACCACTCCCAAGTAGCCAAAGAGTCGGTCTTCGCCGAATTTACGCAAACTCACCCACCCACCAATTTTTTAGGGTATGAACACCTAGAGCTGAATGGTTCAATCATTGGAATCATGAAAGACGGAGAATTCCAAGAAAAGCTCTCTGCTGGTGAAGAAGGAATTTTGATCTTAGATCAAACCTCTTTCTACGCCGAGAAAGGGGGGCAAATTGGAGACCAAGGGAAGATTAGCCACCATTCGGCCCATTTTACCGTCACTGATTGCCAAAATCCTTATCCAGGGGTGATCATCCATCAAGGGAAGGTTGACACGGGAGTCTTTATCATGGGAGAGCCTGTCCATACTTCAGTTGACGAGGAGAGACGAAAGAAGATTCGCCAAAGCCACTCTGCCAACCACCTATTGAATTGGGCACTAACCAAAGTTTTGGGACCAAGTGTTAAGCAAGCAGGATCGTTTGTAGGACCAGAAACTCTGCGCCTCGATTTTTCCCACCATAAAGCTGTCACTCGAGAAGAACTTCGCGAAATTGAATCGGTAATTGCCACGATGATTCGAGAAAATCACCCTGTCAACACTTATGAAACTTCGTACGAACAAGTCAAAAAACGAGGCGACATCAAGCAATTTTTTGGTGACAAGTATGGCGACGTCGTCCGTGTTGTCAACATCGACGAGTTTTCCAAAGAGTTATGCGGAGGAACCCACGTTAGATCACTCTCTGAAATCGGCTCATTTTGCATCACCAAGGAGAGCTCTGTATCAGCTGGGGTCAGACGTATCGAAGCCGTTACAGGAAAATTAGCTCAAGACTTCATTTATGAAAGAGAAGATCTCCTTCTCGACATGTGCGATAGCCTTGAAACCTCGCCTCTTAAGCTTCGTGAAAGAATCTCCTCTTTGCTAGAAGAAATCAAAGAATCAAAAACCCAATTGCGTGCGATGAGGAAGCTCCACGTCAAGGCCGTTCTTGAGGAATTGATGAGCAAGGTAGAAAAAAATGACGATACCTCATTCATTTGTGCCACCGTTGAATTGACAAAAGATGAATTTTCACCCTTGGCCAATGATCTTTTCCATCGGATGGGACCAGGTGTGTTGGTCCTAGGAATGAAAGCCGATGATCGGGTCTCTCTCCTCGTCAAAGTATCTCCTGATCTGGTTGCAAAAGGGATTCACGCCAATAAGATCATCCAAGAAATCTCCCCCGAAATTGATGGCTCAGGAGGAGGAAAAACCGACACAGCCCAGGCGGGAGGAAAAAATCCCAACGGCCTTGAAAGAGCCTATGAAAAAGCCAAACAATTTTTAAGAAAATGAGCGACCTATTAACCCTTCTTGAAAAAGAGCCATTTTTCCCCTCGTTGGCAAGCCACCCCTCTCTTCTTTTTGAAGGTTTGTGGGATGCCCCCAAGGCAGTGATCTTAGCGTCCCTTTTTCGCCATCAAAAAAAACCTCTCGTTGTAATCACAGAAGGAGAGAGGAAAGATCGCCTCTTTGAAGATCTTTTCTACTTTTTTCCCGAGCAGTTAATCGACTTCCCCTCATGGGAAGTGTTGATCAGTGAAGAGGTGAAGCCCAATCCTGACATCATGGGAGAGCGTTTATCAACGCTACTTAGACTTTCCAAATCGAAAGAGCCCTTGATCATCTTGACCCCTCTCTCCTCCCTTCTCCAAAAAGTCGTCTCTCCCGAATCTTTGCAAAAAACCTTCATGGAATTAAAGGTTGGAGAAGAAATCCCCTTTGAGCTCTTGATTGAAGAGCTCGAAACGCTGGGATACACCCGCGCAAAGCTGATTGAAGACAAAGGACAATTTGCCGTTCGTGGTGGAATCATCGACCTCTATCCTGTCTCGAGCATGACCCCTTACCGAATCGAATTCTTTGGCGACCAAATTGAAGAAATTCGATCCTTCGATCCAATGAGTCAAAAATCGCACGAACAGGTGAAAAAATTCACCCTCGGTCACGCCGATGAATACTCTCTAGTGCGTCATTCAAAAAAGCTTCTCTCCCTTCTAGACTACTTTCAAAATGCCACCCTGGTCTTTGACGAACTGACGGCAATTGAGGATAGTTATGTTGGCCTAAAGCAAATGATCCAGACAGCTTCTCCCTACTTCATCGACTTCACGGAGCTTCTTAAACAAGAGCACCAAAAAGTCTTCTTCTCCCAGGAATCGGTTGAAAAGCTCTCTGAAAAAATCATGAAAAAAGGAGATACCCTCTCGTTTGAATTTTCTGGGATCGATTTGACGACAAAACGGATCGCCTCCCCCTTTCTTCCTCTAGATGTCTACTACGAAAATGACGAGATTGCCGAAGGCATTTCTGATCACGAGCTTCAGACCGAAACCTATTTTCTCTCTGGATCTGAGAAAGAAGAAGAGCAGATCAAGTCAAAGTTGACCCGTCTCCCCTCAAAATCGACATTTCTAAAAGGCTACCTCTCTTCAGGATTTGTCCTTCCCAAAAGTCAAATAGCCGTCGTCCCCTACACCGAATTTACCCACAGGTTAAAAGTACGACGCAAAAAATGGCGTACTTCTTACCACACACCAGTTAGCGAGTTCCACGCGATCGAAGTGGGGGATCTCGTCGTCCACTTTCACAACGGAATTGGCCGCTACTTGGGTATCGAAAAAAAGAACAACCACCTCGGTCAAATGACCGAATTTTTGATCATCGAATATGCAGGGTCAAGCAAACTCTACGTTCCCGCCGCTCAATCTCACCTCGTCAGTCGCTACATTGGATCGAAAGAAGAAATCCCTGAACTCCACAAACTAGGTGCTTCGAATTGGCAAAGACAAAAGATTCGCGCCCAGCAGGCGATTATCGGCTATGCAAAAGATTTGATCGAACTACAGGCAAAAAGAGAGCTCGAAGGAGGCTTTGTCTACCCCCCTGATAGCGAAGAGATGAAAATGTTCGAAGAGGCGTTTGAATATACCGAGACGAATGATCAATTGTCCGCGATTGCCGATATCAAAAATGACATGACCTCAAATAAGCCGGTCGACCGCTTGGTTTGCGGCGATGTCGGTTATGGAAAAACCGAAGTGGCGATGCGAGCTGCCTTCAAAGCGATCGTCGACGGCAACAAGCAGGTTGCCGTTCTTGTTCCCACCACAGTCTTGGCTATGCAGCACTATGAAAGCTTCAAAGCCCGCATGGAGCTTTTTGGCGTTTCAGTCGGCATCACCTCCCGTTTTCAAACCCCCAAAGAGGTGAAAACAACCCTCGAAAAACTCTCCCAAGGGAAAATCGATCTCCTTGTTGGCACCCATAGGATCCTTTCTGACGATGTAATCTTCAAAAATCTGGGCCTCATCATCATCGATGAAGAACAAAGGTTTGGAGTCCGTTCGAAAGAAAAGCTCAAAAAATTAAAAGCTAATGTCGACTGCCTCACCCTAACTGCCACCCCGATCCCGCGCACCCTCTACTTTTCTCTCATCGGCGCTCGCCCCATGTCGGTCATCAGCTCCCCTCCCCACGATCGCCTTCCGATCAAGACGATCATTGCCGAGCGTGATAACGAAGTGATCAAAAATGCCCTCCTGCGCGAAATTACCCGCGGTGGACAAGCTTTCTTTATCCACAACCGGGTTGAAACAATCTACAAAGTTGCCCGCGAGCTCGAAGAGATCATACCCGCCGCTAAAGTTGCTGCTGTCCACGGACAAATGGATAGCGATACCATCGACGACATCTTTCACGCCTTCAAACGAGGCGACCTCAATATCCTCGTCGCCACCACGATTATTGAAAACGGCATCGATATCCCCAATGCCAACACCATCTTGATCGACAATGCCGACCATTTCGGCATCTCTGATCTCTACCAAATGCGCGGCCGCGTCGGACGCTGGAACAAATCGGCCTACGCCTACTTCCTCATCCCCAAAAATAAATCGCTTCCTGAGCATTCCCGCAAACGGCTTCATGCCCTCATCGAAGCCTCAGGATTTGGGGGTGGAATCAAACTCGCTATGCGCGATTTGGAAATCCGCGGAGCCGGCGATATCCTCGGGGTACAACAATCAGGCCACATCTCCACGATAGGATTCCACCTCTACTGCAAGCTCCTCAAACGAACTGTAGATGCGATGAACAAGAAACAGAAAACCTCTTTTATCGAAACAAGACTCGAATTCCCCTTCGATGCAAGATTTTCAGAAGGGTATATCAACGACGAAACTCTCAGACTTGAAACCTACCACCGCCTCGGCGACGCCTCAACCTTCGAGGAGATCGACGACATTTTTGCCGAACTTAAAGACCGGTTTGGAAAGCCCCCCGAGAGCGCTATTTGGCTTTACCACATGTCCCGTATCCGCGTTTTCTGCACCTCACTTGGCATCACCTCGGCCAAATTCCTCAACACCTCTGTTCAAATCGAGCGCCCCCGCGGCAAAGATCTCGAGACAAAATCGTTCCTGATCACCAAATTTGCCGACCCCGCAACCCTTGAAGCCTTCTTTATGCATAAAATTAAAGAGATTTTTTAACTTTACCTGTAAATACAACAACCACGAAGCGATCAAATGGCTTTATTCATTTGGCTACTGGTTACAAAAATCTACGCGAAAAATAACCTCAAAAATAAATAATTTATTTGAAGCGTTGTTTTATTTTTTTCCTTCAATATAATTAAGGCTTTATTAAGGGAAATTTTCCATGGGCTCATCATTTTTTCCGATTCCATCCAATACAGGCACCACTGGCGTCTATGTCCCAGTGACAAATGATTTTTTTATGAAAATTTCGATTCGGCCTAAAAATTTACTTTCCTGGGAAGGTATTGCTTTTATTGCAAGATCGTACATTTCCTTCTACGACTACACGGCCGAAATAGTCAAAACCCACGACGAGAAATACCATCTGAGAACTTTTAACCTTGTTCAAAACTGGTGGGCCAGCTTTCAATTAACCCCTGCCTATAAAAAACTCCCGGACAACAAATCAAAGTGACAGAAATTCAACGCTCAGAGACTCCATTACAATTATTTGAAGATAACCCTTTTCTAAGGGATGTCGATATTGTCCCTGCCTCTGCTAACACCTTTGATGACGCTTGGATGAGTATAACTCAAATCGCTAGGTCTTACTTGTCCCCCTACAATCTATCCGAAGGAAGGGTAATCAAAACTCTAAGACAACCAGGCAACAAATTCTATTTCATGGTAGAGGTCAAAGAGCTTACGAATAGCGAAGTCTATTCCCGGTGCGCCATAAAAGTGATCTCATATTTCACCCTGATACTCCCTATACTGGCACTCCTTATTGCTGCCACCGACTATTTTTTCCAACCCAAGAGCATCTTTGTTGCTACTGGCGCCACGAGCGCTGATTTGCTCAATGCGGCACAGGATCCCAAACAAATTGAGGCTTTCAGAGCCCTCATGAAATTTGACCCCAAACTGATTGAAACAAGAGATGAAGAAAATCGCGACCTTTTAAGTCTTGCTTGTAAAGCAGGAAATTCAGCTGCCATCATAGAAATATGCACTACTAACGAAGAATTTGTCTTAAGAAGATGCTATACTTTCGAAACAATTCGAAAAGCAGTTATCCAATCAATGATTGATACCCATCGAGACCGCCTTATGACACTCCTTAATGGTCATCCAGAATTTTTATTGCTCATCCCTACCGAGGCTCGAACAACTGATCATCGATTACAAAATCGACCCGCTTTTCATAACATCATTTTGGGAAATCAAACTCTTTTAATCACTGATATCTTATCGATTCAACTCCGTCATTCAGTATTTATTGAGAAATTTAATGAATGGAATCCTGGGTGCTTCTTTGAATTACTAGAAGAAGTAACAGATAGAGAGCCAACAACTCCGCAACAACAGCAACTCCATACTTTCTTTATGAACATTCATGAAACTCTCTTTGGAGCTCCGAGCGATGATCAGCTTAAACACGATGTATTTATCCAAAACAGAGAAATTGTCAGGGGACTCGTCGCAAAACACAGCCTGGATGCTAGTAAACTTCTTGACTTAGAAGGGTGTAAATTTATTTATAGGAAGCTAGTTCTCAAATACCACCCCGATCGAAACAACAATGTTCAACCACCAGAATGGTCGTCTCTATTAGGCTGGTATAAGGCGATTGAGGAGAATTCTGAATTACTCGATCTACAATAAACCCTTATTCAGAGGGAATAGCTCTTGCCCTTGTGATGGCCCAAAACATTACCACCGCGCTACAAAAGATGATACCCCCCCCTAACACCTCTCGTGTTGAAAGAGAAACCCCATAGACAATTTCCAAAACCATGTAAGTAAAGAGCACCTCAGAGAAAATAAAGGGAGAGAGCCTCCCAGGTTTTGAAAATGAGTAGGCGAGCACAATAAAAATTTGGGCTACCGCATAAAGAATCCCCAACACAAATAACATCGCAAAAAGTCCAAGAGGAATTGGCTGCCAATTGAATAAGACCGAAGGGCCTAAAAAACAGATCGACGTCAAAAAGTAGAAAAGAAGGATCTGTTCTGGGGTATCAGTCAACCTTAACTTACTCACTGAAACAGCCACATAGGCATATCCAAGGGCTGCTAGTAGAGGGTAGAGATGATCAAACGAGAACTTCGGCCCAAATGGACCAATGACCAAATAGACCCCAATAAAACCACAGATGATTAGCGGCCATGTGATTTTAGGGATCCCCTCTTTAAGCCAAATCATAGAAAGGATCGGAACGAAAAAA
>CAYZDL010000029.1:0-4147 GCA_964477345.1 uncultured bacterium
GTGGGTTGAATCTTCATGATCTGGGTGACCTAGAGGTGAGGGTTGTCGGAAAGGGGAAGAAGGAGCGAATTGTCCCAATCGCCAAGAGGTCTGTCGAAAAAATCGATGCTTACTTGATTTGCAGACCCGATGTGAAAAAGGAGTTGGTCCCTCTTTTTGTCACGAAGCGGGGAAAGAGGGTTGATAGGATCGCTGTTTGGCGGATTATTAAAGAAGCGGCTCGCCTGGCAAAGATCGATAAAAATGTCTCTCCTCATACCTTAAGACATTCTTATGCAACCCACTTGTTGCAAAATGGGGCTGACTTGCGGGTGATCCAAGAGCTTTTAGGTCATGCCGATGTAGGTACGACAGAAAGGTATACCCATATTTCAAAGGGGCAGCTTCTTAAAGCTTTTGATCAGTTCCATTCCCGCTAGAGAGGATTTTCTTTTGGATTAAATCTCTGACAACTTCAGGAGGGGCTTTGCCGCGGGTCTCTTTCATCACTTGCCCTACGAGAAATTGGAACGCTTTTTCTTTCCCTTTTTTGTAGTCTTCAATGGATTCGGGGTTTTCTTTGACGACTCGGGCAACAATCTCTTCGACCAAGGTCATATCGGTCATGGGTGTGTAGTCAGGATTGGTTTGGATAATTTCACGAGGGGAGGTTCCAGGGCGGGCAACCATATCGTCGGCGACAGATTTGGCGATCTTTCCTGTGATGCTTCCTTTTTCGATCAGATTCACGAGTTCGGCAATATGAGCCGTTTGAATTCCGGACTCTCGGAGAGTTTTTCCAGAGTCTTTGATGCGGCCAATGAATTCAACAGTCAGCCAGTTGCAAAAGCTTTTGGGGTTTTGGCTGGTGCGTAATCCTTCTTCAAACTCATCACACAGAGATCTATCGTCGACTAGGAGTTGTGCAGAATATTCTGAGAGGCCGAGAGTTTCTACATAGCGAGTGAATCGGGCTCGTGGAAGCTCAGGAAGTTCTTTTTTTAATTGATCGACCAGTTTTTGTGAAACGACAAGAGGGGGAAGGTCGGGTTCGGGGAAGTAGCGGTAATCATCTGAGGTCTCTTTCGCTCGCATGAGGATAGTTCTTTTCTTCTCAAGGTCAAATCGGTAGGTGCCGCTTTGGATTATTTCTCCGGGGTTCCTGGTATAAAAATCGATTTGACGGATGATCTCAGCATGAATCGCAAGATCCATATTGAAGAAGGAGTTCATGTTTTTGATCTCCGCTTTAGGGCGAAGTTGGGTCTCCCCTTTTTTCCTCACGGAGATGTTAGCATCCATACGGAGATGTCCTTCCTGCATATTGCATTCAGAGGCATCGATGTATTCCATGATGGCTTTGATTGCCTGACCGTAGGCAACTGCCTCTTTCGCAGAGCGCATGCACGGATCAGAGACAATTTCCATCAGCGGAGTTCCAGAACGATTGAAGTCAACTCCTGCAAATTCAGGAAAGTGGTTTAGTTTGCCCGAGTCATTTTCGAGGTGGGTATGCTCGATGGTAAAAGTCATCGTTTTCCCTTCGACCTCTGTGGTAACTTCTCCACCGACCATGATCGGTTTGTAAAACTGGGTGATTTGGTAGTTGAGGGGGCAGTCGGGGTAGAAGTAAGATTTTCGATCAAAGTAGGAGACGAGATTGACCTCTGCACCAACAGCCAAAGCAAATGAGACTGCTTTTTTTACGGCTTCACTGTTTATTGTAGGAAGAGCTCCTGGTTGCCCCGTATCGACGTAGCCGATATTGACGTTGGGCTCATCGCCGAATTGATTAGGTTCACATCCAAACATTTTCGAGCGTGTATTTAATTGTACGTGAATCTCAAGGCCGATGACCGGTTCCCATTCACCATAATCTGAAGAGCTCATCAGTTGACCTCCTTGTCAAAAGCGGGAGGGAAGGTACTTGCGAAAGTGGTCGCTTTTTCAAAGTGGTGGGCAAAGCGCATCACGCGGCCATCTGAAAACTGAGGGCCCTGTATCTGAATTCCAATCGGTTTTTGATGTTTATCGAATCCTGCGGGAACGTTAAGTCCTGGTACTCCAGCCATGTTTGCCGAAATGGTGAAAATATCCTGCAAATACATAGTGACTGGGTCGTGGATAGCACCGAGTTCAAAAGCAGAGGTTGGAGAAGTCGGCATCGCGATTACATCGCAATTTTTAAAGGCCTTGTTGTATTCTTGAATGAGAAGTGTGCGTACTTTTTGGGCTTTTCTGTAGTAGGCATCTTGGTATCCAGCTGAAAGAACATAGGTGCCAAGAAGAATTCTTTGTTTAACTTCTGCGCCAAAACCTTCATTGCGAGACATTTCATAAACTTGTTCGAGTGTTTGGGCCTTTTTCGATCTTTCGGTATATCTGATGCCGTCGTATCTAGCGAGGTTTGTCGAAGCTTCGGCAGTCGCAATAATGTAATAGATCGGGATTGAATATTTGAGCATCGGGAGTTCGATGGGGTGTATTTTACATCCAAGGGATTCGTAGACAGCCATTGACTCATCAAATACTTTACGCACATCGTCATCGATTTTTCCATCGAAGAGGGAGTAGGGGACGCCGATTGTTTTGCCCTGTATTGAAGTATTGAGCTCATCTAGATAAGGCTCGGGGAGTTCGGGGTATGAGGTGGAGTCTTCTTTGCAAGGTTTTCCCATCACTTCCATGATCAAGGCAACATCGTCAGCTGAGCGGGCAAAAGGACCGATTTGATCAAGGGAAGAACCAAATGCAACGAGGCCGAAGCGGGAGACTCTCCCATAGGTGGGCTTATAACCATAGATACCGCAAAAAGAAGCAGGTTGACGCACGGAACCGCCTGTGTCTGAGCCAAGAGCAATCGGAGAGAGTCCTGCGGCAACAGCTACAGCAGAACCACCTGAAGATCCACCGGCTGTGCATCTTAAATTCCAAGGGTTGTAGGTGGCTCTATAAGCCGAATATTCGGTAGAAGATCCCATAGCAAATTCATCTAAGTTGCTCTTACCAAGAATAATCCCATCTTCTTCTTCGATCAAGCGGGTAACTGTACTGTGAAAGGGGGCGACATAATTTTTCAAAATTTTTGAGGCACATGTCGTTTTTTCTCCCTTAATATGAATATTGTCCTTCAAAATGATCGGGACACCGGCAAGCTTTCCTAACTTTTCCCCACGGGCTCTTTTGTCATCGACTTCTTTAGCTTTTTCCATGGCTCGGTCAGAGAGGTTTAAGAGAAGCGCGCCGATTTTTTCATCATAAGCATCAACCCGTTTGATGAAATAGGAAACAACCTTTTGAGCTGTTAGCTCTCCTGTTTCGACGGCTTGAGCAATTTGACGGGCTGAGGTTTTGTATAGAGGGAGTTTCATAGTTCGTCTTTGATTACCTTCGGTACACGGATCATTCCTCCGACGTGATCGGGGGCGTTTTTAAGGAATACGTCTCTCTCAATCAACCTTTTAGATTCGTCATTTCTTAAGGGGGCAGAGACCTCTTCTGTGACGTACCTGCACGGCTCGACCCCTTCAGTATTAACCTCACTTAGCTGTGCAACATGGGAGAGAATATTCTTAAGATTAGATAAGAGTTTTTTCTCCTCTTCGGGTGAAAGGGCGATCCTTGCCAGCTTTTGAAGATTCTTTAATTGTTTCTCATCCATAGAGGGATAATCGTACCATTTCGAAATTGCCTGGTCAATAATTTTTAATTGGGTAATGTCAAGATAAACAAGGAAAGAGTTATGTTTGCTACGGGTGTTATTGCCATGGTTTTAATCTTGATCGGAGCATTGAATTGCGGTCTCATTGGATTTTTTAACTACAATTTCCTCAGCGTCCTTTTCGGTGGTCAAGCTACAGGAGACTACTCGATTGTTGGCCAAATCGTATTTGCGATTATAGGGTTAGCAGGTCTTTGGGGTCTTAGTTTTCTTAGTCGTTCGAAGGCACTTTGTAGCCGCTGTACCAAAAAGAGAAAATAGCATCAAAAAAATTCTAAAGACTATATACTTGTTTAGAAAAGAGAGTATAGTCTGTGAGGCCAAAGAAGATTGTTCTTAGAACATTTATTCGACATCCTGCCGAAGTTGTTTTTCAATGGCACCTCAGAAAACAGACCTTTCTTCGGGGATTTCCTTCATGGGAAAAATGGATACCTCTACTTGAAG
>CAYZDL010000029.1:4157-9191 GCA_964477345.1 uncultured bacterium
AAGCTAATCAAATCCGTTACACACAAAAAGTTAAGTTAGGGATTTTTAAGTGGAGTCTCTTTAAGGTACGGGTTCAATTTGATCATCAAAAGACAGCTATTCGAGTCACCCTAGAAAAAGGGGCTTTGAAAGTTTTCCATCTCAATATTGAATTCAGAGCCCAATCGATTGATGCCTGTGAGATGGTCGAAAGGGTTGAGTACTTGATTAAATGCCCTTTCTTTTTTAGAGATTTAAGAGAGAGGAAAAGGGAGAAAAGAATTCGAACTCTTCTTAATTATCGCCACGAGACCATTTTAAAAGATCTTGATTTTTCTGAGCAGTATAAGCATGTGGAAAAAAAGAAGGTTTTAATTAGTGGCGCTAATGGAATGATTGGAAGGAATTTAGGGACTTTTCTTCAGGGGATGGGGCATCAAGTTTCTTATTTAACTCGCGACCGAGATAATAAGAAAGATCGAGTCTTTTTTGATGATGAGACAGGTGAGGTAGATCAAGGGCAATTGGAAGGTTTTGATGCCGTTGTCCATTTACGTGGAAAAAGCATATTTGGCCGTTGGACTAAGAGGCGGAAAAACGAAATGGTCCGAAGTCGAATCGACTCGACAAAAAAATTAGCTCATCATCTGGCCCTTTTGGCAAATCCTCCAAAAACGTTCTTATCAGCTTCAGCGATTGGATATTATGGCGACTGCGGCGACCAAGTGGTCGATGAAAAAAGCGAGGCTGGATCAGGCTTCTTTCTTTCAGAATTGGTTAAACAATGGGAAGAGGCTTCTAAGATTTTAGTCAGAAAAAACGTCCGGGTTGTACACCTTCGTTTTGGGATAGTTCTTAATATGCAAGGTGGCGCCTTAAAAGAGATGGTTTGGCCAATTAAATGGGGTCTTGCTGGACCTCTAGGTGAGGGGAATCATTGGCAAAGTTGGATTAGTCTTGATGACGCTATTGGGGCGATTTGTCATTGTATCTTTTCTAATGATCTTGCTGGTTCTGTGAACATTGTTGCCCCCTACCCAGTTCGAAATGCGGATCTTACTAAAGCAATTGCTAACCATTTTAAGAAGCAAATGGGGCCGAAGGTCCCGATGGCTCTTATCCGTGCTATCGCAGGGCAAATGGGTGAGGAACTGCTACTCTCTTCCATTCGTGCGGTCCCCTCCGTTCTTCTAAATACGGGATTTAGATTCCGCTATCCCACCATCAAAGATTCCCTAAAAAGGCTCCTCAAGCCTGTGGACTAACTATACCGTTCATGATTCGAAAATTCCAAATTTTTTAAACTCTCTCGGTATATCAATACTTTGAAACAATTATAATTATGGTAATATTATGTTGTAAAATTATAAATTAATTTTTATCTTATAAATTATAGGGTGAAATAAATTAGAAATTGTTATTTGAGTGCTATGATGCATGACCAGAAGAAAAATGTCTTTAGGGTGATGACCAATCCGCGCGGGTTTATAAGGGATTTTTCTCCTTCATGGAGACGTTATAGTTGGTTGATTGCTTGGGTTTTCGGAACTGTACTTCTTATGTCCAAGGCGTTTGCATTTTCTATTGGTATGAAGTATTCAGCAGGGACGATATTTTTGTGGTCGGTAGTTTTCGGAATTCCTGCAGGTTTTATTGGAATTTATCTTTACTCTTTTTTTCTTTATGTGACAGGGAAGATTTTTCGGGGAAATGCCTCTTTTCAACAAGTTATGGATGCTTATGTTTGGACCAGAGTCGTAGAGGTTTTTCCTTTTCTCTCTTGGATCTGTTTGATGGGATTGTTTGGAAAATATGCTTTTACTCCAGATTTCTTGGATAGTCAAAAATACATGTTTCTAGTTTCAGCATTGGTGGGTGTACAGGCTGCCGCACAGGTGTGGGAGGTGGTGATTCTGTTTCATACTCTTGGGGAAGTGCAAGGATTGTCTGCTTGGATAACGATTTGGAACGTATTATTTGCTTCTGTCCTTTTCTTGATTGTCGATGGGGCAATCAATTGGATGTTTAGTTCAACAGTTGTTATGGGGTCTTTCAACATGATGGGCTCATTGTTTTATAGGTAAAAGAAAGGAAATCATGATGTATAATAAAAAGAGAATTACCAGAAAAGCCTTTGCAATGGGTCTAGGTTTATTACTAGTGGCTCAGCCAATCAGCGCAAAGATCCTCGATAGCAATCTGTTTTCACAAACTAAATTGCAAGCAACCGATAGCACCTTTGAGAGCTGGAAAAAAGTTCATTCCGTTGAAGGTAAATGCAGTGCTTCGTTTCCCCGTGCCCCAGAGCATCTCCAACAGAAGATGCCAATGAAAGGGCAAGATAAAGAGCTTCAATACTATGTTTATGTTGCCGATCATCAAAGAAAAGAAGTCTTTATGGTCTTGATTGCTCAATATCCAGGTGAGGTGAATCAAGAACATGCGGTGAAAAACCTAGAGCACTTTCTAAACACATTAATTGCTCAAAACCACAAAAATCGACTCATGTTTGCCGATTTAGTTGAAGTTCAAGGTTACCCTGGGATGGATTTCTTCATTCGTACCGATATGGTCTACTTTAAAGGAAGAGCGATTCAAGCCAACAATAGCCTTTACTTACTTGCGATGGAATGTGAAATCCCGAACTACCAAGAAGAACACTTCAATTTCTTTATCAACTCATTTGAACTACACAAGTAGTAGATCTTTACGAGATTTTATAGATATTGCCTTGCGAGGATAGATAATCCTTGATATAAAGCCCATGTGCCAAGGATCGCTAATAGTTGCCATTGATCTCTGCGAAAGTAAATCTTTACAAATGCCCAAATGGCAACTGTTAACCCTAATGCTCCTTCAATCAATGCGCTATTCCAAAATAAAATGGACAGTACCAAAACAACAATTGCCCCAGCAGTCTCTACTTTACCTTCTACTTTCCACCACTTTTGAAAACGTTCTTTTTTTGATAATTTATTTTTTACTTCCAAAGTTGCCACCATCTTTTGAGATGAGGCTAAATTAATGTAAAGTTATCTGCCAACATATTTGACTTCAAAGATTACTGCATTAGCTTAGTATTTCTTTGATTGTTTTGAAGTGGAGTTTGGCGATACTTTTGAGTTCTTCTTCGCCATAGAGTTTGACGAAGTTTTTTCCGGCCTTGATGACTAGAGTCGAGGCGCCTTTAGGTAGATCGATTTTATAATGTTCGGAAAGCTTGGCTATTCCTTCGACAAAGGCGGCTCTTGCTAGAATTGAGGCTCCGGCGACGACTGGATCAGATTCTCCCTTGTGCCTTTGTCTTAGATTAATCGGTACGTGAAGCTTTTTGACGGCATTGGCAACTAGATGTTCCGAAGCAAACTGATCGATGAGCACATCGGCACATTTGGTTTGCGTGACAACTGTGTTGATGACTCTTGAGTGGCACCAAGCAAGAAGGTGATTTAGATTTTTGAATCTTTCATAGAGTTCATTGTACTTGGAAGGATAGAGAGATAGAATTTCATAATCGTACGACTGCTTGATCAGTTTTGAAAGCTTTAAAATAGTGGGGTCGCTCATCTGCTTTGAGTCTTTAACTCCGATCTCAAGAAGCTTTTCGATCCCTTTAGTGTCAGCATGAAGGGCGGCTACGCAGAGTGGACCAAAAAGATCTCCTTTTCCTGCTTCATCGACCCCAATGTGTTCGTGTGTATCGACTGTAGTGATGGGATGGGAGTATTCAAGGGTGTTTAATATTTCAGGTTCAAGCGTGAACCGAATAAACTCATCTTTCTCTTTTCCTTGAATGACTAATTTACCCGATTCGTAGTAGGTAATCGATAACCCTTTTGTTTTTGCAGAAAAATGTGCAAAGGGGGGGGTAGTGATCGTAAGTCCCTTCGCTTTAGCGTGTGAGAGGAGCTTCTCTCCCTGTTCAGGGGTAATATTTGTCGTAAAAGGGTTTGTCATTTCGCACCATATGATAGCAGAGATTGAAGATTATGTCTATTTAAGGCATAGTGGGCGTAGTTGTTTTTAACCACGGGAATTTTTATGGTTTCAGACGCAAAAAAGGTTGGGGAAGCTTTTCGTACTAAAAGAGAAGAACTCAACCTCTCTCTCAAGGAAGTTGAGAGCGCGACGTCGATTCGTACAAACTATTTAGAGGCGATTGAAGAGGGATGCCTTGAAAAATTCCTTTCCACTGTTTACATGTATGGGTTTATGCGCCAATATGCGGTCTTTCTTGGGATCGATATTGAGATCATGGCAAGAGAGCATCCTGAGATGTTCAAGCTACCTCACGCACCCCATGAATTTGATTTTGGAATTGGAACTCTTGAGAAGCGTTCAGGGACCGGCAGTTCAATAAGAAGTTTGCCCAATTTGCTTTGGGCGGGTGGTATGGTTGTCGTATTGATGGTCGCTTGGTGGTTTGCAAAGCTTTTAGGTGTCGTTTAACAACTTCTGATTAATTTAGGTGAGTTTGATGGAAAAGGAAACATTAGGCGATTTTCGCATCATTTCGCAGATTGGGAGGGGACCGCTTGGCGACCTTTATCTTGGCGAACACAAGTTTATGAAAAAACGGTATGCCATCAAGGTCCTGCCGAAAGAACTTGTCGAGTCTGAGGGCTTTCTTGCAAGGTTTGAAGCTGAAATAGGTCGTGTTTGCGCCCTTGAACACCTGAACTTGGCAAAAGTTCATACTGTCTCATCCCACAATGGTGTTTATTACCTTGTGACCGATTACATAGCTGACCCCTATGGGGAAAGCACCAATCTTTCTTCCTATCTTGGAGGCTTAAACAAGCGTTTAACAGAGGAGGGGGTATTTGCGATCTTACGCCAAGTTGCGTATGCTCTAGATTACATCCACACTGTCCGATTTGAAGGCCGTACAATGTTTCATGGTGCTTTAAAGTTGACCAACATCCTAGTGGGAAAATTTAGAGAAGATGTGCCGCATATATACTTAACTGATGTAGGCTTAAGTAGTGTTATTGGTCATGGTAAAGTTTTAATGAGATCGCTTGTCTCTGTGGCAAAGGCGTTAGAACTTTCTTC
>CAYZDL010000029.1:9201-11042 GCA_964477345.1 uncultured bacterium
AAATTGCAACGGTCCTTTTTACAAAATTATGCATTCATGGCTCCTGAGCAAAAATTGGGAAGCAAAGAGATGGGGTCACCAAAGTCGGATGTCTATTCATTTGGAATATTGGCCTATTTCTTACTTATGGGATATCTGCCAGAAGGGTATTTCAAGATGCCTTCGACCCGTGGAGATTTAACACGTGATTGGGATTTGCTCATTTCTGCAACACTTAGACAATCTCCCACCGAGAGGCCTGATTCGTTGACGACGCTCTTAGAGCAAATTGCAAGGAAAGAGTTGTCTGATATTGAACCAACCATCGACAAGATTGCAGTTATTACACCGCCTGAGCCACCGACTGCACCTACACCTTTGCCTGCATCGAAAAAAAATGAAGCCACTACATCGACTTACGGTTATACATCGAGCACTGTTCTCTCCTCTTTAGAACAACGTTTGACTCAAACAGGATCTGTTAGCCGTGTCAATCCAATTAAAAAACCCGAAGCCGTACAGATGTCAGCCTCAGCAACGGCCACGATGGAAGAGGAAGAAAAAAAGGTCTTAATCAAACCATCAGAGATTAGGAAGCCAGAATTTGAAGATAATCCAGGCGCGATTTTTCAAAACCCCAAAGTAGTCGAACCGTACAAGCCACAGTTAAAAGAGGTGAAAAACATCGAGCCTCTGATGACAGAAATGGTGATCATCCCCGGAGGGGAATATTTGCGGGGAAGTAATATTGGAGCAAGAGATGAAAAACCACGCCATAAAATCGTTATTGATAGTTTTGCCCTTGACATTCACCCTGTGACGAATGAACAGTTTGTCCGTTTTCTCGAAGTGATGGGAAGTGAGAAAAATGCTGACAACAACGACACCATATTGCTTAAAGAATCGCGCATTAAAAGACTTGGCGGTAAATTGTTGATCGAATCAGGCTATGCAAAGCACCCTGTCGTCGGAGTGAGTTGGTATGGTGCTCAGGCTTACGCATTGTGGATCGGTAAAAGAGTGCCTACCGAAGCTGAATGGGAAGTAGCCGCATCACTCGGTAAAGAAGAGAGAGTTTATCCATTAGGCCCAAATATCGAAAGATCTCAGGCTAATTTCTTCAGTTCCGATACCACTCCTGTTATGAGTTATCCAGCCAACGAAAGTGGCCTCTACGACCTGGCGGGGAACGTCTACGAATGGTGCGAAGACTGGTATGGCTATAACTATTACGAAACCTCGCTCCACGAGCCCTTTAATCCGAAAGGGCCTGCCCAAGGTGTCTATCGCGTCCTTAGAGGAGGTTGTTGGAAGAGCCTTGTCGAAGATATGCGATGCTCTCACAGACACCGCAATAACCCCGGTACCATGAATCGAACCTATGGGTTTAGATTGGCAGCGGATGTTAAATAGGCAAGATATCTTATAATTGGTCTAAAGCAGTCGACACAATGTTGCAGTATTGATTTTTTTAGTACAAACTCGAGATCGCCTAATTTTCAAGTCAAATTGAGTGGGTCAGAATATCACTATTATCTCACAGATCACCATCTGATGAAGGGGGGAGATCACTTCTTGTAGTTGCAAAAAATAGGGGGATTTGTGTTAATCTATTCTCTATGAAGTTATATCTTGCTAAGCCTAGAGGTTTTTGTGCGGGGGTCGACCGGGCCATTGAGACGGTCGAAAGGGCCATTGAACTTTGGGGAGCGCCCATTTGGGTTAAGCACCATATTGTCCACAATATGCATGTGGTACGGCGGCTTGAAAAGATGGGGGCGGTCTTCATTGAGGATTTGGATGAGGTGCCTATTGGTGGGAGAGTGATTTACTCGGCACATGGGGTTTCTCCTCAGGTGAGA
>CAYZDL010000030.1:0-5906 GCA_964477345.1 uncultured bacterium
GCTCACAGCTAAACTTCCATCCCCCATACCCTCTCATCTTCATGGATAAATAAGTTTCAACAGAAGTTCGAAAAATAGGATAACGAAAGACATAGAGAGATGTCATGATCACAAGACAAGAGATGAGAACGACCCAACGTCTCTTAAGGCGAAATTCTTTCTTTGATTTCACATGACCCCTATATTTTAAACCACCAAGCACTCGACAAAGGCTTAGTCCTCAAACATTCTCCTAAAGCAGATCGCTTAGAGAATGGTAATCTTCTTCGTTATCTAATTCAATTTCGTAAAGCCACCCCTCAGGATAGGCGGTTTTAGTGACAAGATCAGGATCAGTTAAGAGCCTCTCGTTGACAGCAACAACAGTTCCCTTAAGAGGAGCATACATTTCAACCGCAGCCTTTACCGATTCGAGAATTGCAATCTCTTCATTGACTTCAGTCTTTTGCCCCACACGAGGAAGCTTCACAAAAACGACCTCACCCAATTCAAGAGCCGCCCTGTATGTCAAACCAACACGGACTAACTTACCCTTTTCATCAACCTTTAACACCCATTCATTCGATTCGGTTCTTTTCATTTTAAACCAACCTCATTTTTGCCCAAAGAGCAGGACAACTCTCCACCTTAAAGTCGACACCACTTTGTGGAAAATGGCCTGTTTCCTTATTTGATCTATGTACAAGGCAGGCAAAGCCAAGCCTTGGGATTTGAAGAGGATTGTATCCAAACAACGAAATTTCGGGTATGGTTATCTGCATTTCAATCAAACCTGCCTTAATTATCGATTCGACAGAAAAATTTTCTGGAGAAGCCGGATCATGACAATCATCATTCCTAAAGCGGGTCACTTCTATTGCCTGAATCCCATCGACCTCTTTGGGATAAAAAAGAAAGTGGTGACAATATTTGTGTATCGTTACAGCTGATTCTATCGCACGAGTATCGATAAACACCTCGACCCCGTCCCCCTTTTCGATATCGGGAAAAAATGCCCCCTCAAATTTCGACTCTATCTGGAAAAAAAGTTGAATCCCCTCCTCCGACCAGCCGATCCCTAGATCAAAAAACGAATCCTCAGCAAGCAAGAATGCTACTGATGGCAGTAGATAGGGCTTTTTAAGTCCCCCTTTAAGATTTAGTCCGGGAACAAGCTTCGGAATATCGAAAGTCAGATCCACCAAACTCATGACATCGATTGCGGGAAGCTTTCGTAAATCCACTACTCCTCACTTTCAGTTGAGTCAGAATGTACTTTAGAGTACAAATTCATTGCATTTGTTGCACAAAGCTTATCGAAAAATTCGCTCAAAACTTTATTCCTTGCCTCAAAACTTAGAAATTCTCTTCCTTTTTCTAAGAGATCTTTTATCGGCATCTTATCGACAAAATTACTCTTAACTAAAAAGAAATAAGGGAATTCACCAGACCCGGTTAAGACTTTCGACCATTCGTTATCCGCCATTTCAAAAACCCCTTCATTAAATCCAGATGGAATGGAATTTTTTGTAATCCTGATCACTTCTTTTATTGGCAACCATGCCTGCTCAAGTGGCGCAAGAGGAGCTAACTTGTCTTGAAGAGAAGCCGTTTCAACAGAAAGGGGGAAAAAGCGTCCCTCTTTTGCCTTTTCCAACTCTTCGTTCATCATCCGAACAAAACGGTGATCCTTACTAAAAATCAATCTCTTCTCCAAAGAATCAAATGATTTGGCATCAACCCCCATCTCTTTTTCAATTCCCTTAATCAGAGAGCTAAAAGAAGCTAGCTTTACTTCTGATAACACCTCATCGTAATCACCCTTGAACTTGCCCTTAGCGTATTCAGCTCTTAGCCTTTCTCCAAGAAGCTTGTCCAATACACCATTACGAGTTGCATCATTAAATGACATGATCTGAAACTCATCATCCCTATCCATCACACGAATTCGATAGTAGGTCTTTCCATCTTCAGTATAACAAGAAAGTCTTTGTGCACTTTTCAAATCCGATTGAAGAGAAATTTCGTCTTTTAAGGGAGCCTTTTCAAGCAATCCCAAGATTGTTTTATGATCGGAAATGGTTTGCCAAATCGTCCCCTCCTTAACCATCGGAATCGAAATGTTTTGCTTGGTAGTTTTTGCATTCGCAAGCGTTTCTTGTATTGCTTCAGGCTTTGTTTCGAGGATTTTTCTTCTTGCAAAAGCATCAACCTCCACCTGCTGATTCGGCAAGAGACCAAGCAAGAACTCGTGCTTGTCTTCAACAGTCGAACCTACAAATTTCGATAAATAAGGAAATTCCTCCAAAAGCCCATTCCAATTTTTCTCATCGAGCTGCCAGTTGAGAGATTCTTTCATGCTCACACCGATCGCCATCTCATCTTTTTCTTTAACAACAGCCCTTAGAATAAATCTCTTATTGAGTAGCTCCGGAGCTCTACTTCTCATCTGTTCAATTGTGTAAAATTGGCTTGGGAGTTGAAGGGGGTCGTCTCTCTTAGAGACAGCCTCTAAATAAACCTCAAACTTTAGAAGATCATCGATTGAATTGAAACGAAGATCGTCAGGAAGTTTGACCACCTCGATCTCAGCACCCTTGCAGACGCTATCTGAATATTCATTGTAAAACTTCGAGTCGACGAAAACAGCATGCCCCACCTCATTCATCCAACGTCTTACTAGAAGGACCTTTTGCCAAAGCTCTACGGCCTCATCCTCTTCCATATGAAGAACCGCTAGCTGATGCTGCATAAATCGGGCAAAATCTTCCTTTGAAAGCTCCTTGTTGGGCTCTAGCACCCGAAAACCCCTCATCGCATTCTCTACAAGAGAGGCTCTTGCTTCATCTAAGCTCACCTGATACCCATATTTCTTTGCCTGAATAGCCCCATTTTGGATGTAGAGAGCGGCAAGCTCTAAAAAATGAGCCCCAAACCAATCCTTAGCATTTTTGGCATTAAATAGGGCCAAATCACCATTCTGTAAATAAGGATCTGCCTGTATCATTCCCCCATATTGATGCTGTTGGTAGAGAAGCATTTGTCTTACGAACCCGGGAGGGAATTTCTTCTGAGCTACGTAGAGATTCGTCAAAGAATCGAAGACATCGGCCGACATCTCAGCACCAAGAGCCTTAAAAGTCTCCCAAAACGACGCTAGTGGCAGCTCTCCGCCAAATTGCCCCCAAACCGCCTCAACCCCAATGATCTTTTGAGGATGGATGTAGGGTGAATAAGAACGAAATTTGGCATACTTTTCCCCGATTTCCTCTTTTAAAACCCCTTCAAATCGATTATAGAGCTCATGAGCAATCCCAGTCTCAATGATATCATTCTGCAAGACCCCATCATTAAGTAAATTAGGGAGCCCACGTCTTTCAAAAATCATCAAATCGTCCACATCGGAGGAGAGAAAACGAACCATTTGAGTAACCTGACGCCCCCAAACAGGGGTGCCATCATATAAGGTCCCATACCGAACATCCTTCTCTTGAACATGACCCCTGATTGAGCTTGAAACCCCAAAGAATACGAAGCTTGCGATCACCATTACGGTGACGACCAAAAAGATCGATTTTTGATATTTTCTTAATACTGTCAACATGTCCGATCTCCTTTGCAATTCCCCTGATATCCAGGGCTCCAAGTAAAATTAGAGGGAATATAACAAAGAAAACCCTTTACAGCAAGCATTTATCCCCTATTTTTGACAAAAAGCAAGATTGGCTTTATTTATTGATTTTCAGTGACTTATACATCGCTTACTATTGAGAATAATGGACATCTATATTTATAAATTGAAAAGTAATAAATATTTATGTTATAATTATATAAAATTAGAATTTAAAAAAATCACAACTATTGAATGATTAATAAGATTTTAAAATTATTAATTGCACTTAAATAAAAGTTTACATATAATATTTATAAATAATAATTTACAAGGAATTATTTATGACATCTGAAATCAATTTAAACGCAGGACAGGCCTCTAGATCAGTTATAGACATTTTAGCTTGCTACGAAGCAAAGAGCCAATCTGGTGGCAAATACGTAATCATTAAAGATGCGGCAAATAATGAAGGTGACGGCCCTCAATTCCATGTAGCCCAAAAAGTGAATGGTATCGTTTATGGAATCCTCGTCTTTCTATCGTTATTTGGATTGAATCTTAATGCCTACACTACGAGCTCAGCCACAATCAACCAAGTAGATCTCAATGGTCACCTCTCTACATCAAACACAGCAGTTTCACACGACTTTACAACAAGATTCGTAGAAACGACAACAAGAGAACTCGGAAGCGAGGAAGCAAGAGAAGGACTTATTAATAGACTCAAGCAAGCGATTGCAGGATTAGTCCGATTAAAAGACGATGCAAAGATCCAAACTGACGCTCTTCAAGGGAGCCTTATCTCTATCAAAGATCAACATCAAGCAAAACTAGATAGTATTGAAGCAGATGACGAAGACGGATCAATAGAAGAAGGCAATTGGGATGATGAAAGAACTACAGGTTCAGAAAGACTTGCAGTCTCATTAGCTCAGAAAAAAGGCTTTGAAGCTGCTCCGGCATTGAATTTTCCTTCCGAGCCATCACCCACTCAGTCGTTTTCAACATCTTCTCCTGCTACGTTTAGATCGATTGAATCAGGAATTGGCAGGGATAGCCGTGCATCACCATCAGCTGTTGATTCTGATGGAGAAGTAGAATGGGGGCTTAACGCCAACCTACCTCTAGAACAGTTTGCAGCTACATTAGGAAAGGTTTTACCAGATTTTGATAATTCTCCTGAGGGGAAACTTCGAAGTTTGCTGAATCAAATAAACGACTAATAACTTACCAAGGGCAATTGTTCTGTAATTGAGAAAACAACGAAGAACAAGTGAGAAAGTAATAAAGTATAATTATATTAGGAGAAATAGATGGATACGACATTAGCAGCACCGGCAGTAATTCGACATAACGCCTTGAATGCCCTTGCTCACTATTACGATCAGGTGAATGCTCCCAATTCGGAGAATAAGCACGTTCGTATCTATCGTGAGGGAGACGAATTTAAAGTTGGAAACTTTTCCAAATGGGAATTGGTTTTGGACTTAATTCGTCAATTACTCGAAGTTTTCGGCGTGACAAACAAAGGAATTTCGGGAGATGGAAAGATCAATTTGCAGAATAGACTTGTTCTCGTCTGGAATAATGCTACTGAGATTCCTCTTCCGAAAGAAAACAAAGAGACTATTTTTAAGGCGACCCTCGTATTAAAAAGGCTCGGAGAGCACCCAAAAACTGCAGAAATTTTTTCTGAATTTGCGGCTAATGTTGAAAGGTCAGTAGTTGGTACTTTTGGAGAAGAATACGTTCGATTTGCCGATAACACAAGCGAACTTGCCAGTGATCGAGAACCTTCAAGAGTGAGAAATAGCCAAGCCCCCGCTCTTCTTCAAGCAAGCCCAACACCTACACCTTCTGGAACCACATCATTAGAAGGCGATCTAGTCATTGTGCCAGTTCCCGTTCTAGGCATTGTTATTACAGCTGCGACACCATCATCAACCCCTGAACCAACCCCTACTATCAACCCTGGGGAAATTGTACGGAATGTAGCTCGCCCTGCTCCTAGCCTTCCTTCAGTACCTTATACGCTCCTTAAGCTCCTTGGATTGCAAGCATTTGGAGACACAAGACAATCTCTTAGCTCATTAACTTCTGACTCCCACGCAATTCTCAATGCGCAAAGATCTCTATCGAGTATTGAAACAGTACTTCAACGAAAAGAATCTAATCTTGCAGAACAAGCAAAGCTGCAACAAGAAATCGGGTCTACTGCGGAAGAGCAGGAGGCACGCTTACTAGAACTTACAACAGCAGATAGGGGCTTATCTGATAAAATCTCTGGATTGGAGAAAAACATCGAAGACCTCTA
>CAYZDL010000030.1:5916-7437 GCA_964477345.1 uncultured bacterium
CAAAAAACTCCTTACACAAAAACAGGAAGCGCGCTTAGAGTTTCAAAAAAACCGAGCACGCTTTGATGTTATTGCAAAGGAATTAAATATTCTATCTAACTATAATGTAACAGAAGAACAATTTAATATCCTTAAACTCAACATCGATAAATTGGATGCTTGGGAGAAAACTAAAGGATTTCATGTCCTTAAAGGAATCTTAAATGAGGATAAACGACGAGAGACAATCTTCGACTGCATGATGAGCATGAAGCTCTTTCCTAAACAGCTTGTCAAAAAAGTCGAAACCCTTTTAGCGATTCGTTAATAAGACTTAGCAAAAATGGCCTCTTTCGCTTCTCTTTTGTTTGTAAAGAGGCAAGAGGCGTTTGGTTTTTCTTGATTAAAGGGAATGCAGCGCACGGTGACGCCGTGCTCTTTTTTTATCTTCTCCTCGACAGCCCGGTCACCATAAAATGGAGCACGAACGAAAAGATTCTTCTGATCACTTTCCCGGAACACTTCATTAAACTGCTTGAGCGATTCGACTGAAATAATATGGCTATCACGAAATGAAAGAGCTTCTTGATAAAGCTCATGATGGATCTGGTCTAATAACGCAGGGATCCTGCGACACACCTCGCCTCTGGAAACTTCTATCTTTTCTTTCTTATCCTTGGTCCTCAAAAAGAGGAGTACCTTATCATTTTCAATATCGCGGGGTCCGATTTCAATACGAATGGGGTACCCTTTCTTGACCGCATCCCAACTTTTTTCACCTGCTCTCTCACTCCTTTCATCGACAAAGGCCCGGATGGAGGAACCAAAATAGGAGTGGTCTGAAATTTCCTTTTGAAGTCTTCGACAATACTCGACGGTGATTTCTCTATCTTCGTCTTTGACAGCAAAGGGGATGATGGCTACTTGCTCTGAGGCTATTCGTGGAGGTAGGCGTAAACCATTATCATCTCCGTGGGTCATGATGATAGCCCCGATCATGCGCGTTGTTGATCCCCATGAAGTGGTATGAGCATAAGTAAGATTTCCTTCAGCATCGAGAAATTTTATCTCTGAGGCCTTAGCGAAATTCGTCCCCATATAGTGCGAAGTTCCCATCTGGAGGGCCTTTCCATCTTGCATCATCGCTTCAAATGTATAGGTGTTTTCAGCTCCGGGGAATCTTTCTCCTTCTGATTTTTCTCCTCTGATCGAAGGAATGGCGAGCATCTCTTCAGCAAAGTTGCCATAGAGCTCGAGCATTTCTCGCGCCATTTGATTAGCTTCTTCCCCTGTAGCATGAGCTGTGTGTCCTTCCTGCCAGAGAAACTCGGCTGTTCGCAAAAAGAGTCGAGGACGCATTTCCCAACGAACTACGTTAGCCCACTGATTGATTTTCAAAGGAAGGTCGCGATAAGACTTGATCCATTGCGCAAACGAGGCACCAATGATCATTTCTGACGTGGGGCGAACGACAAGAGGCTCTTCTAATGGTGAATCAGGGATCAACTTTCCATCAGAGGTCTTTGTTAAGCGAGTATGAGT
>CAYZDL010000030.1:7447-10333 GCA_964477345.1 uncultured bacterium
GCTGTTTCTGTGGCAAAGCCCTCAACGTGCGCCGCTTCTTTTTCAAAGAATGAGAGAGGAATGAAAAGAGGAAAATAGGCATTTCTAACCCCCTTTTGCCGAAATCGCTTATTCATTTCATTCTGAATATTTTCCCAAATGGCATAGGCATTCGGCTTAATGATCATGCAACCGCGTACGGGGGCATGCTCGGCCAAATCGGCTAATCGAATCACTTCTAAGTACCAGGCAGAAAAATCTTCTTCTCTAGTAGGGGTCACAGCTGTCTTCATGGGGGGCAGTATAAAATACTAGAGCCTTTCTTGCAAAGCTTTTGTCAGGGTAGTTTTTAAACTTTCTTGGACGTCGAGAAATTCTGATTGTGAGGGAGAGCCGAGCAAAGTATGTGTGTTGAGCTTCATCGCTTCGGTCACTTCAATCTCTGGGTGCAAAATCTTTTCGAGAAAATCAAACGAGGGGGCCGCAATCGAAATGCTTCCTTGGTGAAGATACCCATTCCTCATTCGTCTCTGAGCGGCCCCAGCGATCTTCCTTCCATCGATCATAACGTCGTATTTCGTCGGCTTTGCGAAGCAAAAAAAAGCAGAATGAGGGTCTGAAGGTTGTGGATCGATAGGTAAAAGAGTCGGAGAGATTGTTTTGCCAAGAGTTGAAGTGATCGACTCTATTACAGCATCGTTAATGTACTTGTAATTTTTCATGATGTCGGTTGAATAACCGGGATGGTGAGCTGGAATGATCACAGAAAAGGCAAGATCCCATAAATGGAACAAGACTCCCCCACCAGTAGGTCTTCTAGCCATATCTAAAGCATTTTGGTGTCTGAACAACTCCTCAGGTTTAATAAAAATTCCATAAGTTGCTGAGGGTTTTTCCCATTCATAAAAGTAAAGTATCGGATCGTCATCAGGTTGAATTGCGCGAAGATGCTTCTCATCGAGGAGCATATTCTCTTTGGCACACATTTTTTTTTGATTTACTAAATTATACATAAAATTTCTTGTGCAATGATCCGAGATAATTTACAAGAAAGAAACATGAGGGTACAATACAAGAATAAGGGATTTTAAGGGATCATTATGTTTGATAAGTTTACCAATCGGGCCAAACAAGTTATCAAATTAGCCAAAAGAGAAGCTCAGAGGCTGAATCACAACTATTTGGGTACGGAACACGTCCTTTTGGGGCTAATGAAGCTCGGTCAGGGGATCGCCGTAAACGTATTAAAGAATCTCAATATTGAATACGACACTATCCTTGCTGAAGTTGAGCTCATTGTAGGCTATGGTCCTGAAATACAAGTCTACGGAGATCCTGCACTTACAAGCAAAGTAAAAAAAGTTTTTGAATACGCAAATGAAGAGGCTTTAGCGCTTAACCACAACTATGTAGGCACCGAGCACTTACTCCTTGCCTTGATTCGCCTTTCAGATGGGGTAGCCGCTCAAATTCTCGAAAATTTGAATGTGAATTTAAAATCGATCCGCAAAGAAGTCCTCAAAGAACTAGAAACATTTAATTTACAGGTTCCTCCTGTCACTTTGGGTTCCGGTCAAGGACAGAAAAATCAAGATCGTGGCGCTCCCGCAACAGGGACCCCAGACAAGATGCATGCTCTTAAGGCTTACGGGCATGATCTGACAGAAATGTGCCGAGAGGGGCACCTTGATCCGGTAATTGGCAGAAAAAAAGAAGTCGAAAGATTGATCTTAATTCTCTGCCGACGCCGAAAAAACAACCCGGTGTTAATCGGAGAAGCAGGGGTGGGGAAAACAGCGATCGTTGAGGGACTAGCCCATGCGATTGTAAAAGGTGAAGTACCTGAAAACCTTGCTAAAAAGCGACTTATCTCTCTTGATTTGACTCTAATGATCGCTGGAACTAAATACCGAGGTCAATTCGAAGAAAGAATTAAGGCGGTGATGGATGAAGTGAAGAAGCTAGGAAACATCCTCCTCTTCATCGATGAGATGCACACCATCGTTGGTGCAGGGGCCGCTGAAGGGGCCATTGATGCATCAAACATTCTTAAGCCTGCTTTATCTCGTGGTGAGATTCAGTGTATCGGGGCTACTACCCTTGATGAATATAGAAAGCATATCGAAAAAGATGCTGCTCTAGAAAGACGTTTCCAAAAGATCATTGTCTCCCCCCCTTCAAATGACGAAACTGTACAAATTTTATTCGGTTTAAAATCAAAGTATGAAGCCCACCACAAATGCTCCTATACCGATGAGGCAATTAGAGAATCTGTGATTTTATCTGACAGGTATGTGGCAGGCAGATTCCTTCCTGACAAGGCAATTGATATCCTCGATGAGGCCGGTGCTAAAGCTCGCATTTCGATCATGCATCAACCTCAAGAACTTACTAAATATACCGCTGAAATTGAAGAAATTCGTCAGGCTAAAGAGTCTGCAATAGGTCATCAAGAATATGAAAAGGCGGCCAAGCTTCGAGATAAAGAGAAGAAATTGAGGGATAGCTTAGATGAAATCCGAGAAAAGTGGGAAAAGAATAAGGAAGAGCAAAAGGTAATCGTCGATGTCGAAGATGTCGCTGCGATTGTTTCAAAGCAAACAGGAATCCCAGTTACACGATTAACTGAAGCCGAAACTTCAAAAATATTGAATATGGACACGACTCTCCAAAAAGATATTGTAGGACAAGAGGATGCCATTTCGATTGTATGCAAGGCATTAAGACGTTCAAGAGCAGACATTAAAGATCCTAACAGACCTATTGGTGCCTTCATTTTCTTGGGGCCGACAGGGGTTGGAAAAACTCTCTTAGCCAGAAACTTAGCCATCCAACTATTCGGGGGCGAAGACGCTCTGATTCAAGTCGACATGTCCGAATACATGGAGAAGTTTGCGGTCAGCAGGA
>CAYZDL010000031.1:0-8372 GCA_964477345.1 uncultured bacterium
GAGGCCTTTGAACCTCTTTCCATGCTATGGGACGGGGTATCGCTTTTGCACTAGGCTCATGGTCTCCAGCCGTTGAGGTAGAGCCTACTGAATCAGCGGGTCTTGAATCTGTACGTTCCATAACTACAACTACTTTGAAGTTTACTATTATTATGGAAACAATTTTACATTATCTTTACATTAAAGTGGAGAAAGTTTAGGGATTAAACTTATTTTTTGTCTTCAAGTCTATTTATAAAGGAGTTGGAGGGAAATGGACCTTGAGTAAGTTCTTGAAAAGTAAAAATATTTTTTAAATATCAGAGGCGCCATGGGCGCCGGGAAAAGCAATTTCCTCTTTGTACCTTTCGCTGGTATTTAATCGGGAGAGTATTTAAAATCGAGGGTCACTTAATTTAACACCAGCTGAGTTAAAATCTTCCACAAATGAGTAGGAAACATAGAGTAAAGCAACATCCATTTGAGTGGGAAAGATGGTTGAAAAAAAGAGTCCAGGGGAATCGCCGGTTTTTTCTGACTAACGGTTTCCTCCACTTGGTCTCTTACTTCTACAGGGGAGTGGTCACTCTTCGGCATTGGGGCTATGATTGGGGTGTATTGAAGACAAAGCATTCATCCCTTCCTGTAGTCAGTGTGGGGGCCTTAGTTTGCGGTGGGACGAAAAAAACGCCTCTCACCGCCCATATTGCCCAGACAATTGGAGAGCCCGTTGGAATTTTGACGAGTGGGTATGCCGCTAAAATCAGGGATGGCGGTAAAAAAGTGACGACTCCGCTTCAGGGAGATGAACCGTTTCTCCTCTCTTTGAAAGTCCCTTATGCCAAGGTCTATGCCCATCCTAAGCGAATCAAAAGTGTCAGGGCCCTTGAGAAAGAGAGCGTTGCTTATTTGCTCATGGACAGTGGATTACAACACCGCGCTCTTCATCGTGAACTCGAAATTGTGACAGTCGATGCAAAAAATCCATTTGCTCATGGCCATTTTATCCCTCGTGGTTTCTTAAAGGATCTCCCTTCCCGGTTGAGAGCTGCCGATTGGGTCATCATTATGGACTCAGAAGATGAGCTACATTTCGAGAATTTGGTCAATGATCTAAAAAAAATCCACCCTTATGGGAAATTTATTGGAATGAAGGGAGCTTTTGCCAAGCCAGAGTTGATTAGGGACAAAACTGTAGGGATGTTCTGTGGGATTGCCTGCCCCGAAGGCTTTGAAAAAATGCTTAAGCGTGAAGGGTGCCAAATTGTTACCAAGAAAATATTGAGCGATCATGAACCTTTTGAAGATCCTACACAATTTGTGAAAGAATGCAGAGAAAAGGGTGCCGAGTTTGTTGTTTGTACTGAAAAGGATTTTGTAAAGCTCAGCGACAAGGAGTCGATCGTACCTTTAGAATTTGTAGTAGAGGTGGCATACAACGAAAAGGAGTATCAAAAGATGATCTCTGCAATCAAAATATTAACAAAGAAAGGATGAATATGAAACCGTGGGTTAAAGTTTTACTCGCAATGGGTGCGGGACTCGCATTTGGAGTCATCTTCCAAGAACAATATAAAATCCTTTCGATCACCGGTAAGATTTTTATCGACCTTCTTAAGATGTTGGTAGGGATTCTGATCTTCTCTTCAGTGGTGACAGGGATTTGTCATATCAGCGATCCTAGAAAATTTGGAAGGATTGGTGCCAAGGCGCTCGGCTTTTTTGTAATTTCTACACTGATTGCGATCGCAGCAGGAATTTTGGTCTCCTTGATGATCAAACCAGGTGCGGGGATCAACCTTACAGCTGAGGCCTCCAATGCGCAAATTTCACAAGGAATCGACACCCTCGATTTTATCGTTTCATTAGTGCCTTCAAATCCTTTTGCCTCTTTGGCTGAAGGTAATGTCTTACAGGTGATTGTTTTTGCCGTCTTTTTTGGCTGGGCGATTCTTATTTGTGGCGAAAAAGCAAAGCCTGTCTCGATATTCTTTGATTCAGTCAATGAAGTGATGAACACATTAACTAGCATCATCATGAAAATGGCGCCGATAGGGGTGTTTGCCTTGATCGCTAATTCGGTAAGTCAGCTCGGAATTGGGGTGATACTACCTCTAGGAAAGTTTTTGCTCTGTAACTACATTGCTTGCATTTTCCAAGTGGTCTGTATTTTTGCAGGATCGATCCGTCTCCTTGCAAGAGCCCCCGTCATCCACTTTTTTAAAGGGATGAAAGAGGCGATTGTTTTGGCCTTTAGTACCTGCAGTAGTGCAGCCACTTTGCCTGTTTCGATGAAATGTGTAAGAAGAGAGCTTGGCATCTCTGATGATATTTCAGGATTTGTTCTTTCTCTTGGATGCACAATCAACATGAATGGTGCTGCGATTGGTCAAGTAGTTTCCTGCATTTTTATTGCCCAAGCGTACGGGATAGAGCTCACTGTTTTTCAGCTAGCGATACTAGTTTTTACAGCACTCCTTGCGGCTATCGGCATTGCCGGAATTCCTGGCCAGGGGATTGTTATGCTCTCGATTGTCCTCAATGCAGTGGGTGTTCCACTAGAAGGAATCGCCCTTGTTGCAGGGGTTGATCGTCTTCGTGAAATGGTTTCAACGGTTGTCAACATCCTGGGAGATGCCGTGGCCGCGATGTACATTGCTAGGTCAGAGCAGAAGGCGGAAGTATTAGCTTAGAAACTGAAGTTCTCCTACCTAAGTTAGGAGAGAGCATTACCCAGGCGATCATCGTCAAGTGGCTCAAAGAAGAGGGCGATTCAATTGAGCGCGATGAGCCGGTCGTCGAGGTGTTGACCGATAAAGTTGCCAGCGAGATCCCTGCTCCCCACGCAGGAATCTTGCTCAAGAAGCTAAGACACGAAAATGAAGAATGTTTGGTGGGAGAGCCATTGTTTGTTATTTCTCAGGTCTCCAAGGCTCAACCACCCCTTGAGACCCCCCATTTTTCCCCCGCAGTGATCAGAATCGCCACCGAAAGGGGGATATCCTTTGACGAGCTAAAGAAACTTAAAGGAACCGGCGAAAATGGGCGCCTTACCAAGAATGATCTAATTGATCAACCTGCACTCAAAATGTCACCTAGGCGAAAAGAGACAGCTCTTGCGATGCAAAAATCTCATAATGAAATACCAACCGCTGTTTTTGTGGCAGAGGTTGATATGACCCGAGTCATTCAACAAGTAAGAGAAGAGGATGTTAAGCTTACAATCACCCCTTTTCTCATTCGAGCAATTGCCAAGGCCGCGCATAAATTTTCCCTACTCAATGCAACATTGAGAGGCGATCTCATTGAAGTTCACGAAAATGTCAATCTAGGCATCGCCGTCTCGGTTGACGATACCGTTGCCGTCCCGGTGATTGAGAAATGCCAGGAGCTAGATTTAATGCAAATTGTGCATAAGCTTACCCGTCTTGTTGAAAAAGCCCGCACAGGAAAACTTGGCTATGCTGAAGTCTCTGGGGGAACGATCACATTGACCAATTTTGGAATGACCAAGATGTCGATCGGCATTCCGATCATTCGCCCCGGAGAAGCCGCGATCATAGGTATTGGAGCTATTGAAAAACGCGTTGTGGTTAAACCTGGAGATTTAATCGAAATCGCCTCTATGACGAACATCTCACTTGCCTTTGATCATCGCATTGTCGACGGCCTTTACGCCGCTTCTTTCCTAAACATGGTCAAAGATCTCCTTGAAACCTAAGTTTTTAGCGCCTCTCTGTTAAAATTGGTTTAAAGCATGTGCTTGAGGCGTTCTTGCACCTTTTCGAGGTATTGGTCGGTCGATAGATGGTGGTCGATCTTCGCCAGCTGTGCTAAATCCTTGGTCATGTGCCCCTCTTCAATCGTGTGAAGGCACGCTTTTTCAAGATTATCAGCAAATTGTATTAAATCGGCTTGGTGATCGATCCGGCCGCGGTGCCGAAGCCCATTGGTCCAAGCAAAGATCGAAGCAACAGGATTGGTCGATGTTGATTCACCCTTTTGATAGAGTCGAAAGTGCCTTGTGACAGTTCCGTGAGCTGCTTCTGCTTCGATCGTCTTTCCATCAGGGGTCATCAAAACGCTCGTCATCATTCCTAAAGAGCCATACCCTTGGGCTATACTATCTGACTGGACATCCCCATCATAATTTTTACATGCCCAGACGAAGCCCCCCTCATTTTTCATCGCAAAGGCGACCATATCGTCGATAAGGCGATGTTCGTACCAAATGCCGATCTTCTCAAAACGGGTTTTAAATTCCTTTTCGTAAATCGATTGGAAAATGTTAACGAATCGACCATCATAAACCTTAAGAATGGTGTTTTTAGTCGACATATAGAGAGGTAGTCCCCGTTCAAGAGCATAATTCATACTTGAATGGGCAAAATCAGTAATGGAACTATCGAGGTTATACATCCCCATCGCAACACCTGGTTCCTGAAAATGATACACTTCGTGTTCAATTAGCCGTCCATCATCCCCTTGCCAAGAAAGGGTTAATTTTCCCTTCCCAGGGATAAGAAAATCAGTTGCCTTGTATTGATCTCCAAAGGCATGTCGTCCAATAATGATCGGCTTTTTCCAACTAGTCACAAGGCGGGGGATATTTCTACAGGTGATCGCTTCTCGAAAGATCGTTCCTCCCAAGATATTCCGGATCGTCCCATTAGGAGACTTGTACATCTTTTTGAGTCCGAATTCTTTGACCCGCTTCTCGTCGGGTGTGATCGTGGCGCACTTAATTCCCACTCCATACTTTTGGATTGCATGGGCCGCATCGAGGGTGATTTGATCGCCCGTTTCATCTCTCTTTCCAATACCCAAGTCGAAGTAAATCAGGTCGATATCTAGATGAGGAAGGATTAATTCATCACGGATCCGTTGCCAAATTACTCGGGTCATTTCATCCCCATCGAGTTCAACAACCGGGGAGCGGACTTTTAGCTTGCTCATAGACGTTCCTTAAGGCTATACTTCGATATATATGCTGAAAGATATCTTCACAAGACAAAGACAACACATCAATTACTTTTTCGACCACATTCATTTGGATGATGCTGAAAAGGTATTGTCCACCTTTTTGAATTGCAAGGGGATGATCATTTTTGCCGGAGTAGGAAAGAGTGGAATTATTGCCGAAAAATTGGCGAAAACCCTCCTTTCAACAGGGACCAAAGCCCTCGCCATGTCACCCTCTTGTGCCATACATGGGGACATTGGGATCGTATCGCAGGATGACTTAGTTGTCTTGATCAGTAAGAGTGGAAAAAGTCCCGAGATTTTGGAATTGGCACGAATACTAAAGAAGAGGGGAATCGAATCGATGGCGTGGGTTTCTGATCCAGGCTCTGCCCTCGCTCACTTTACGACTGCTTCTATCGTTTTGCCTGTAGAGAGAGAAATTTGTCCCTTTGGTCTGGCTCCCACCACATCAACGGTTGTTCAGCTCATTTTTGGAGACGTCATTGCCGTGGCTCTGATGCAAATCAAGCAATTTAGCATCAACCAATATGCATTGAATCATCCCGGAGGTGCGATTGGGAAGATGATTGCACAATTGGTCGGAGATGTGATGCTTAAAGGAAAAGACCTTCCCATTTGCTATGAAGACGATAAATTGGAAGATGTCCTCGTAGAGCTCTCAAATAAACGGTGCGGTTGTTTGCTTGCTCTTGATGACCAGCAAAGATGCGTGGGGATATTTACCGATGGTGACCTCAGACGTTTTATCGAGAAGAACAAAGGGAAAGGTTTTTCCACAAAGATGCGGGAACTGATCACTCGTGAGTATCTACACACAACACCCGAGACCCTCACTTCAGTAGCGCTAGAGTTGATGGAGCAAGAAAAAAAGGTGATGATGCTCCCCGTCTTGGAAGAAGGGATTCTCGTCGGCCTGATCCACATACACCACATTTTATCGCCTTATTACCATTCGATCGGTGAGAATAAAGTAACGGCAAACGTGCTTAACTAGAGGAACCCTTAACGGAGACGATACCGAACTCGCTCGATATTATTATCACTGTTATCCTCGTAAATATCACCAAAGAGAGTGGATCTAGGATCAAAATGATAAAAAGTAAAGCCGGGAGGACAGACCTTAACCAACTTCTTCTCTCTTTCAAAATAGGTAGACCCTTCCCGGTTAATTTCATCGGCCGTTCTAAGATCAATGAGGGCATATTCGAAATAATCTTCAAAATTTAGGACTCTTACCCAGAAATGATCGATCGGACCACGTGGGATCCCACGAAGTTGATAAGCTTCGTCGAGAAAGCGGGTGATGATGTGAGAATGCGGCTGATTCTGATCGGCAATCGAAACATATGAGGTATTTGGTCGATTGAAATATCTTGGATCAGCTGAAGTTATACGATGTCGCAAATAAAGGGAAAAAGTTCCCCTCCCATCGACGAATTCCCAAGGTGTCGGAAGTAAGAAGTGCTTTTGTAATTTTTCCTTTTCTTCAAGGAAACAGGCTTTGAAAAAAGAGTGCTTAATCAAATATTCAAGAATTTTGAAATCTGCCTCATTTTCTATAGAAAAAGGGGTTTGAAATTGGAAAAGAGTTCCCGATTCAGACGGCAATATTGAAAATTCTAGGGGAATAGCGTCAAAAGGGCGTAGCGCAAACAATTTTCGACAATCAACACCAAAAGCAGTGACGAACTTCCAGAGCGATTCTAAGAGAGAGATTCTTTCCTCTGTCGAAATGGTGGGGACGCATGAGGAAAGGAAGTCTAAGACTTTTTTGTCAAAATGTCCTCTATCTCCAGGGTTGCCTGGCTCAAGAGGAGATCTTAAAGAGTTGATATGACGACTTTCCAGAGGAGTAAATTGTGGCTCCTTCATCCATAGGGCGACTAAAGGGAGCGTCCAGCCTCTATAAAGAGCCGCATGTTCACCTTTTGGAGGGGTCTCACGTCTCCAGTCTGTAGGATAAAATAGTAAATCGTTACTAATCGTAGGCGAATCTTTAAGGATATGTTCGGTAATAGCCTGGAGAATTTGAAGGTCCAATTCTGGAAGGTGAACCGTTAAGTAGACAATTTTACTCAGTTCCTTGCTGTTTACGAAAGGACCATAACCACCAAAACGGAGCGTTATAACTCCAGAAGGGTCATTTGGGCCGTGGGGTGGTCTACGTAGAGGCTCAGCTGAAATAAGGAAATAGGTAAATCTAATTAATCTTTGGGCAATTTCCTGGCTGCAAAAGTAGTCGGCCAAGAGATTATGCAGCGCGGACATTAATTCAGGGTTTTCGAAAAGAGAAAGATCAAGTTTATATGTATGGAAAGTTGGAGGAGACAATCCCAAAGCTTGGGCTCTTTCAATATGAGCCTGTATTGATCTATCGACTCCTACATACATAGCTTCTAACTCCGGACTCATTTGAGGTTGTCTTATTATTAGAGGTCGTTGTTCCCGTTCGAGGTGGGATTTGCAGTTATGCCAATTATCATTAGAAGAACGACAGCAACAAAGACAATTCACTAAAAATGTAATAAATTTTTTGAAAATGTCGTTGATTCGTAAAATTAAATTTATACATAAATCGACCAAATCCGGTGCGCAATCGAAAGTCGAACGAAGATAATAAAAGAAAGTGGACTCTGAAACGGTATTAATAGACATACAGGGCACTTTGCTTATTTGATTTATCCCATTTTACACTTAAAAAGGAATGAAAGAAAGGGGTAAAGTTTGTCAAATCTTTATTTATTTCCAGAATTTATGAAAAAAGATTTCGTTCTGAAATCCAGTCTGGGAGTGGGTTTTCAAGGGCGAGAAAAAATATTCAGAAAAAAAGTTCGGTTTTCCTATTGTATAAAATACCTCCCTTTTGTAATATCATGCCTTCTTAACGACGCGATCACGAAACAAAGTGAAAGCAAACTAAGAATAGTCGGCCACCGAGCAGACTGATTGTCTAACAATGTGAGTGAAGTGACAAACGTGTGAGATGAGTCTAGAGAATAAACTCTCTAGAGTTTTAACTCGTCAATTTTATTATAAGTTTATTTTTTACGTTGAGAATTTGATCTTGGTTCAGATTGAATGCTGACGGCGTGGATGAGGCATGCAAGTCGAACGAAGTAGTTTACTACTTAGTGGCGAAAGGGTTAGGAATACATGGATAACGTACCCTTAACTTGGGGATAACAGCTGGAAACGGCTGCTAATACCGAATGTGGTTGTCGAAGGTATCTTCGATTTACTAAAGTGGGGGATCTAGCAATAGACCTTGCGGTTAGGGAGCGGTTCATGCGATATCAGCTTGTTGGTGAGGTAAAGGCTCACCAAGGCTAAGACGTCTAGGCGGACTGAGAGGTTGACCGCCAACACTGGGACTGAGACACTGCCCAGACTCCTACGGGAGGCTGCAG
>CAYZDL010000032.1:0-8015 GCA_964477345.1 uncultured bacterium
CAGAACGTCGTGAGACAGTTTGGCTCCTATCCACTGTGGGCGCAGGATACATGAGAAGAGCTGCTCCTAGTACGAGAGGACCGGAGTGGACAAACCTCTGGTGTTTCGGTTGTTCTGCCAAGGGCATTGCCGAGTAGCTATGTTTGGAAAGGATAAGCGTTGAAAGCATCTAAACGCCAAGCCTCCTTCAAGATGATGTATCCCTATGAGACTCCTAGTAGACTACTAGGTTGATAGGCTGGGTGTGTAAGTACAGTAATGTATTGAGCTGACCAGTACTAATTAGTCCATTGACTTGATCACTTTTTTTTTCTTTATCATCTCGATGCAATGTAGATGATGAAATGGAATTCTTGTAGTTCCGATTTAAAGTGAGTTTTGCAAGCATTTTCATGGCATCGATAAAATTAATCAGGCACAAAGTGCACCTTAGTGTGTAGTTTGAATGCCTGTAGATACTGATTACATAACGATTTTTTTCTAGATTACTCGTCTTAGGGTAGTCACTATTCCGAAAGGGAAGTGACTTCCATAAGCGATTTGACTTTTTTCTGGTGACAATAGAAGCGGTGAAATACCTGTTCCCATCCCGAACACAGAAGTCAAGCCCGTTTTCGCCGATGGTACTGCACACAAGAGTGTGGAAGAGTAGGGCGTTGCCAGATTTGTGGCCCGTACATTAGTACGGGCCTTTTTTTTTGTCTGAATTCTATTTTTTATTTTGTATATTTAATTATCTGACCTACTTCTATTTCTGAGCCCACCCCAGGGTTGCCTTTTTGAAGCGCTGCAAGTGAAACAAAGCACTAAATGAAATTTAAGTAAGTCAAAGGGGATCGGACCACCTCAAAATTGGGCCCAATGAGTGTAAAAAGCGATATTTCTCATACTAGCCATAATTTTTTTTTCCTAAATTAGAGGGTATCTGATAGTGATTCCTTTGGGCACGTTTTTAGACCAATCAATAAGGGGATTGCAAGACTCTATAGTCTCCTTTTTATTCTTAAAGCCGATCATCGCAAGAAGCGTATTTTCAGGCATCGCAAAAGGGGTAATATACTTCCCTGGACAATTGGCATTCTTTAGCGCTTTAATGACTAATTGAGTAAGAGGGTAACCGTTTGAAAAGTCATCTTGTTGTGGAGTGAACAACATCACTCCACAAAGGTTATATTGGTCTGCCATGATAAGTTTTTGCTTTATCCCAGTGAGTCCATCATAAGAGACCCATGCATTACTCGTAACGTTACAAGCAATATCGGTCCCAAACTCTTGATTGTAACCCTTCTGAAAAACGAGAGGCATATTATTGTTAATCTCGTAAAATGAGAGTTGACCGTCACTACTTGGAATGTAGGGGCCTGATGGATAAGCTCCTGTTGAAGTAAGGAAAACCGATTTATTAATCACCTGATCGCCTAAAGGAGCAAGGCCATAAACACCCGCATAGCTTCTTCCATAAAAGGCGAGCCCCAAAATGTATTTTTCAGGTGTTTTGGAGACTTTTTTTACAACATCTAATGTCTTCTGAATGTAGTACTTAAGGGTTCCTTCTGGCGGGCCCGGTGCAGGTTTTGAGGCGCAATCATTCGTCCAGTCAGAATTGGGTACAGCAAAGACCTGGCCTATTGTGATATTGGCGCATTTGTCAATCGAGTCAAAGCCATTGTAAGTACAAAGATCAGAAAGATCAGCCCCCATCGCTTTAGCGATCTGAGCCATCGTATCGCCCGATTTAACGGTGTAAGTTTTGGCACAAACGTTGTACGATTTACCCGCTACAAGAGGAGCACATCCCTTAGTCATCATCATCTTCGGGTTCATTGATAGGAAAAGATCGATGTCAGGGACTCCGTTGCTCCCCATTTTAAAAAAAGTTGTCAAATCTTGACCAGTTTTTCCACAAGCCGCCACAGTCACAGTGATCGAATTTGAGACAGGTGTGCTATCTATCGAAGAATGATTTTCTAATTGTTGGTTGGATTCGTTTTTGCAACTACACCGAACAGGTCTCTTTAGCTTTTTTGGAGGGGGTGATCCCCCATATAGAGGCGCATTAGGTCTCGTTGGAGCAGCGGGTGTTCCCCCGGCTCCGTAATAATCGTAAGTCATCATATTAATCCGATTGACTTTAGCAGGCCCATTAACCAAACGATCGAGCCACGTAAAATAATCTTCATCGGTCACCATAGGGACCGTTTCACCACTCTCTAAGTAACCAGGAAGGGCTGTAAGATTTCTTGCTGCGATATTGGGGCTTAAGAACCCACCCACGCAAAGAGAAATCTCAAAATTAGCCGGTACACGATTCCTATATTTTATTAAAAGTTGTTCCAATCCATAGAAATGACGATTAGCATCATTAACGCTGTAGGGAGAAGAGGCATCCCAATGACCTGGATATTCCCAGTCAAAATCAAAACCGTCAAAACCATTCGCACTCAAGAAACTGATCGATTTTGAAATGAATTCATCGCTCCTCGTTCCATTCACAAGATCATTAAATTTTCCCTTAGTGAGCGAGCTGAATGCTGCCCCATCGTTGGTAAAAGTCCAACCGCCATAACTTGCGATTAATTTCAGATTCTTATTAGCCCCCTTCAAAGCTTTCAATAAATTAAAGCAATCAGGATCTATAATCTGAGGAGAAGACTCATTTCCTCCTGTTAGACAATAATTTGGATAAGCCGAATAAGTTCCAAAATCTTTCGAATCGACATAGAGAGGAGGGTTGGCCGGAGATGCATCATTTATACACCACTTATCATACCTATATAGCGGGTTTGCTTTAACGCCAAATAGTAAAAACCCATAAATGATCCTATCCACATTGGCAGCAAATGGGCTGTAAGTATCAGGAGCCCCATAACGTCCTGAAACAGGTCCCTTCGGAGGATACTTCCAAAATTGAGCCCAATTCGGATAGAATAATGTAATTTCCATAATTAATTATGTTAGTTATTTGCACTTATTTTATCGGTCTTTGATTTTCTAAAAGAAGCCATTGAAAGAGAAGATGATCCCAAACAGCGATTCACTGTTTTGACCCCAAGGCGTTACCCAAAAACTGGCAAAGACCCCTACGTCTTTACTAAAACTGTACCCAAATCCTGGAGTGAGTGTAATGGCTTGACTTGCAGGGAAGGGGAGGGCTGGGGAGAGCCTACCCAACTCGCCACTTAAAGAAGTCGCCCCCCAATAAGAGTAATTGATATCAGTCTCAAAGATCCACCGCTGACTTAAACTGACTTGCAAACTTAAATTCACCGCATAAATCCCTCCAGGGTGAGTCTGCATATTGGTGGTAATATCTCCTTTAAAGGTACTTATTCCTGAAATATGAGCCTTTGTTTGATAGCTGTAAAAGAGATTCAGGTTGATATCAGTAGGATGCCTCGTATTTCGAAAAAACACCTTTTCCAAAATAAAGACCCCCGCCGATTGAAACGAACCGTTGCTGGTGGCTGTAAAACCCCGACCCTCATTTAATGAATCGTAAGGTGTTGTCGGAAATTCTTGGATGTACAAAAATCGGAGGTAAGGCCACCAAGTATCAGGCTGATCTTCAGCAAACATAAATCCCAAATAGAGCTGAATAGGGCCAAAGAAGGTCGCCTCGCCCCTTTCAGATCCATTCACATAGGCCAATTGCCCCACCATAGTAAAATCGAGCCAATCGGTCATTCCCCAATTGAACCAAACCGTATTGATCGTCCTACTTGTCTGATCCACCGAAGAATTCAACGACCAATCATTCTGAAAATAGCCAGTCACTAACGTTGAGGTTGTAAAAGTTTGCAAATTGTACTCACCACGAGGCGTGTTGGCTCCAGAGTATTCGAGATAAGTCCCCGTATACCACGGTTCATAACCAAAGCAAGGGAGACAAAAACAGACCAGAGCCATCCATCTTTTCATAGTGTCACAGTAGCTTAACAACGGAAAAAGATCTAGACGATCTTGAACGAGACGATAGTTTGATAGCAGCCCACTTTTTTCTTCGTTTCCCCATCGATCACGACAGAAGACTCTTCCCAAGGAATGACGCCAATGCCCAAACGAACATACTCTTTAAAAGCCGGGAGTTTTTCTAGGTTGGCCTCTAAGGAAGCTGTAACTGATAAGAGTAACATATTTGACTGAGAATCATACGAAAGACGCCAAGCAAGAGGCTCAACGGAATCGATAGCCCCTTTCAAGGCAGCCACAATCAAATCCAAGTGAACCCCCCCTTTCCATGACGCACTCGAACCCTCAATTTTATCGACAGCGGCCTCAACCTCTTCCTTAAGCTGGCCGGCACCCACGAGTAGATGAAACCCCTCCTTCCCCGAGAAAAGAGGCACCTTCACTCTCCAATCGACCAAACAACACGAGGCAAAATACAATAGAACGGCCAGAGCATTCCTTACGACAAGCCACACTCGGCTAGACAAATCGCCCCCACCCTTCTCTGGAGCGCTAGAAAAAAGAGCCCCCAATGAGCTTGAATACAAATTATTGAACGGATTGGACGTTGGGTCTGATCTTTCCATGATTCCCTCTAGTTATAAATGAATTGTACACGAACAAGATCAATAAAAAAAAGGGGTGGCACACGATTGTGGCCACCCTATTTGCATAAGGATATCTCTTTAACGAGAAAATCTTATTACGTGCTAGGCTGATGGTTGTTGGAAAGCTGAAGGGTCAAGCGTAATCTCGAAAGCACCGTGTCTAAGGTGATCAGCTGGTGCATAGGAGTTGGCCCAGATTTGCTTTGGCTGACCCGCATCAACTCTTTGGCGGTAATAGTTTACTTGTACAGTTTGTTTCGCATGCCCGAGCTCTTCATCTATCATTTTAGCTACCGCAATACAGAACTCCTTTAAAGGCTTTTGACCATCTTTAAAAGAAATTGAAATACATAGATTATCAAGTATATTGAATTTTTGTTGACCATCATCACCAATCACTGGTTGTCCATCCCTAAATATCTGGAATTGCGCTGGTGCAGATCCAAAAATGTTTGCTATTTGGAGTGATCTATCAGAAGACAACATATCCGTGACCCTTGCAAGAATACGTGCAACAACTTTTGTGCTTTCAGAGGTCAATGGGACCTGAGAGATTTTTGCTACTTCAGTTTTAATAGTATCAGCAAAACGTGTCATAGCTCTGGTTGTATACTGCTGATAATCTTCTTCTTGCTGTCTTCTAGCAGCAGCAACTTCTTCTTGCTGTCTTCTAGCAGCAGCAACTTCTTCTTGCTGTCTTCTAGCAGCAACAACTTCTGCTTGCTGTTTTTGCTCAGTGTCATTCAAAGGCACGTTAGCTCTGACAAAAGAAACGGTGCAAGATTGGCATGCAACTTTAGTCTTTTTAGCATCTTTGCCTTCGCCTAGTGTGACAGGAACGTCTCCTTTTGCCCAATTACCTGCAACAACAACAGCTTTGTACTCTTTTTGAGAAGCCTTAAACGGGGTAGCTTTCTTTGTGTCGAAATCTTCTGGAGCAAACAACTCAACTTTTATCTCTCTGTCCACTAATGTGATTCTGTACTCAAGAGGGTTAAGACCGGCTTTAAAAGCAGCTTCCAATGTATTTCGAATCTCAGCAATTACCCGCTCATCAGCGAAGTATGTTAAGGCTTTATCATCTTTATGGACTAGCTTAACTGCAGCTGTGACTTGCTCTGTAACTTGTTTAGTGAAGGCTTTCTTAGCTTCGCCATCTTTCTCATCAGGAAGCTTCTCAACGCATGAGAAGTCAGCAACGTCTTTAAAGAGGCGTTTGTTTTTTGATAGGTCTAGTTGGCAGCATGTGATGTAGTAAACAACGGCAATAAGAGCGTTTTTCACGACATTCCAAACTCGTGTACAGCAAGACTCTGAAGAGCCGGCCTTCTTAGTATCCTTCCCTTTGACATCTTTTGGCTCATCTACTTTTCTTGGAGCGTGAAGATGCTCTGTAGGTCTTCTAGGTGTTCCAGTTGTTCCAATACGATCCATTAATTTCCCCCTGGTAATTAAAAATTTATTTCGACCTTTGTTTGTTCCTTTGAAAGGCCGATTTTTGTTAGTTACGTAGAGATTATAGTAAACTTAGAATATTAAGTAAATGTTAAATTAAGGTGTTCATAATGTTAAAACAACTGCGCAAAGTGATTAATTTAATTCGAATTGTGCCCGGGCATAGCCAGATCATTTCGATAGGCATGGAAGCTTGCGTGGTTTGTCCGCTCCGATTCAACAAATCTTTCAAAAACAAATCTAACAAACTCGAACTGGCTCTCTGTAAAGATGTCTATTTTGTCGGAGATTTTTGTGGTGGTTTTGGTTTTGGGGTCTCTTCGGGTTTGCCTTTTTCGCTTTTTTCTTCGAAGAGGCTAACGAATCCACAAGTTGCAATTTTGACAATCCAGGCAAGAACATCCTTGAATAATTGCGCAATGCGGCTTAAGCACGAAGAACTTTCTTGAGTATCGTCACTTTGAAGCGATTCAAGCTCTGTGAGTTTTTTTACTTGCTCGAGTGGCAATAGACAATAGCCTAGTCGCTCAAGCCTTCGAATGCTAAGGTCGAAAGATCTTTCATTTGGATTGTAGAAGAAAACAAACGGATCACTACTTGCATCTTGAGGAAATGCCTCTTCGCAAACTTCTCCAGCAGCAGAGAGAAGTCTATCAATAAATTTAAGACTCTCTTCAGAGGCGTGTTCATCTATGCCTAGCTTGTAATGAATGGTTTGCGATTTTTCGTCTCTACTCCAATAGGGATAATTATTAGAGAAAAGCTGACCAATTCCTAGGAAAATGAATTGAGTGTAGTGTAGCCCCTTATGAACAAGGGTGGTTTTTGCGCTAGAAAGGACGACTCCCGCTTCCTTTAATTCTTGGTGTTCAGCACTTACAGAAAATTGGTCAGAATATTCTCTATAATCAGAATTCACATCAGCCTCAGAAATAAGCATTCCATCAGCCTCTATTGTGGTCATCAATTTTTCAAGCGCTTGATCATTAGGATTAAGCAAGGTATCTAATTTCTTGTTTTGTAATGAGGAGGGGAGGGAGATCTCTAAATGACACTTGCGATCACCATCTTTTTCAACCTGGGTGCCGCTAACCTTAATCTCTTCCCCAGTAAGGCACATTTTTCGAAGAACGAGAACAATAAAATTATAAGAAATTCTCAAATACTTATGCTTGATTGGGTCAGCGCCTACTTGATCAAGAGCTAGTTTGACTTCGGGATCTTCTTCGATGATTCTGTCGGTTGATTTCGGGGGGCTGGAAGGTTCTTTAGTAGTCTCTTCAAATAGATGAATTTTTTCGCAGGTAACTAACGATACAATCCAAGCTACAACACTTTTCAAAATCTCTGCAATACGTTCTAAACAGGAAGAACTTTCTTGAGTAGCGATTTTCTCTGAAGGGGCGGTTGAAAAAATTCGTGGTAAGTCAAAGATTTCCATAAAGCATTTCCTAATAATTGATTAAACTAAGAATACTATACTAGAAAAACAGATATAAAGAAATTTCAAAGATTTACTTGCAAAGCCCGTAGCCTAGTTTTCTAAGTCTCTCTACGTCTAGATCAAAAGAGTTGAAGAGCTCACTTATTCGCGATGATGCCGCTGCAGAGGCAATAGCCGCAGAAGGTTGCGAGATAGTTGAGAGAGAAAGGGGCGATGTTGAAGTAAGGCTCATTTCCATCGGAGACGTTGTATCGAAAATGAAATTTTAAAGGAACTTTAAAGAATAATTTTTAGTAGAGGCGACATGCTCTTGAAAAGCTTGTCTGAGTTGGTTGGCCATAGAATGTTTTGGAAAGAGGATCTCGTTAATTTGGGTAATGGGGACCACTTCACGGGTGGTGTTGCAGTGGAACACTTCATCGAATGTAGGCAGGTTACGAATATTGATTGGCTCTTCACAAGGCGTCAAGCCGATCGAGGGGGCAACTAAGAGAAGATGTTTTCTGGTAATGCCCGGGAGAATTTCGTCCTTAGGAGTGATTAAAAGGTTTCCTTTGATG
>CAYZDL010000033.1:0-7928 GCA_964477345.1 uncultured bacterium
TTAAGTTTTTTCAAATTCAAGCTGGGTAGCCTCTTTTTTAGTTCATTTTCTAGCCGGGTTTTTTCTGACCCATGCAAAATACTAAAAAGTGGAGCCGAATGAATCTTGATCGTCAACAACCCTTCTTGAAACTCCAATACTTGGGTCATCGCAGCATATTTCTCCCCTACAATTTTCGACCATTCTTCACGAATTTGTATGATGTTAATTTTCTGACGATTATCTATTTTTTTAAGAACAGAGGTTAGAAGATTTTTTACCTCCTTCCCTGCAGGAAAAGCTTCAAATTGCCCCTTAATCCCAGAACTCTTTTTATTCAAAATCCTGCTCTCGTTAGAAGAGTATTCCATCATATTATTGTAGCGGAAAGGTGTCTAAAATGCTATAGTTTTTTCAATACTACATTGGAGACAATTGGAGAATATGACAAAAGCAAAATACATCCGAAATGTGGCGATCGTAGCGCACATTGACCATGGTAAAACAACCCTTATCGATGCACTCCTTCGACAAACTCAAAATTTTCGTTCGAATGAAGACGTTCAAGAAAGAGTTATGGATTCATTTGATCTTGAAAGGGAGCGAGGAATCACCATCTTTGCAAAACATACGAGCATGCAATTTGAAGAATATAAAATTAATTTGATTGATACACCGGGACACGCCGACTTCTCCGCAGAAGTTGAACGAGTCCTAGGAATGGTCAATTCCGTATTGCTTCTTGTAGATGCAAGCGAAGGACCTATGCCTCAAACTCGATTTGTCTTGTCCCAGGCCTTGAAAAAGGGGCTTAAACCGATCGTTGTTCTCAACAAAATTGACAGACCCCATGCCAACCCGGAAAATGCCCTCAACAGAACATTCGACTTGTTCGTAGAGCTCGGAGCTACTGACGATCAACTCGATTTTAAATTTGTTTATGCATCAGGTCTTGGAGGATTCGCCTTTATTGAAGAGGGCGATCCTAGAGTCGACATGAGACCTCTCTTTGAAACAATTGTTGAATACGTCCCGGCACCTTCTGGCGATGAAGAGGGGCCGTTCCTCATGCAAGTATTAACCTTATCGTATAACGACTTCACTGGCCGATCTGCAACAGGGCGTATCCTACAAGGGAAGGTTAAAAAGGGAGATACCGTTGCCTGTATCAACAAAGAAGGTCACCCAACCAATCATAAAATTTCTTTGATCGAAGGTTACTCTGGGTTAAAAAAGATCGAATTAAAAGAAGCTTTTGTCGGTGATATCGTTTCATTATCAGGAATTCCCGAAGTGATGATCGGAGACACACTTACCCATCCCGATCACCTAACTCACCTCCCCCCGATAGAACTTGGCGACGTGACGATTTCGATTGAAATTCTCGTCAACGATTCCCCTTTTGTTGGAAAGGATGGAAAACACGTGACGATGAACAAGATCCGCGAACGATTGATGCGTGAAAAACGATCAAACGTCTCTTTAAAAATTGATCCGGTTGAAGGAAGAGAAGATGCTATCCGAGTATCAGGTCGTGGTGAACTCCACCTTTCCATCGTGATCGAAACAATGAGAAGAGAGGGGTTTGAATTTAGCGTTTCAAAGCCTAAAGTTATTTTGAAAGAGATCGACGGTGAAGTTTGTGAGCCTTTTGAAGTAGCGCACATCGAAGTTCCCGAAGAATCTTCAGGTATCGTGATCGAGGAGCTTGCTCGCCGTAAGGGGGAAATGAGAATGATGTCTACCAACGAGCACAATATCACGAGTATCGAATTTCTGATTCCTACACGAGGTTTAATGGGATATCGTTCGGCGTTTTTAACAGCAACGAAGGGAGAGGGGATTCTAACCTCTGTCTTTGACAGCTTTATGCCTATGAAAGGAGATATTCCAGGACGAAAACTTGGCTCTCTCATCTCGAATGCTCAGGGCAAGTGTACTGGATATTCCCTGTTTAACCTACAGGATCGGGGATCTTTCTTTGTCGACCCGACAATAGAAGTCTATGAAGGGATGATCATTGGTGAGCATAATCGATCCAATGACCTAGTTGTCAATCCGGTTAAGGGGAAGCAATTGACCAACGTTAGAGCTTCAGGTTCTGATGAAAATATCATATTGGCTCCTCCGCGAAAACTTAATCTTGAACAAGCGATTGATTTTATCCAAGATGATGAATTGATCGAAGTGACTCCTCGTCATATCCGTTTGAGAAAAGTTTACCTCACAGAAGCTGAAAGAAAAAGACCGCCGAAAAGGCACGCCGAAGTCTCTTAAATGATCTGCCAAACTGAGCCGCTGCTCGGTTTGGCTTTCTTTTTTATTTATTAAAACTATCTTTACAAAGCATTCACGGTTTGCTATATTCGCCTGTTATGAAACAAGCAAAATCACGTCATAAAATCGCTCAAATGTTTGACCAAATTGCAGTTAAATATGACCGCAATAACCGTCTATTATCGCTAGGTCAGGACATGAAATGGCGAAAAAGTTTGAGGAAATATCTCCCCAAAAAAGAATCTCTTACAATTCTTGATCTTGCTTGTGGAACAGGCGACCAAATGATTGCCTTAAGTCCCATTAAGGCAAGATTTTATGGGATCGATATTTCCAAGGAAATGCTCAAAATCGCAAGAGAAAAGCTAAAGGAGAACGAACAAGTTGAGCTTTTGCTAGGCTCGGCACTCGATATCCCTTTCGATGAAGCCTTTGCCGATGTCGTCACCATGTCATTTGGAATTCGAAACGTGACCGATCCTTCCCTCTGCCTGAAAGAAATTTTTCGGGTTTTAAAACCAGAAGGACGGGTGTTGATCCTCGAATTTTCGCAGCCTCAAAAAAGGTTTTTTCGTTTTTTTTCTGATTATTACATTCACAGAGTCATCCCGTGGGTAGGGAAAAAAATCATCAAAAGCCCCCTTCCATACACCTACTTATCAGATACAATCGAAGAATTTCCTAGCGGAGACGCTTTCTTACATTTAATGGCCGAGAGCGGCTTTGACAATCTAACTCAAAGAAAAATGAATTTTGGTACAGTTTCTCTTTATATCGGGGAAAAATCGAAACACAATACATGAGGTGAATGATGAAGAAGTTGTATTTAGGAGACAATTATCCAACGGTTTTGTTTAGAAACCGAGGGGCAGTGGGCTCTCTTAAAGAGATCGATGGGTCGAAGACTAGCTACTTTGCGTGCGATTTTCCTCTCACCAGAAAGAGCAATTTATGGGATGCCTTCCCAACAAAATTTCACATTCAACCTGAACATGAAATGATTTTAGATGTACCGACAATAGCCCCCTCCCTCCCTTCTCCTGTCTACCGTGAAGATAGCCCCAACTTTGAAGAGTGGTGCGCAATGATCAATGAATTTAAGAGGCGCGATATTCCAAAGGTGGTCTTGGCTCGAAAAACAACTTTTGTCTTTGATCAACTCCTCGATCCTTACGAAATTTTCACGATGATTTTTCACAAGTGCGGAACATCGACCCCTTTTGCATTTATCATGAACCCTAATGCAGCTTTTGTTGGAGCTACACCTGAGCTTTTGTATCATCGCGATGACATCTTGTTAAAAAGTGAGGCGCTAGCGGGGACAAGACCCGTCAATCAAGCAGCGGATCTATTGAACTCATCAAAAGACCTTCTTGAATTTGAATTTGTGAAAAAAGATATAGCAGCAAAACTTTACACAATTGCAAAACCTTTTAGCGTTGATGAAGAAGTTTATCTCAAAAGAACCCCGAATGTTTGTCACTTAAGTTATCCATTTTCAGTAGAACTTAAAAAGCACTATACCGATGAATTCCTCATTAATCATCTCTACCCCACCCCCGCCATCTGCGGATACCCTAAAGAACGATCCCTTGAATTGATTGAAGAGCTGGAACCATTTGATCGTGGATGGTACGCCTCTTGTCTTGGGGAACTTTCCAATGATGAATCAAGTGTATTTATTGGCATTCGCTCTGCGCTTGTGTTAGAAAATAAATTGCATCTTTTTGCCGGAGCAGGTATCGTTCATTCTTCAATTGCTGAAGATGAATGGGATGAGTTGAACTATAAGATGGATTTATGGGGAGTTGGGAGATGTCTGGACCAAGTATAGAACAGCTCAATGAGACGCAAGCAAAAATCATCATCTCTGAATTAATTAAGTGCTCTTGTGATCAGTTTGTCATATCGCCTGGCTCAAGATCGACTCCACTTGTCCTTGCTGTATTGGAAGATCCAATGGCAAAATCAAGCGTTCACTTTGATGAAAGAGGAGCGGGTTTCTATGCTTATGGTCTTGCTAAAGCAACAGGTAGACCTGTCTGTGTCATTGTAACTTCTGGCACAGCTACCGCAAATTTGATGCCTGCTGCTGTCGAAGCAAAAAAAGATGGCGTGCCTCTCATTTTACTTACGGCTGATCGCCCTTTCGAACAACACGATTGCCATGCAAATCAAACAATGAAGCAGGTAGGTCTTTTTCATTTAGCTGTGAAAGATGAGGTTGATATTCCAGCTCCTGGACTAAATCTGAATCCAAAGAGTTTATCGAGGCGTATTGATCAAGCTTGTTATCAAGCAATGCGTGCTCCAATGGGTCCAGTACACATCAATGTAATGATTCCTGAACCCTTCTTCAGTAAAGCTCCAAGAAAGGTGTTTGAGACTAAAGTTTCCCCGCTACCCGCAACGATTTATACTCATGGGGAATATTCTATTTCCGATGAGGAGGCCGAATTTCTAGCAGCACAATTTTCAGAGATTGAAAAGGGTGTGATTATTGTAGGCGAAACGCAAAGTGATGAAGATCTTGACCCCATTTTAAACCTTGCGATGAAATTACAATGGCCTCTATTTGTCGACACCGGCTCAGGATTACGCTCGTTTGGTAGAGACTCGACTTTGGTTCCATTTTATAATCATATACTACAAACGACCCATTCCAAAGAAAAACTAATCCCCGAGGCGATTCTCTATTTAGGAGGGACGATTGTCTCAAAATCGCTTTTTGCTTGGGTAAGTTCCCTTTCCTGCAAATTTTTTATCCACGTAGTCAACTCCCCTTATTCTTATGATTCGATCTATGCTTTTACGCACCACGTTGAAATGAAAACAGGTCATTTTTGTTCTCAACTATCAAACCAAATAAATCCTAGGGAGCCTAGTTATTGGTTAAGTTTATGGAAAGAGTATTCTCTTCATATCGAAGAAATTTTGACCGATTTTTTTGGAGAAGTTGAAAACATCAATGAACCATACACAATTTTTTCACTTATGAAGCTGCTCAGATGCGATTCTGATCTGTTTTTTTCAAACAGCCTTCCCATTCGGTACGCAGACTCCTTTCTTTTCCCTTACCAAGAAATCGGGTTGATTTTTAATAAAAGAGGCTTAAGCGGTATCGATGGGGTTTTAGCTATGGCCGGTGGCGTCTGTGCAGGAACAAAAAGACCCTTAATTTGTGTAATTGGCGATATGGCTTTTTTGCATGACTTAAACTCTTTGGCTCTTCTAAAGGAAAAGAACCTTCCCATTACAATCCTCTTACTCAATAATGGGGGTGGAGGTATTTTCCATTTCCTTCCTATCGCAACTAAAAAGAAGGAATGTTCTGACTATTGGATCCAAAAACATAGCAAGACATTTGAAAAATTTGTTCAAGCCTTTGATATCCCGTATTATAAAGTAGAGACAAAAGAGCAGTATGAAAGGCACCTGTCTATTCCAGCAAACGAGCGTGGTCTTTGCGTACTTGAAGTACAAACCGACAGTGAGAAAAACTATCAACTTCATTTAGAAATGGAAGAGGTCCTAAAAAAAAGAATGATGCGGAGCAAAAAAGAAAAAGAACTGACCTATTTCGCCCTGGAAAAAGTCAAATGACCACTCAGCCCCAAATTGTCTTCATCCATGGGTTTTTAGGGGTTCCCGAGGATTGGACCGAATATGTTGACTATTTTAAACAACTTGGTTATGAAACAAAGGCCCTTGAGCTTGAAGAGTGTGAGCTAGGTCAAATTCACAAGTCAGTTAATCCTGGCGCTCATCTCGTAGGCTATTCCATGGGGGGACGTGTGGCTTTACTCTTTAGTTCACTGAAACCCGATTTTTTTTCTTCCCTTACCTTAATTTCTACAAATCCTGGTCTCCTATCTAAAGAAGAGAGAGAACATCGAAGTGAATGGGAAGAGGAGTGGTTAAGTAAAATGGAAAGAATGCCCATCGATGAATTTGTTCACGAGTGGTACTCTCAAAGCCTTTTTTGTTCATTTCGACCTCCAGCGAGAAGATATCGTCAAAATAAGGATTCCATGATAAAAACCTTTCGAAAATTTTCTATTGCTAATCTTCCTTCATTATGGGATCATTTGCTTCGAATTCCCTGTCGCGTGCAAATGATCTTTGGTAGATTAGATGGGAAATACATGAATATTAAAAGGAAGATTGAAGAAATCGATACGGAAAAGCGGATAGCGCTCAAAACAATCTCAAACAGATCCCATTCTCTCCACTTGGAAGCCTCTCATCAAATTCTAAGACAAATTGGAAATTTTATAAGGAAATAATATGCCAGCATTCGTGAGAACTGTTTTCGAAGATTATGTCAAAGAAGCGTTTAATGTTGAAGATTGCGTTGCCGTATGTAATGGCACTTGTGCTTTAATGGCCGCTCTATACTCGTTAGACTTAAAACCCACAGATGAGGTAATTCTCTCCCCTTTTACCTTTATCGCATCGAGTAATGCTGTATTATTTGCAGGGGCAAAACCTGTTTTTGTTGATATTGATCCGTATACACTCCTCATCGATACTACAAAAATCGAAGAAGCGATTACAGAAAATACTAAAGCGATCATGCCTATCCATCTTTTTGGACGAATTTGCGATATGGATGCGATTATGAAAATAGCTAATCGTCACGATCTTATTGTCATTGAAGATACAGCGCAAGCTTTCGGCGCAAGAGATGAACATGGCCGCTGGGCAGGAATGATTGGAGATGTGGGCACTTTCTCTTTTTATAAGACAAAGAATATCTCTACCTTTGAAGGTGGGATGATTTGCGTTCCAAAGCATTCAGTGTTAGACGCTAGAAAAATTCGCTCTATTTGCGATCATGGACAGGATGGCAAGTATAATCATGTGCATTTAGGATTTAATTTTAGACTTGCAGAACCTCTTTGCCTGATGGCGTATGAACAAATGAAGCTTCATATGCATGGAGTGCAGGCTGAATTGGGATTTCGGGGACCTGAATCGGGTCACTACCCAAGAGTAGTCTATGACCAACCAATCTACAAAAAATTAGGCATTACGGGAGATTGTCCCGTTGCTGAAAGAGTTGCCAAAGAAATTCATGAGGGTATTTTCCAATATGAAACGTGCTAAAATCGGTATCTGCGGCTTTGGGGTGATGGGTCAAAATCACTATCGCCAATTGAAAAAGATTAATAAGATAGATATCCCGATGATCTATGACCCGAAGGGTGGAGATTGCAACAGCGATTATACTCAATTTCTAAAAGATTGTAAAAAGCTTGATGGTTTGATCATTGCTTCCCCTACAAATACACATGTTGAAAACTGCGTTCATGCACTTGAACAAAATCCCAACCTCTTTATCCTTTTGGAAAAGCCTGTTGATACGATTATCGAAAGGGCCAGAACCCTTCTTCCTCATACCGAAAGGATATTAGTAGGGCACCTAGAGAGGTTCAATCCAGTCATTAAAAAAATAAAGTCGCTGATTGATGTAGGACAAATGGGGAAAATCATCTCTGTTAACTGTAAACGAGTAGGCAATTCTCCTTCTCGTGAATCGATCAACGTCTATGAAGACCTAACAGTACACGATATCGATCTTTGTCTTTACCTATTAGCTTCACAGAGCCGAGAAAGCGCTAATCGGACTAGAAATGTTCATTTGTATAAGTCCTATAGTGGCGACATCA
>CAYZDL010000034.1:0-215 GCA_964477345.1 uncultured bacterium
CTGTTCTATTGGCTTTGATGTGTAGACCCTTTCTATCTCTTTGGGATTGACATGAGAAATCTCTCGACTCCCCTCAACGAGGAACAATCCTCTCTCTTCTCTCTCTTTTCTCTTAGAAAGGTCGCGGATCTCTTTTACGTGCGGATTGTGTCTACTTGTAATCATGACCCACCTTAGGTAAAAGGGCAAATGTCATAGGCAAGATACCGCCACAA
>CAYZDL010000034.1:257-7917 GCA_964477345.1 uncultured bacterium
GTGCGGCAAGGAATGAGTCCTGTACAAATCTTCTCCCCTCGCTTAGCCACCGCTCCCCAAACAGTTCCGATTGGCGTTTGCGCATTGCCACCATCAGGTCCAGCGACCCCTGATACAGCAATTGCATAATCGGCATCAGAAAGGGCAAAGAGCCCTGTAGTCATTTGCGTGACCACCTGTTCTGAAACAGCCCCATAGGTTTCAAGACTCTTTTTTGAAACACCCAAAATCTTCTCTTTTGCATCATTCGAATAAGGGACGACACCGAGCAAAAGGACTTTAGAGGCTCCTGGGATTTTGGTCAACGAAGAGGCAATTTCCCCTCCCGTGCACGATTCAGCAACCGCTAAGGTTTGCCCCCTTGCATTCAATTCATCAAGAACCGCATCGGAAATAGAGCCCGACCTAGAAGGAAATATGAGAGTCGAAAATTCATCATAGAGAGCCTCGATGATCGACTCAGAAGATTTTCGAAACGCCTCATCATTTTTTGCTTTTCCCCGAAACGTCACTGAAACAGATCCTATTCCCGGGTAAATTCCGAATTGAAATTCTGGAGTGAGCAAGCTCAGTTTGGAGACCAAAGGGGCCAAATGGTCTTCAGAGGTGTGACAAAAGTGGAGAGTTTTTGAATAGAGCGTCTCGACTTCTTCTCCTCGAAATTCCCGAATCAATTGAGGCAAATGATGCGCTGCCATCACTTCCAATTCATGGGGCATTCCTGGAAAAGAGATCACCACACGACCTAACTGATCATGAATCATAAATCCAGGGGCTAATCCTGCACCATTCTTCAAGGGGCGTGATGTAGCAGGAATTTTGTATTGATCATCAACATGAAGTCCCACTCCCATAAATTCTGCAATTGCAGATGCGGTCATATCATCATGCGTATTACCAAGTCCACCAGTGGTGATGACCATTTCGCACTCGTTTAACATCGCTCTTAACGCATGAGAAATATCATCATCCGAACATGTACGAAATAGAACTGGTTTAATCCCTAGCATAAACAGCTGTTTTGCTAAAAAGTGGCTATTGGTATCGTGAGTGGCCCCTGATAAAACCTCATCCCCAACAATCAAAATCCCTACTTTCATACTAAGCTCCTACTTTTTACACAAAGCGCATGTGAAGTGAGATCAACCATCCCTTTTGTCTCCTCAAAAGCTTGCAATCCGAGACGGAATGTAGCTCTCTTAACCTGATTGTCAAAATAAAAAGCAGGGGGGCGCGTGTAGTATCGAATCCACTTCATCGCCCGTCTGAATAATTCCCCATTGATAAACTGCTCTTCTTTCATCACGTAATGTACATTTCCACTGGTAGGATCGACGAAAATTTGTGGAAAAATCAGCTCAATTCCCCACCTAACTAATTCTTCTCCATGGATGCTGGAGGTAAACTCCCCATCACTTCGAAGGATAAATGCATGTTCTTTCAATTGAATCACCGGCTGATGCGGCTTAATTACAATCCGCCCTCCGCCTACATCAACACCTCTAAGAGCTTCTGGATCTGAGCTTAATGCATAAGCGCCAATCGGAGACCTTTCTTCTCCCTTTAAAGAGTAGTAATATTTTTTATAGAGGAGATAAAACTCCTCCTTAGGAAAAGGGGCCATTTGGGTCACTACCCGAGCATTGTCGTACAATTCAAACTTCCCCAAAGAAGTAAAAAAAGAGACCATCTCTCCAGGGGTAAGGAGTGCCTGCAGATGCAAAAATTTAGAGACCTCATACGGTACTTGCATCATGCTTTTTCTCTTTTGTAATAAAGCTATGAAGAATTAAACCCAAGCATCCAATGAAGATATAGGTATCGGCTAAGTTAAAGACCCCATAGGAATTTCCTGAGAAGGTAAAATGCAACATATCGATCACATGCCCATAGATTAATGAATCGATGATATTTCCCAACGCTCCAGAAATTAGAATGGTAAGCAAAACGGCTACCACCTTCTTTTTCGTAAACCAAAGCAAAATGACCACAAGGGCTGCCGTCACACAGATACGAAAGAACAAAAGGAATGAGAAATATTCGGAAAACACTCCCCACATTGCTCCATCGTTTAAAACCTTCTCTAAGGAAAAATCGATCCCGAAAGGCAAATGTAAAAGAACCAAAGGAGCATGGAGAAACCCAATCGTGTAGGTTTTAAGAACCATATCGAGCGCGATCAGGAGAAAAAAAAATCCTCCATAAACACTTAATAGCTTTGGTTTTTGAGGCCTTTTCAATACTGCAATTTCCCTTTTTCAAATTTATCCTGTGCATCTCTTGTCATCGTTGCGTAAGGGATTGCTTCAAGTCTTTTTAGTGGGATGGTATCACCGGTGACATCGCAAACTCCATAAGTCCCCTCATCAATTTTCTCTAGGGCCCTATCAATTTGTTTAATGACATCGAGTTCTTTTGCGGTGACTTCAATACTGATCGTCCTATTAAAGTCCTCTGTCCCCTCATCGGCATGGTGTTGCGAGGTTCCTCTTGCTTCATCAGGAGTCTTGACATCATTGGCAGTTCCATCAAACGCCTCTTGATGGTCTCTTCGGAGCTTAGTCAGCTCTCTTTTGAAATGTTCTACTTCCTCTTTCTTCAAACCCATATCCCTTCTCCCTTCCTTATAGTATAATCAAACCTCAGGGCTCCAGTTTTGAAAATTTTCTACCCTAGGCTCTTTTCTCAAACTATTCCCCATTGTCTCATCGATCGCATGAATTAGTTCATCTTTATCCTTAAAACGACGATAGACACATGCAAACCTTACATAAGCGATAGGGTCCATATTTTTCAATCGATTCATGACAATTTGACCAATTTCAATTGTCTCAATCTCCCGTACCTGCCTAAGCAAGATATCTCCTGCTACATCGGATGCAAGTGCAACTACCTGATCGTGGCTAATTTTCGTATGCCTACAAGCAGCATCAAGACCCGCGATTAATTTCTCGACCTTAAATTCTTCATACTTTCCGTCACGTTTTTTCACTTGGATTGTCAGATCGACCGTCTCACGCGTAGTAAATCTCTTGCCACAGGCCAAACATTCTCTTCTTCTGCGAATTGCGTTTGAATCACCACCGCCTCGAGAATCTGTCACCTTTGACTCGGGATCTCCACAAAAGGGACACTTCATAAGTACCTACCAACTGCTTTTAAAAGAGAAAGTCTCACGAGGATACTCAAAACAGACTTTGTTTGACAAGTCAAAAATTCTTAGAATAATAGAATGAACAAAGGACTTTTTTAATTATTTTATTATGAATTTAATAAATATATTAGGAGGGATTCAAAAATGCTACCGCCATGAAAATAGGATGTATATTTAATAAGTATTTTCTTATCAATTGTGATCATTACAACGACTCTAAATCTGGAATATTTTCCCACCAGATGTTTTCTGCATTAATCGTAATTGTAGAAAAATCTGTTACACGCGGTTTAGGGGGGTAATTACTCCATTTTATTGAAATCTCTACATTGTCGTCTTTTATCTCTAAATCAAAAATTCCACCGCCATCATACTCTTTTTTAAGAATCCCTTCAAAAAGACTGTCATCCACTGTGATTTTTTTTACCCCATCCAAATGAAGCTTTCCCTTTATTGTGCTGTGTTTTGAAAGAGTAATGCCTTTTGGTACGTCCTCATATGTTAATTCTGCGCTCTCTAGGGAAAGTTCTATCTTGTTTTTTGAATGAAAAATTTCAATCAATGACCCATCATGAAACCATGCAGCATATTCAGAAATATCCATACAACCTCTAATTTACCATCTTTTACCACCAAACCCATTCTGGAGGATATAAATGAGATTCTTCGCTATAGTTAGGTACGGGATTACCTTTCACATCCAAAAGGAGTCATCTACTCCACCCTTCTTGCTTCTTTCCATCCTACTAGTGTTAAAAGGTTTTGCCACTTTCAACATTAAGCAAACGGATCATAAAGATCGGGTATATTCTCCCAATATAGGTCTTCTATCTCAATATCGATAGTGGAAAAATCATTAATTCTGGGTTTAGAGGGAAAATTCTCCCATTCAATTCCCAAACTTATCTTAGAACCTTCAACATCAAAATCCAGAATTTCTCCTGAATTATACAACATTTTTAGAGGCTCTTTAAAAGTTTTGCCGCCTATCTGGATTTTTTTCACACCTAACAAATGTAGCTTTCCTTTTATTCTATCTTCTTTAGATAGTGGAATAGGATCCTTTATATCCTCTAGATCTACTTCAGCACTTTCCATAGAGATAATAAGTTCTGAAGGGTCTTTTCCATATTCGATATCAATAATGCTACCGTCATGAAAATAAGATGTGTATTTAGTAAGTATTTTCTTATCAATTACGATCATTCCTGCTTTCCTTCTTCGATTGAGTCGAAGGTAGTGATCCGGTCTCCACTAGTGTTCAGATTCAACAGAGTCTGTGATCCATTTTGTTTCTAAAAATTCAGCATAATAGAGATCTAGAATATGTTTATCTTTACAATAGACCTCCCAAAATCCTCCGTCGACAAGGGTCGCAACAAAGTCATACCTTTTAGCATATCTCCATTCACTTTCATAAGGTTCAGGGGCAATTTTTTCTATAGACCCTAGGATTGTGAGATCGTAAATTTGAAAAAATTTTGAGCAAAGACCATTTAATTCATCCCAAGAAATTTCACGCGCAGTGAACTTATTGCTTCTTTCTTCAATAAGATCCATAATCTCAATGGCATGGTCTCTTTGAGGCATTCCATCGACAAATCCAAAATGCCAATGATAGCGTTCTCCATTTGGAAGAATGCCTAAAATGCGAGAAAGTTTTATAAGCATTCCATCTTCTGAATCACTGATTCTTAATCCGATATTTCTCATTGATATTCCCATCATTCTAAAGATTTAGCTACTTCATAACGACTCTAAATCTGGAATATTTTCCCACCAGATATTTTCTGCCTTAATCTTAATAATTGAAAATTCCTTTACCTCAGAATTACCAAGAAAATCTGTCCAAATAATTGATATTTCAATCGAGTTCTTTGTAATTTCAAAATCAAAAATTTTACCGCGATCATATAGTTTTTTAAGTGTTCCTGAAAATTCGTTTTCGTTTAGCTTTATACTTTGAATCCCTTCAATGTGAAGTTTACCTTGAATACTAAAATCTCTTGAAAGGATGATATTACCTTGAGTCTCTCCCTCATCAATCTCGGCACTAGCCATAGAAAAATCAATTTTATCTTTCGTATGGACGATGTCCAAGATTAATCCATCGTGAAAGTATGCAGCATATTCAGAAATATCCATGAACTTAAATTCCAAAAAAATTATTCCCACCAAACCCAATCCGGTGGATAAAGATGTGACGCTTCACTACTATCTGCCACTGGATTTTTTTTCGCATCCAAATACCAATCATCTTTCCCAGATTTGTTAGGGTTTGGCCGATGGTAGTGATCATGACCCTTATGCCCAGGTTTTCCTGGTTGACCTTTATCATATTCGATTATTCCACCGGTTTCTTTGTTCTTATATGTACTATGGCCTTTTGCTTGAGCCTTTTTATTACTAACGTCTTCCCAGTTTTTATCATTCTCTGGATTGATTGGCAAAGAATCATCGACTCCACCCTTCTTGCTTCTTTCCATCCTACTAGTGTTAAAAGGTTTTGCCACTTTCAACATTAAGCAAACGGATCATAAAGATCGGGTATATTCTCCCAATATAGGTCTTCTATCTCAATATCTATCCCTGAAAAGTCGTTAATTGGGGGCTTAGGTCGATAATTTATCCATGCTATGCCTAAAAATACTCTAGTATTCTCTATGTCAAAGTCCAGTAGCAAGCCACAATCATACTTCATTTTAAGAGGTTCCTTAAGAAGCTCTTTATTTATAAAAATTTTTTTTACTCCCAGAAGATGTAATTTTCCTCTTATATTCTTTTCTTCCGATAGAGGAATAGGATCCTTTATATCCTCTAGATCTAATTCAGCACTTTCCATAGAGATAATAAGTTCTGAAGGGTCTTTTTCATATTCGATATCAATAATGCTACCATCATGAAAATAGGATGTGTATTTAGTAAGTATTTTCTTATCAATTACGATCATTTACACTTTCCTCAAAGTTATTTCCACCATACCCACTCTGAGGGATAAATATGAGATTCTTCACTATTTCTTCCTACAGGGTTGTAATTCTCATCTAAATATGTATCATGTTTACCCGTCGTATTTGGATTGGGTCGATGGTAGTGATCGTGTGCTTCATGACCTGAACCTTGTTTTCGGCCTCTATCCCATCGGATTTCTTCGCCAGTCTCTTTATGTTTGAGTGTAATGTGTCCTTTTTTTCTTGCATCAGGGTGACTAACGTCTTCCCAGTTTTTATCATTTTCTGGATTGATTGGCAAAGAATCATCGACTCCGCCTTTTTTGCTTCTTTCCATCCTACTAGTGTCGAGATGTTGTCCTGTTGTTCTTAGATTTTCTGTCGGTAAGTATAAAAGAGAGTAGCCCTCTTGCATGCCGTACGATTGATTGTCATAAAGAGTGCCAGAGATTGCAGGTCCATAGGCTGTTTCTAGAAGCTCCTTTTTTTGTGGGGGCGTCATCATGTGGCTGCGGTCATGGGGATGGCTGTTTTGGTAACAGTGGTAGCTCACGTAAGCTGCGTAAATGGCGCTCGCTAGAGCCGCTGCACCCCATGTAAGGGGAATCGCGAAGATGACCACTTTTCCTGTGGGGTCTCGGTAGATGAGTGGGTTATTAAATTTGTATGCATAGGGGTTAATGCCTCCGGCGAGCATGCAGGGATCAGGAGAAATATAGCGGAGGGTAACAGGGTCATAGTAGCGGGCATTACAATAGAGGAGTTCAATATCTGGGTCGTAGTAATGAGAGGAGTAAATTGCCGTTGTGGGGCTTTTACGTACTTGGCTTCGGAGCTTTCTTCCAAATGGGTCGTGATTGATAGCAATTGATTTCTTCCCCTCTTGTTTCAAGAGGACGATGTTACCGAAGTGATCATGGAGAGTGGTAAATAGACCTTTTTCAGTATGAATCGCTACAGGTTTGAGGATGTCTGGATGAGTTGTCCATCCAGGAATACGGAGTTCTTTAAGCTTGCCATTAGGGTGGAGGATTGCGATGCAGTTGTGTCTGTGGTAGAGGTATTTCTCAAAAAGTTCTCCGTTGATCGATTTAGTTTTGCGTCTTCCTTGGGGGTCATTTTCGAATGTTACGGTTTTAGTGGGGGTTTTTACTAGGCAAAGATAGTCATTCTTATCATAGCTGTAGTGGGTGACGCCAAGATGAGTTGTTTTGGAGATGACATTGCCGTTGGTGTCGTACGAGAAAGTGAGGCTTCCTAACTGAATTAATTCATCGAGTGAATTAACCTGGGCATCGATCTCATTTCGGTGTAAGTCGACATAGTCACCAAATTGGAATCTTTCGTCATAGTGGAAAAATTGGTCATTGCCATTTACATTTCGGCCAATCGGTAGACCATTTTCAAAGATGAGTTTTTCTGTGTACTCTGGCCCATGTATCTCCCCCTTTCCGTAAGAAACACGACCCTGTCCATCCATCATCTCTTCATATCCATCTCCGTAAGTATGGATGTGCTCATTCCCCTGCTGATCCTTGTAGATAATCTGATCTTC
>CAYZDL010000035.1:0-7809 GCA_964477345.1 uncultured bacterium
TTCTCTTATTACTTTGAGCGAGTCGAGATGATAGTGATCGGCATGTTCATGAGTGATTAAAACAGCATCAATTTGCTCGATCTCTACGTTAATATCAGCAAGACGTTCTTTTAAGTTTTTAAAGCTGATCCCGCAATCAATCAGAAGTTTTGTATGATCTGTACCTAAATAAATTGCATTTCCTGTAGACCCCGAACCAAGGGGACAAAACCCAATCACAAATTCCTCCTAGATCATCTATTCGCGACAATATAACCATGAAAAGACTTTTTCTTATACTCCTTTTGCTATAACATCTCACTTTGTTTTTGAACATGAGTTTAATGATGGACATTAGTTCTTTGAACAAAGAGTACACAAGAGACATTCTATCAGGATTAGTGGGACAAGAGAGTTTTAGCTCTACTGTAGCCGAATGGCTCGAACAATCTCCTGAATCAGATAAACTCCCCTTCATAAATTTCTCTCTCGATGTGCTAAACGATAACGCTTACTGGCTCACCGATCTTGTGATTAAAACACTGGCCAATTTATTAACTTTGCTGGATCAATCGGCTGTTAAACCTTTGATAAAAGCTCATGTTGCTAGTCGCTATTTAACCTCTTCTTCAATCGGATTTGAAATCGCTAGCAAACGCTGTCACTTAGACGAGAGAAGATGGTTAGAAAAAACATTAAAAAGTAATCCAGATGATTATTTTAGAGTGACCACTTCGGAATTCCACCCCATTTCTTGCGAAAATTTTCTTCTTGGTTTGTTTGCCCAAACCCATACTATCCTCGGAGAACATCTAAACCCTGTCAACACACTTCAAGGAATTGTATTTTTTGATCAAAATTTCGACAGCCTCTCCCTTGCTCTATTTTTTGTTGTGATTCTTGATCGTTTTGTCTGGTATAATGAACCGTTATTATTGAAGGCAGTTTCTCTCAGTACTCACCTTTCTCAATTGGTCCTTCCTCAAGATCTCGAAAATCCTCAGCCATTTTTCGAGGCTTCAAATCACCTCTCTTGCATTCAAACACCGAGTCGATGTTACATGAGAGAATCAAAAAGTCCTGAGAATTTAGTTAAGCCGAATGAAGACATAGTTAGACAAAATTACGATCTATTGAGTGGTGGATCCTTTCTCTGTTAATGTGAAAAAATAATTTTACAAAAATCAATTTTTCGTTATAGAGGAAATTTACATTTGAATGAGAGGGGATCATGGAACCTTTAGATGAACTTGCTAAAACCTTAGATTGCCTGAAGCAAAATGAAGAGGCTCTTCTCTCTTTGCCTATGCATATGCAACTCGAAAAAGAAGCCTTAGAAAGAACTCAAGATAGCCTTTTAGCACACCTCGAGTTCCTTAAAGGTGAATATCAGAAAATTGAAAAATCTTTTTCAAGGCTAAAATATAGCGCGGAAAAAGAAATTCTCTATCAAAAAGTTCTTGATTTTAACCGAATTGCAAAGAGACCTTTAATGGGATATCTCCCTCTGTTTAGAGAGTCAAACATTTTGATTCGTAAGCGCCGCACGTCAAAAGTTCTTGTTGCTAACTCCTTATAGAAAAGTTTATTGGTTGTGAGAATATCCAGGGCAAATTTATAATGTTTGCATGGAACCTGCTATAACATCTTCTCAAACACCTCAATTTGCCCATTTTACTAGGAATGATCCTTCTATTCCTAAGAAGCACTATTTCCATCCACGGAATATTTCTGAAGTTAAGGAACCCTCTTCTTGCACCGATCAAGTCAATTCTTTCGCTAAATTTCTTTTTAAAATTCTGATTGCGCCTGTATTTCTGTTTGAGAGATTAAGTCATTTTGCTTTAATTCACCTTGTTTGCCCTTTTCAATTCTTTCCTTGTAGTAAAGATTATTATGAAAATTTGACAAACAAAAAAAGAATTGAAAAGCTTTGTAATGGCGAAGTCACTCTTAATTCGTGTGTACTTCAGCCAGAAGGAGACTCTGGACCACAACTCGATGCGATTACAATTATCTCAAATCAACAAAGAGGTCTAGATGATCGTGAACAAAAGTGGATTGTTGTTGCGCTTCCCAATTTTGCTAACCACCAAGATGAACGGATACATACTTTTCTTATCAACTATGCTCGCTATACTGGCCTTTGTATAGCCGTTACCAATTATCGAGGAGCTCGGAAAGAGCCTAGGCACCGACCTGATCAATTTAATGATTTGGTCAACGATGTTGACGAATTAACCAAACGATTGTGTAACGGAGGTGTTCATCCAAAAAATATTGTCATCCAGGGAGTTTCACTAGGGGGAGCTGTCGCTAGTTATGTAGCTGCACGCCACCAAGAAAAAGAGCACGAGATGTCTGTCATTTCTGAAAACACCTTTGATCATATTGGAGACGCCGTAAGAGGGTACTCTTCCGGATCAGCTATGGTTCATTTTGCAAAAGAAAAGATCGAACCCTATTTAGTTCCTGAAGCCAATACGACACACTCACTAAAGAGCCGCGTCTATTATGCTCTTAAGGAGCTCTTCTTTTGCATTCCGCATCTTATTTTTCGTGTTATTGTCTTTACTACACTTTTCTTTGACCACCTTTTTCAAGGAAACTTTGCTGAGGCCTTCCGCGCAGTCGCAGAAATTTGCAAAACGGTTCTTCTTGATCCAGTAATTTTTGTGAGCTCACTCTTTGTTTTACTTTCCTCACCGTTTGCCGATTATACTCAAATTCTTCGGTACTTAAATTTGAAGTTGTGCGAAAAATTTGAGGACTCTCTTGTATTTACCATCTTCAAAAGCCGGTTGTATTCACAACTCGCAAAACGGTATATTGAATGGGCAAAATGGAATACCAATGTAGCTGATGCATGGTTAAGTATTAAAGGAGCCAAATTCTCTTCAACTGTAAGAGAGGATAACGTAATTTTGTGGGAAGCATCTCTTGGCAAAGGACTTGAAGAGCGGTCAGGAGAGTGGGGCAATAATGGAGAAGTGTTTGTGAATGAAAGCACCGATGCTACTCATAGAACTTTTCTAATGCAATCGCGCCCTGAAAAATACTTTACTTTTCTTGAAAAGGCCTTGAAGATTAACTTTCCCCAGTGTGCAAGAGAACTTTCTTCAAAAACCGTTGAAGCTTTTACAAGGATGCCCTTGGAAGAAGCTCTAACAGTAAAATAAACAACAGCCTGATTGGTGCAAATCGAAAAATAATCGAGGCTTTTAGTATTTCATCCTACGTGGAGGCGTTGAAAGTATGATCGACTCATTAGGAATTACTTTTACTTCAGACCATGAATATCCTCTCTACCAATTCCCGAAGGCAGAAGAAAAGAAAGAGCTTTTCTGCTTCGAAAACCCCTTCAAAAAAATCTCCCAATGGCTTACAAGGTTCGTCATTTGTCCCTTCGTAAGGAGCGGAGGTTCTCCCGATTTTTACACCCGTATCACAGGGAACTATGATACGACCCTTAAGCCCGTCACCCTCAGAGAAGGGGAGATTGAACTCGATGCTTTAACTATTATTCCCTACACTCAAAGAATGACCCCCCCAGAAAAACAACGTTGGCTGGTCTTTGCCCTTCCGAATGGTGCGACACACGATAATTTTCTTATGAACTCTTTTCTCAAACAACTCTCTATACTCACTGGCCTTTGCATTGGTATCACCAACTATAGAGGAAGTAGACCTGATGCCTCTTGCCTTACTACGATGAACTATAAAGATCTAGTCGATGATGTCGATTCTTTCATCAAGCATTTGACTGTTGACATGGGTGTACGACCTGCCCATATCGTTATGCATGGCCTTTCTCTTGGCGGGATCGTCGGCATTGAAGTGGCGTCGCGGCATCAAAAGCCCGGGGAAGAGATGCATTACTTGGGAGAAAACACCCTAAATAATTTTCAAGAAGTTGCCTTAGAAATCCCTTTTTCCAAATCGTCAATGAATCTTGCCCAAAAAATTCTTTTTCCCAAGCACCTCCCCCACAAAACCTATGAAAGAATCACCACCTCTCTAAAACAGATAGCTCTTATCATTCCTACCTTAATCGCGCGAGTAATCTTATTTTCCATTTTCTTCTTCGAAGCCCTTTTCTCTTCTGAATGGGAAAAAGCAGGGACCTGCCTATTTGAAATAGGGAAAAGTATCGTCTTGCCCCATCTATTGTTGGGAATCTCAATCATTCAGCTTGCGACCTTTCCATTTTGGGATCTGACTCAACATTTAGCCGATATCAATCTATACTACGCTGATAAACTTGAGGATACTCTTTTCTATCGAATGATGCGATCCCGTGTCATCTGTTCTTTGGTCAAAAAATTTATTTCGTTTTCTGGGTGGGAATCGGATGGAAAGGAAGCATGGAACAAGATCCGTGGAGAAAAGCTAATTTCTCAGGTGAAGAGTGATGAGATCATTCCCTTTGCCGCCTCTTTGTATCGTGCGGTGAACGATACTCAAAAACAATATCTCCATCAATCGCCTACTTCAGGACATAACACCTTTCTTGTTCAAGAGAATCCTCGCCTCTTTTTTAATTTTTTAGAAAGGGCCTTGAAAATCCAATACAATGAAAAGCTCAAATCTGTAAGTGGCCAAGAGATTTCGCGATTTTTGTGGCAATACCACTCTTAGGCAACGCCCAATTAGGGACTCTCCCTTTCTCAATCACCTTACAGGTGACTCCCTCAATAATATCTTTCTGAGCTAAGAACCACTTTGCAAGTTTAAGATCAAGCTCTAGGGCTTTCAAGGGAGATCTCTGAGCTTGTCCCCACCCCATCAACTCATAAGCAACTTGCACACTCTGGGGGCAGGCATCGGGGGCATATTTTTCCCTAATCTCCTCGACAGATAATTGAGCAAAGTCGAAATCAATTTCTTTAAGATCCAGCTCTCCCTCTCCATAATCCCCCTTATCGATTAATCCACAAATGGCCGCATCGGCAGCACCTATGCTATTGCCCGTCATTGCCAAATACCATCCCACTTTGTACTTGAGTCTAGGGAGGAAGTACGACATACCGACGTCAGGGAAAAAACCGATCTTCACCTCAGGCATCGCAAAGCGAAATCTCTTTGTGACCATTAATTCTTTTGTGTAAAATGAAATTCCTACACCGCCCCCCATCACTAATCCATCGATGAGCGCACGACTTTTTTTAGGAAAATGAATCAGCTTTCGATTGAGTTGATATTCAGCCGTAAGCATGGCTAACGCTGCTTTTTGATCTAAAAAAATTGTAATGTCAGCTCCAGAGGAAAAGGCACGGTCACAATTGCTGGAAATCTCAACAAGATCTATTGAATCATCACGTTCTGCCTGATCGAGAGATGACGAGATAGCCAAAATCATATCGAGATTCAGAGCGTTAAGCTTCTCTCTTCGATTGAGGATGATCTTCAAGAGCGATCCCTCTTGCTTAGTAACGATAAAGGGAGTCAATAGCTTCTTTAATTTGTTGTTTTTGAGGCAATACAAGGTTTTCTAATTTTTTACTGTAAGGAACAGGGAGAGCCAGAGCTCCGATCCTTTGTGGGGGCGCATCGAGGTAATTGAACGCCTTTTCTACAATCATAGCGACGATCTCTCCTCCGAACCCTCCCCGCTTAACCGCTTCATGAAGTACAATCACCTTTCCAGTCTTCTTCACTGATGCAATAATCGTCTCTTCATCATAGGGAGAAATGGTGCGTAAATCGATGATTTCTGCAGAAATTCCAAGCTCACGAACAATTTCAAAAGCAAACATTGTCATGATTCCCCACGTGACGATAGTCAAAGCCTCACCTTCTACAAGAACACTTGCTTTCGAAAGCTCAGCCACTTCATCTTCTTTTGGCTCAGAGGTCGCTGCAAATGCATGCTGCCGATAAAGGGCTTTGTGTTCGAGAAAAATGACAGGATTAGGATCTCGGATCGCCCCCTTTAGTAGCCGCTTTGCATCAGCAGCATGACTCGGCATCACCACCTTAAGCCCCGGGACGTGAGCCAAAAAAGCCTCGATCGATTGTGAATGATACGGTCCTCCTTGGATGTATCCTCCACACGGCATTCGAATCACAAGCGGTAAATGAAAAACCCCATTTGAGCGAAAATAATAACTTGATACTTCATTGAACAGCTGATTCACCGCCGTCCAGATATAATCGGCAAATTGAATCTCACACACGGGGATCATCTCTTCCTTTAAGCTCATCCCTAGAGCCATTGCAACGATGGTAGATTCTGCAAGAGGAGTATTAAAACAGCGCCGCTCGCCAAAAATTTCTGTTAAACCTTCAGTAATGCCAAATACACCACCCTTTCCGCGAGCCACATCTTGTCCAAAAACCACGATCCTTTCATCACGTCTCATCTCTTCTATCAAAGCATGATTGACCTGAGTCGCTAAAATCACCTTTTCCCCTTCAAGTGGATGAATCAGATCCCTCACCGGTGATTCTTTATAGACATCGCTCTCTTCAACAGCTTCGCAAAAAGGGGTGTTCTCGGCCCTTTCAATAGCCTTTTCTACCTCTTCCTTGGCCTCACGATAAAGAAATGCAAGCCCTTCTTGATCGATCAAACCCTTCTCTATTAACCACTTTTCAATTTTTGGAATCGGGTCTCTAAGAACATCTTCACAAAAATCGTGATCACTTTTGTATTTCTTTGGATTATCGGAACTACTGTGAGGACCCATGCGCGGCACCTTTGCGCTAATGAAAACAGACCCCTTTTGTGTATATTGAGTAGCCTGATCAAATGCGTCAATCACTTGCTCGATCTCGCACCCATCAATTTCGATCACTTTAAGTCCCTCGTATCCTCTAACAACAGGGATGATCGATGAACCAGTTGTTTGTTCAATTTTTGAAACAGAAATCGCCCAATCATTGTCTTGTAAAACAAAAATCACCGGAAGGTCATGAATCGTCGCCATATTGAGAGCCTCATGGAAATCTCCTTGCGAAGTAGCTCCGTCTCCAAATGAGACATAGCAAATCTCCCTATTTCCAGAGATTTGACCCGCCTTGGCTTTACCGACGGCTTGTAGTAGTTGAGAACCTACAACGCTAGATTGACAGGCAAGCTGGATAGCCGCATCACAATAGTGTTCTGGCATTTGCCTTCCACCTGAGTGATTGATCACATCGCGGGCCAAAAAAGCTGCGAAGAGTTCTGTTAGATCAGAACCTTTTCCAATGGCAAAACCACGATCCCGATAATAAGGAAAGCCCCAATGTAGAGGGCCACGAAGAAAGAGACCCCCGACAACTCCGACCAGTTCATGTCCTTTAGCTGAGAGGTGAAAATTCCCCCCTTTATTTTGTTTTGATAAAGAATCGCACTTTTCATCGACAATTCGAGTAAGGTAAACATTCTTAAGGACATCGAGAGCAAGCCCGAGATCTAAATCACTCTTCATTACTATTTGTTCTCCTGCCCTCGCCCTTCCGAGAGGGAAAATTTCAACCACCGAGCACACCGAGAGCACCGAGAAGAATTACGACTCTTTCTTATTAGAATTGTACTTGATTTGGGTTACTTTCTTGACACCCCTCTTCTTCTTATCTTCTATCCGCTCTTTCAAATCTTTCTTCTCAGGCTGTTCTTTCTTCTTAGGGAGGACACCCTTAATCAATTTAGATAGTTTAGGACCATCACTCCCGTTATCTGCCTCAAGACCTGCCGTGATTGAGCTTTGGATCTTCTTGTCGTATTCGCTCTCAACACCTCCAAAATCCTTAAGCTTTGTCGAAAGATGTCGAAGTGATTCGAGACGTTGACTAAGGACTTCAAGTTTAGAGTCGACCTTAACTTTGACAGCTCCCTTGAGAGAG
>CAYZDL010000036.1:0-6479 GCA_964477345.1 uncultured bacterium
CCGCATTTCTTATGTACAAATTTTAAACCAAATTAGGCGTCAACTCTTTCAAGCCAAGGTTTAATGAGAAAGAAAAGGGTGTCGGGTGTGTCTGCAACGTGGGCAATATACCGTTTCTTGAGCTTCTCAAAAAGGCTCCCCTTAGAGTCATCATGTTCAATAACAAGCGTCGGTGGAGTGTTCTCAGGGCTGTTTTCTTGGAAAGCAGAGTGTAGGGAAGCATGCGAAGAGCTGATGATCAGGTCTTGAGGGCTTGTGCATATGTAGGCATCATGACCGTTTTCTTGGATCTTTTTGACATTTTCGTAAGAATTAATTTTCCCAAAGCAGTACTGGGCAATCCAGCTGGCGAGAAAGGCAACCCCTGGAATCCAGGTGAAGGACTGAATTACTTTATCGAGCGAGCGAAATGACCGATCACTGCAGATAGCCATATCTGTTTGAGTTGAAGCAACGCCGCCACCGAGTGAGTACCCATAATTGAGGATTCGGTCTTTGGATACTCTCATCTTAAGGAGGTGGGCTACGGCAGCTTCTGCATCTTCCGCAAGTTTTTCCGCTGAATTTGACACCTCTTGAGGAGATTCTGGATTGTCGAGTCTCTTCCTTCCAGACCGCATGACTCCTCGATAATTGAACGCCAATACGTTTGCACCGGTTAATTTTGATAGTTGGTAGATGGTGCTGTAGGAATTTTCCCAGCAAGTGCTACGCCCGGGGTAGTAAATGATCCATTTTTGCTCGTTATAGGGAACGCTTGACATTTTATAATTGCAAACGGCAAAACCATCAAGCATAGCGCAACTTCCAGGAATTCCGATCTCTTCAAAAGAAAAAGTATGAGAATTTTCGATGTGCTTGATTGCGTTGAAAGCCGTAGAGATTTTTTCTGCATCTTGCTTAGCCTCGGTCAACATGCTTTTGGCTACTGTATGGAGATTTTTTAGAGAGTCATGGTTTGTCATGGTGAGTCCTTCTAGCTGGGACCGGTTTTTTTCGGCTGATCTTCGATCAATGGAGCCAGCCCCTAGGACAAAGTAAATTGCAAAATAAGTTTTAAAATCGATGTTGTAAAAAAGTTTTTTTGCAAAAAAATGAATCGTAATGGCCAATAAGACGATGGGTGTGAAGAGAATTAAAATTGGTTTGATGACCCATTTCATCAAAAATCCGGCAGCAAGAACATCAGTTGAGCTATTAAAAACAATTTTTGATCCAGCCTCGTAAAGGGTGGTGGAAGGCCTATAGGTAATCAGAGGTTCGATTAGCCCATTTTGGGGAAAGGGGGAGTCTCTAAAAAGCGTAGGTAAACGAACTTGATCCATGATTAACTTCTGATTAAACTTTTCAGATGTAATTATATCAAATTTCCGAAATGGTATCTAATTTTAAGTTTTTTATTGTTAAAATAATTTACACCTAATATTAGAAGAAGTGAAACCTATTAGGAGGGCAGAACGATGTCAAGGCAAGGGCAGATTTTCTTGATCACGCCGTTTTTTCTCTTTTTTGCAGCTTTGTCCTGCATTTTTTTTTCAAAATTAAATCATGATCACCATACCCAAATTGGTCAAAAAAAGAATCACTTAGAAGAGATTACCCTGAAGAGGTTGGAAGAGCCTTTAAAAGAAGCAATGCGAGAAAATATTCATATGTTGGCCTATTCATCAGCTTTCCGACTTGCCTGGAGTTCCAAATTTGTCGAAAATATCAATTCGATTGCCGACTACAAGGTCGGTGGCTTTGAATTACTTCTCTTTTTGCTTACTGATGAAGAGGTGTGCGAAAGTTTGCTTTTGGTCAACAATCACAACAAGCAATGCAAACAGCTATTGAACATCTTAAAAGAGGCGTTGGTAAGAGAGTATGAATCGCTTTGTTTTTTTGATCGGGCAAGGCAATTTGCAAGTTGTCTGGGTCTAAAAGAAGATCTTGTATTAAAAGTGCTCAAAGAAGGAATTGAGAGGGTTAAGTATGAAAAAGATCCCTCTAGCATTTTGATCATGATCGATTATCTCAATACTAAGCGGGGGCCAGTTGCAACCGCTTCGTTTTCTCTACTATAAGCTTAATTTTTTTCGAAGTAGCCTTGTTTCGTCTCTTCTTTATAGACAATGAAGAGGCCCCCTAAGATGATTGCGGTTGATACGAAAATTGAAATGGAAGGGACTTCTTTCAAAAGTATCCATGAATGGAGTGAAGCAAAGACAGGGGAAAGAAGACCGAAAAGAGAGAGGAATGTCGCTGTGTATTTTTTGAGTAAGAATCCGTAAAGGTTATAACAAAAAATATTCGAGAGAAGCGTTAAAATTGCGATGAGTCCCAAAAGGATTCCGAGAGAGCCTGGTGCAATCGGGATTGGATTCCAGGAATCGATGAAAAACGATGTAATGAGCGCCATTAAGCCCCCAATTAGCATGCTAAAGCCATTTGCAACAAGTGGAGAGAGCTCTTCCTTCATGAGCATACGTAAAAGGACCCACCCATACGATGAGGAAAGAACAGCAATAAACATGGCAATTTCTGGTAGGGAAAACCCTATGAATGTGCCAAGGGAAAGTTCAGAGCCATCTTTGGACAAAATCGTGGGAAAAAAGCCGACAAATCCAATCAATAGGCCGATCCATTTCATCTTAGTCATTCTTTCCCCAAAATGTAGATAGGAAAGCAGAGCTGCCATAAAAGGGGTGAGGCCATAGAGGAAACAGGTTTTTGCCGCACTAATTTTCGATAAACTCCAGAATTCGAGGATGTTGGTTAAATATATATTAAAAAATCCTAGAATGAATAGGGATATGAGGATCGGCTTTGTAATTTGATTCAATTTTTTCCTTACACAGGTGTAGCCAATGAGCAGTAGCCCGGCAAACAACATCCTAATCCCGGTCAAAAAGACGGGCGGTGCATAAGCCAGCATCATTTTCCCTAGGGGGAAAGAGATGCTCCATACGAAAAAAAGAAAAAAAATTGAAAAAAGATTCGTCATAGGTGCCAAATATTATCACGAGGAAGAATTAGATTTCACCGTCTAAAATTTTTTCTCGTAACTGTTTCATGATTCGGATCATATAGGCAAGGTTGTGGATGCTTGCTAAAGTCAGGGCTGTCATTTCTTTCGCTTTGAAGAGGTGGTTAAGGTAGGCCCTTGAATAATTTTGACAGGTGGGGCAGGGGCAATCTTCCTCAATGGGGGAGTAGTCGTCGTTGTAAATGCCTCGTGTAATTTTTAAAGGGCCATGATCGGTCAAAAGAGATCCGTGTCTTGCCATCTTGGTTGGATAGGAGGAATCAAATGTATCGATCCCCAAGGGAATACACTCTTTTAGAGAGGGGAGATCGGCAATTCCCAGTAAGTGGTTTGGTTTTTCTTCGGGAAGAGAGGGGAGAGTCTCTGTGAGCATGGTGATCATCTGCTCTTTTGTTTTTCCCATGCTTCCTCCGATCGCAAATCCATCGAAGGGGTGTTTGGAAAGAATCGATGCGCTCTCTTTTCGAAGGTTGATGTCAAGACCGCCGTGAATCACAGCATACATGGCTTGGCTATTCACATTTTTTAAGTGCTCTTCAAGGGATCGGATTTCCCAGCGGTGTGTCCTATCAAAAGAGCATCTTAACTCGTCTTGATCGATATGATAGGGGGGGAGTTCATCTAAGGGAATGATGATATCGGCTCCGATATCTTTTTGAGCGGCTACAGACGATTCAGGGGTAAGAAGAACTTTGCTGCCGTCTCTGTAAGAGCGGAAAAGAACTCCTTCTTCATTGATCTTTAAAACGTGTCCATCACTTTTCTTTTGCCCGCGACTTTTAAGTTCATCGGCAACACCGCCATAAGCTAAGCTGAAGACCTGGAATCCTCCTGAATCGGTAATGATGGGGGTTTTCCTTCCAGAAAATTTATGGATTCCACCCGCTTTCTTTATGACAGCCGGTCCTGGTTGGAGAAGAAGGTGGTAAGTGTTACAGAACATAAGCTCAAGGCCGATCTTTTCGACCAGATCATTGTCGATCGATTTAAGTGTCCCATTGGTTCCGACAGCCACAAACCCGGGGGTGTTGATGATGCCGTGGGGAGTATGGATCAAACCGACACGTGCGCGCGATTTTTTTGATTTATAAATCAACTCAAACTTCATTTCGACCCCTGCGGTATAGGAGGGTCACAAGCGAAAGAGAAGCGAGCGACAACATTTTAATGGCATAGCTGAACACAATAATCGAGAGGAGTGATTGGACAATGTTATAGAGGGCGGCAAAAGAGAAGAGAATCGTATCAAAGGCTTGTGAGACGAGAAGAGAGCAAATCATACTGAGGGTGAGGGAGAGCTTTTTTCTGAGGTTCGTGAAGAGAAAAAGATCGAGACGTTGTGATAGGATGTAAGTGATGATAGAGGCGAAGAAAATTCTAGGTGTAGTCGATAAAATTTGCTGAAATGGTACGTGGGCTGTGTCGCTTGGGGTCGGTACATAGGCTAGTTGAAAAGCAGCGGCAGCTATGAAGAAAAGGAGAATAAATATATTTAACCTAGAGAGCTTGATCGCCTCCTCTTTTGAAGTGAGTTCACTGTATAAATTCAAGCAGACGAGAGAACCGACTGTATAGGCATCGGTGGTGGTTACCTCAAGTCCAAATAAGGCGGTCTGTTTAGTTACAAAAAGATTGGCAAGAACGATCATCACAGAAGAGAGTGTGGCCAATGCCTTTGGTCCTAGTCTCAATGCGATATAGGTGGCCAAGAGTAATACGACGATATGGCTTGAGAAAATGAGCTCATTCATCAAGGATCTTCTTCAATTCGCCGGTTTCATACATTTGAGAGACAATATCACACCCTCCAATGAATGTTCCGTTAATGTAGAGTTGAGGAAAAGTGGGCCAATCAGAAAATTTTTTGACCGCCTCTCTCAAAATTTTATCATCTAGGACGTTTTTTGCTTCAAAATCGCAATCGAGCTCGTGAAGAATCTCTATAACCCGCCCTGAAAAGCCGCAGAGAGGCATCGATTTGGTCCCTTTCATGTAAAGTAGAACGGGGATGGTCTTAACTTCGTCTTCAATCGTTTTAAGCGTCTCTTTAAAGAGAGTTGCATCGCTGAGTTCTTCGTCTAAGCCCTGTGTCATAGTGTTAGCTCCACTTTCTTTAATAAATTTTTAACATCCTGCTAGGAAAATGGAATATACCGAAATTAGCGCATTCTTTGCACTTAAATTATGGCTCTCGACCTTAGCGTTGATCTTGGGCAATAGCAAAGGCCTGGGCAGGGGTTAGGCTAGGTTTCTTTTTGGAAGGTTTTCCGGAATTCTTCGACTTCTTTTGCAGCGACGATGCGGCGAGCCCTTCTTAGTTCAGCTTCTTCGTACCTCTTTTTTTCAAGGGGGGTTTGGGGGGTAACTTTGGGAACAGCCGTTGGTTTTCCCCATTCGTCGAGGGCCACAAAAGTGAAGTAAGCACTTAGAATGTGGCGCTTTTGTCCCGAGACAGGGTGTTCTGCGACCACGCGAAGGCCGATTTCCATAGAGGTGTTCCAGGCGCGATTGATCGATGCACTAAAAATTAAATTGTCGCCTTTCTTTGCTGGGGCTAAAAAATGGACGGCATCGATCGAAACGGTAACGCACGCCTTTGCGCTGTGTCTTTCAGCGACCACGACGGCAATTCTATCTAGAAGTGAGAGGACAGTGCCCCCAAAAACAGTTCCTTGTGAATTCAGGTCGTTCGGAAAAATTTTATAGGTGTTGTCATTGATGGCAGATTGCGAGGGTTTTTTTTCTCCATGCGTATCCATATATCCCTAGATAAGGGAGGAGTCATTTAAGAACAACCGTTTTGTTGTCATTGATAAAGACTCGATGCTCTGCCGCGTATTTAACCGCTTTTGATAACGTAACAGCCTCTACATCAGCACCATAATGAGCAAGGTCCTTGGCTGAGTGGGTGTGGTTGACTCGGATGATCTCTTGGTGGATGATCGGTCCTTCATCGAGGTCGGCAGTAATAAAGTGGGCCGTGGCTCCGATGATTTTCACCCCTCTATTGTAAGCTTGCGTATAGGGAACAGCTCCTTTAAAACTTGGAAGGAAAGAGTGATGGATATTGATCGCTTTGCCTGTGAATTGTTCGCAAAACTTGTTGGATAAGATCTGCATATACCTTGCCAAGATGATCAGGTCGGCTTTGTAAGAATGAAAAAGCTCGGCAATTTGGTTTTCTTGAACTTCCTTAATTTCTTGAGTTACAGGAATGTGGTGGTATGGATAGCCATACCACTCTACTAAAGGACGTAAATCGGGATGATTTGAAACTACAGCAGCAATTTCAACGGGAAGAGCATTTCGATTAGTTTTGGCTAGCAGGTCAACTAGGCAGTGGTCTGGTTTGGAGCATAAGATGAGGAGGCGGGTTTTTTGATCTTGGGGTATTACACTACATTTGCCGTTAAATTGGTCGAAGACAGGCTTAAGTTTTTGGTTTAGAGTG
>CAYZDL010000037.1:0-5260 GCA_964477345.1 uncultured bacterium
AGAGGCAAGAAGTTGCTCTTCACTGTCAAATTTCGAAGAGAATGTCGCCGCATTGCTCGTATATTCAGGAGCAAAGAGGAACGGCCTAAGCTTTGGTGCTACTGTTGTGTAAATATCGTCGGTCAATTGAGGTTCCACTTCAATTTTAGCTTGTTGCTTAGGTGGACGACCCCTCTTAGGTCTTGGATTTAGAGCTTCGCTTGAATAATAAGTCTTTGCCTTTGCTTCAAGCATGTCCCTTCCTTGGGCAACATCTTTTGAAACCCGAGCATCAAAAGTGTGCTCTTTTAACTTTTCGACTACCTGCTTTGTCAGCTCTAGATCTTCCTCGAAAACAAAGAGAACATTCCAATCTCTAAGGGTTTCAATGATTCGTACTCTCGATCGTTCATGGTAGTATTGTTGCCATTTATCGAGCTCTGTCAAATGATCATAGATAAATTCAAGGAATCCTTCTCTGGCTTCCTTGCCACCAATGATGTCTAGAAGCTTTTCCTTGGTATCGATATCGTATACCTTCTCATTGACAAATCCTTCCATGAATTTTTTGGTCTCATAAAAAGAGAGTTTAGGAAGCATGCAAAATCGGTCGGGACTATTTTTCAATTCAGTCTCTGCATCGACCAATTGTTGCTCCTCTTTATCTAAATCGATAAAGAGCAAGAACCCTTCAACCCGATCAAAGAAAAAATCCCTCTCGTCATCTGATTTTGAGAAAGCTTCTAACAATCTATGGTAACGCAAAATTAGGGGGTTTCTTGCTTTGGGAAGATCCATTAACAACCTCGTTTTCAAAATTGAGCCCCAGTTTAACAAGAAATGCTTAAATTCGGTAGGAGAAAAATCTCTTTTTTTGTAAAGTTTTAGTCATGCTAGGAATCAAAGAACTAATCAAAGACCGAGAGAAGCTCGAAAAACGGCTTCAAGCTAAAGATCCCGATCTCTCCCTTGACCGAGTGATTGGGGCCTATCAAGACCACGTTCAAGCTTTGACAGAACTCGAAGAGCTAAGAGCTGAACTGAACGCCGCTTCAAAGAAGATCGGTGAATTAAAGCGGAAGGGAGAAGATACTTCTCACCTACACGAAGCGGTGGCAAACCTTAAAGAAATAATTCAACAAAAAACTGTTTTGACAGGTGAACTTGAGACAAAGAGCCACGACCTCTTAAGTACACTACCGAACATCCCCGATGAAGATATTAAGGAATCACCTGACCCCAAAGACAACGTCTGCATAAAGAGCTGGGGCGAAAAACCAAATTTTTCCTTCACACCAAAAAACCACCTCGAAATAGCCGAACAGTATGAATTACTGGATTTTAAGAGAGGGGCGAAGATCTCTGGCTCTGGCTGGCCGGTTTATAAAGGAATGGGGGCTCGTTTTGAATGGGCTCTTCTCAATTTAATGATCGACATCCACCACAAAAATGGATTTACCTTTCATCTACTCCCCCACCTTGTGACCCCCGAAATGATGTATGGCGCGGGTCAATTGCCCAAATTTGGACACCAATTATTCCGAGTCAAAGATAACGATTTTGACCTCTATTTGATCCCCACCTCTGAAGTAGCCTTAAATGGTCTCCATTACGATGAAATTTTTGAAGAGAGTGACCTACCCAAGCTTTACACCGCCTATACACCTTGTTTTAGACGCGAAGCAGGGGCCGCTGGAAAAGCTGAGCGGGGCTTAATCCGGGTCCATCAATTCAATAAAGTCGAGATGTTCTGCTTTACCACCCCTGAAAACAGCGACGAAATTTTTGATAAAATGATGGCCTCAGCAGAAGAAATTTTAGAAAAATTAGGTTTACATTACCGCAATATGCTCCTTGTCACTGGAGATATGTCTTTTGGCGCCGCTAGAACTGTCGATATCGAAGTATGGCTACCTGGTCAAAACCGTTATTATGAGGTCTCTTCCGTTTCAAATTGCCGAGATTTTCAAGCAAGGCGTTCAAAAATTCGTTATAAGTCTAAGGACGGCTCTAATCGTTTTGTACATACATTAAATGGATCAGGTCTCGCTACAGCTCGCTTACTTGTTGCCCTCTTAGAGAACAATCAAAAAGAAAATGGCAAGGTTGCTATCCCCGAAGTTCTTCAGCCTTATCTTGGGTGTAAAGAACTGTAATTTCCTTATACTATTTTTTTGTCTTCGAATTTTCTTGTATTCTCTTTTATATATTCTTAACTTTTGTTACACTCAATCCAGTTAAACATTAGTAGGCTGCGAAAAAACACTAGCAGCACAAAATTAAATTTTTTTGGAGGATAATCATGGCTGATGCAGCAAATCCAGCACTCAACAGTTCTTACACACCATTTTCGTGGATGTTCCCGCTTATTACAGGAAGCTACAAACCCGAAGATAAAGTAGAAATCAAGTCCGGAGAGACAGAAAATGAATCTCTTCCTCTTGCACTTCCAGATCTTTTTAGAAAAGCCTCTCTGATTGGCCTCGCACAATTTAACCTTTCCTATGCAATCGCTCAAGAATGTACCCTTATTCGCGACTTAACAATCTCTGACAGCGAAGCGAACATCTTAAAGAAAGCGGTTGTATACGTAATTACTCCAGCGATTCTAGCAGTGATGTCTGTTTGCGTAGTCATCGAAGCCGTCGTTAGAAAAGTCCTTGGTATGATGATGACTGGTCTAACTCTCTGCCGACCACCTGCTCCCTCAACGAAGAAAGAAGAGGACGCTAAAGAAGGTAAGAAAGCTCCTGAGAAAAAAGAAGATGAAATAGAGAGCAAATCTCTCTATCAAAGACATGTTGAAATGTGCGATAAGAACTCTCAAAAACAAGCTGTGCTCAATGGCGCGATCTCTTTTGGAATCTTCGCTATCACCGATCTTCTCAACACAATGGTTGCTTCTCTTAACCCATTCCACGCCACTTCTGACATTAAGCCGTCAGTAGGCGTTACAGGTGCTTTGGTTCCTTTCCTTCTATCAACTGCTGAAGGGGTTGCTATGTATGCAGCAAGAACTTTTGAAATCATGGAAGATTTCCATGACAATGGGAAAGAAGTAGATTGGGGAATTACCGAGGGTGCGCCTTTAGGTTTATTTATGGGGGTATTACCAGGAGTAACTCCTCTGTTTGGAATGGTAAAAACACTAGCTCCTCTTGAGTTTGGTCGTGCCTATATAGCTCCATTTACGGGGGGGGGTGATGGAGCCAAGAAAGCGGCAGCCGTCTTAAAAGCAGCAAATTTTGTCTCTGTAGGAACCTGGGTTGAAGCACGTAGAAAAATTGAAGAGAAAAGACCTGCTTCCAATAAAGAATTTTTTGATCATATGTCAACTACTTTTGTACCAAAACTGCTCGAAGGTCTATCTAAAGAAGATGGCGATGCTATTAACAAATTGTTAAAGATATAATAACCAAGGCATATGGAGGATTCTAATTATGACTGAAAAAACAGAAAGTCAATTTCGTGATTATGCTTTTGGTGATTGGATTAGACCTTTCTTATCAGGCAGTTATCACAAAACTGAAGAAGAAGCAAAAGAATTCAAACCTGATGAAGAGTCAAAAAAACTGACTGAAGAAGCTCTTTCAACATTACTTTGGCAAGTAGCTCTTGCAAGGACGAACGTTTTTGCAGCGTTGGCTACCGATGTCAACATGTGGTGTGATAAAACTAGAGCGGGTGACTCGAATGTCTTAGCAAAGGCAGGTGCCTATGTCATACACATCGTTTCGTTGCCTATTTTATCTGGAGCTATCCTGATTGAGGGCGTGGTGCGTCAGCTTTTGTCTGCGCTGATTATACCGTTTTACTATCTAAGGCCACCTGTATTCTCTAAAGATGAGACAAAGGGCGATGAAGCTGCTGAGAAGAAGACCTCTTCTACAGAAAAAGCCGATAAGCCGTCAAAAACACTAGACGAGAGATACTCAGATCTACGTGGAAAAGTTGAAAGCTGGAGCGAAATGTTGGCGTGCGGGCTATCATCAGCCTGGACAACATTCCAGTTAACCTTGTGCAGCTGGGTTGGAGGTTTGAATCCTTTCCATCCTTCAATTGAATTAGCTCCATCATTAGGTGAATCTTCTTTAGCCTACATTCCCTCAACAATCCTCTCTATTGATGGTATTGCATCGGTGGGTGTAAAAGTAATATCAATGGCATTCTCCTCAAAGTTCTATTTTCAAGGTAGACAATACGGGGAGCCTGAAGACACTGTTTTTAGCAATCCATCAGCAAGTCCTGCATTAAGAGCACTATCATCTCTCGCACCAGAAAGAGCATTTAAGTGGCTCTCCGCCACGCACTTCGAAAAAGAAATGGAAGATTTCACAACTATTTGTGCACTTCGCGATCTCAGAAAATATTCTGAGTTTAAGGCAGCAGCAGAAAACGAGGCTCATGGCGACGATCCCTCTTTAGTAGCATCTAACCGATTTATGAAATGGGCAAAAGGCAACAGGGAAACAGCCCCACCTCGCAAGAGTTATCCAGTGGATGAGTCCCAGCGTCGTCTTAGTAATACACCTAGTTACCATGACGACAGCGGAAGTAGTAGTCATAAAGATATGCGTTATTATAATTATAGTATGATGACCCCAACTACTCATGTAGACGGAAAATCAGAATCATCAGATGATGATGAATTTTAAGAGAAATCTTAATCAGCAAGGATCATTTCTGTTTGTCTAATATCAGGGGTGAGGAGAAAATTTTCTCTTCACCCTCTTTTTTTTCCTCGGTCACTTAAAGTATTGTTCTTTCTTGTGGTAGTGATCTTTCACTTGGCTCTAGTTCTAAAACACTCTCTCAGTTATGATAATCGAATGAGCAAGGAATCACATTTTGGGTCGAAAAGTGTCATTGAACACTTGAAGGCCGCCAGGGAGAAAGGAAAGAGAGCGACAGAGTCGCATCATGCACTTGAAACACCAGGACATTTAATTGGTGGCGCTGATGGTGCACGAGAGGCCGCTTTAATCATTATGATCGTCTCTATTCTTTTTCATCAGCTATCAATCCCCTCAGATAAGATGATGATCCTCCTTTCGATGATCATGTTTGCACTGATCCTTTGGCGCTCTGGTCGTGGAGCTTTACTGGGATGGAATCGTCTTGAGAGACTCAATAAACTGATTGCCGATGAAAAGTACGAAATTCAACATAATCGCGAAGAAGAGAAGGCTGAATTAACTGAAATGTATAGAGCTAAGGGATTCTCGGAGCCTCTTCTCTCTAAAGTGATCGATGTCCTTATGGCCGATGATAATAAGCTCCT
>CAYZDL010000038.1:0-4840 GCA_964477345.1 uncultured bacterium
TCTTCTTTATGGCTTTACAAATCACCCGGAGTACCCAAGAGTGTTTGGGAAAAATTTAACGAGAGAACTCTTTTAAGAGAGAATCCTCTCGATTTGTACATATTTCAAGCAAGAGGAGATATCGTGGACTTTGCTGGAGAAGTTCCTCTTGGATATCATGCTAACGATAAAACACGAGTACTGCTCTATGAACTGAGTGTTCCGGGAGTGAATCCTCATCGTTATGCGTTCTGCAACCCTGATCAAATTGTTTTCGAGAAGATTGAAAAGGAGAAAATAGACCAATTTTTAAGCAATAAATCGAAGACGTTTATAGAGAGACAGAGGAAGAAAGTGGGCCGCTATTTCATACTCCCTGTATTGGGATTTTGGCAAAAATATTTTGGAAAAAAAATACCCACTAGACTCGATCAACTTCGTGGGCTAAGAATTGAAAGGCCATCGACCGATGGGAAGAACTTTGTAATTGAACAAACTACATTTTAGTAAAAAACACTTCATTAAAAAGCGCGCAGCTTGTTAAGTCCAACTGAAGTCTAATTAAATCTTCAGCAGGTGTCGGGGCCGCTTTTGCAGCTTTAATTCTCTCAAGAATTGTTTCTCGCAATCTTCTAGTCTTCGCCTCGTTAAAATACTCATCTAGATCAGAGAAAAGCCCTTTTTCATCGGCAATTTGAGAGAGATATCGAGATATATTCATATAGAGACTTTTCAAGACAGGGACGATTTTATTCTTTTCTCTCTCTGAGGCAACCTGTGAAGTTGCACTGCTTACCCAGGAAATGAGAGTGTTTTCTATTTCTTTTGGTCTGTACCGAAAAAATGCTACATTTACCCCTTTAAGTTCATCAGGCAAGCCATCGATCGGATGAAAGAGTTCTGGTTGACCATCCCAACGGCTTCGGACTGTTTGCCCTGAAACAAAAGTTGCCATATGCGTAGTTCGATGGGCATCGTCCAAGTAGAGAACTAAATCACCCTCTTTTGGAGAGGCTATTAGATTAAAGCCATAATTAGCAAGAACTTTAAGGGGAACTAGGTCAATTTCAGGAGGGTAGGGAACTTGTTTGAGCAACCAAGGGAATATTCGGGCGCCAGAATTTAAAAAAGCGGTTCGTATAAAATTTGTGGTTTTTAATCGCATTTCCAATCGTAGTTGTCGATCAGCACAAAGTGTCACCTCCCAATTTTGTACAAGATTTGGAACGGTCTCCCGCGGAAATCCAAATTTTACACAATCCATTTCATCTATATCTGAATTTGATCCTTCAACTCTTGAGAATATCGTAGGAAATAAGTCAGGAAGAATTGTGTAAAGAGAGCCATCAAATACTCGGGCTATCCTGTCTAGTAATTCTTCTTGTGATGTAAAATGATAGGGAAAGCTGACTTGCTTAAATGAATTGATGAGTTGAAATCCGATAGCCGCTTCTGTCAAAGTGAGCCTTTTTGCAAAAGTCAAACGACGAAGGGCTGCAATAGCAATATCCTGTACAATCGGAAGTGTGCTGTGGTAAGGCTTTGGTTTTACAATAATTCGCTCACTTTTTACAGCTTCAAAAAAAACTTGAGATATTTTGGTAAAAACTCTAATGATCCAAGCGGGACTAAATTGATAGTGATTCTTAGCATAGGAAAAGAGGCCAGACCTACCATCACGTGCCAAAATTCCCTGGCTGGGATTGAGTAATTCATCAAGACCCTTGGCTTCTTTGGGTAAGCTTGAGAGCTCAAATTTTAGGTGTGTAATCATCTTATCAACAAAGATCTTATTATGCCGAGCGTATAAACAAGAAAAATATGGATCGCTGCAATGGGCTTGCGCGAGCTCCGAGACTCTTCTATTAACTGTTGGAGGGGCAGAAGGAGCTCGTTTTCTGCGATAGCCGGTTATACTTTCACCAGCAAAAGTTAGACTGACACTTTCCATGTAAATTACTCTATCAACAGTTACTATTGACAGCGAGTCTATCAGATTTTCACATGAATAAAAAGGTGAAAGAAAGAATATGCAGCACTAATGTTCAAAGAGAAGCATGTTTTATTTCCATTTCTTTTCGTTTTTCGTTTGCTTCAGTGAGAGCCATTATTGTTTTTTCTACCAAATCTTGGGGAGCTCTTTGGATAAATGAAGCATTTGATAATTTATCGGAGAGTTGTGCGATGAGTAGAGCCTGTTTTTCAAGTTCTTTTTCAAGGCGGGCCTTTTCTTTTAATTTTAGTTCTTCGGGAAGCGGAATAAAGATCTTCACGCCTCTCACAAAAGCCGTTGAGGCTTGTGGAAGAGTTGGCTCAATATCGCCCAAAAATTCTAGCTTTCCTATCTTTACTAATGACAAAAGAAGTTCACGCTGAGGTGCAAGGTGGGATCCATGAACGATGAGGACATCAGAGGACATCATAGGGGGGATTTGCATTTCGGCTCTGATGTTGCGAATTGCATAGATAACCTCGCAGATTTCATTGAATTGTTCTTCTATCTGAGTTGAGATCGTCGTTTTATCAACCACTTGGGGAAATGGAGCCTTTGCGATGATATCTGAAGAAAGAGATCGAATTAAATCTTCACAATAGGGTTCAATTTTAGGCTTTTCAGGCAAGTGGGGAAAGCGACTCTTAAGGAGTGAAAAAAGCTCTTCCGTGATAAATGGCGCAATAGGGTGAAGAATACGAATCGCTGCCATGAGAACTACGACTAGGAGTTTTTGCTTGTTTGTTCTAAGTTCTTGATTCCCCGTTTTTCCAAAGAGATATGGCTTGGCAGCTTCAAGGTAGTAGGCACAAAATTCATCCCAAAAGAAGGTGTAAGACTTCTTGGCTATGATGTCAAAATCATATCTTGCGTAGGCCCCTTCAACAGTTTGGATGGTCCCACCTAGTCGAGAGAGAATCCATCGATCATCCAGCGTGAAGAGAGATGGGTCTAATCCTTTTGCAAGCTCGGTTGTATCAAGAGCAGGCATTAAAGTCTTCTCGTTTGCCCCTAAATTCATAAGAACAAATCGAGAGGCATTCCAAACTTTGTTGGCAAAATTTTTGTACTCTTCAAATCTTCTTCTGTCGAGATCAATTTGTCTTGCATGAGTGACACATGAAGTTAAGGCAAACCTCATTGCATCGGCACCATATTCGTTGATGATTTCAATCGGGTCGATCACATTCCCTTTTGATTTAGACATCTTTTCCCATTTTGAATGAACATCGGGGGGGACTTCTTCTCCAAGCTCGTAGGCAAGTCTTTCTTTACCTAGCACGTAGCTAATTGATCCATCTTTGTTTGCTCGCCAGTAAGATTTTCCATAGATCAAACCGTGGATAAATGTCTCATGAAAGGGGATGTCACCTGCTGCATACTCGTCCATTGCGATCATTCGAGCGACCCAGAAAAAGAGGATGTCGTGTCCTGTGACCAGTACAGAGGTAGGATAAAATTTTTTAAGTTCTTCGGTTTTTTCAGGCCAACCTAAGGTCGTCAGTGGCCAAAGAGCTGATGAAAACCAAGTGTCTAGTACATCACTATCCTGCTCCCAAAGATCAGGTTCTTTTACTACTTCTGGAGGTGTGCCATCGCCAGCGTAACAAACAATTTTTGTTGGATCAGCTTTATTATACCAAACAGGGATCCTATGTCCCCACCAAAGTTGACGAGAAATGCACCAATCGCGGAGGTTTTCAATCCAGTGATTGTAGACTTTCTCCCACTCCTCAGGAATCAATTTGACCCGTTTAGACTTTACAGCGTCGAGCAGTTTTTGTTTAAAAGGGGTCATTTTCACGAACCACTGTTGTGATAAGTAAGGCTCAATGACAGCCTTAGTTCGATAAGAAACTCCCACTCGTTGCGTGTGAGGTTCGACTTTTTCTAATTGACCAATCGATCTAAGAGTTTTAACAATCTCTTCTCGAGCTTTTTCAACCGTCAATCCGGCAAAATCTCCACCGAGTTGATTTAGCGTTCCGTCAGGATTTAAAATGTTGATTATCGGGAGATTGTGACGCGCGCAAACCTCATAGTCGTTAAAATCGTGGGCAGGGGTCATCTTGACGGCACCTGTTCCAAAAGATGGATCTACATAGTGATCTTCGATGATTTCGATAGGGCGGTTAGTGATAGGAATGAGTACCTTTTGACCGACTAGACGTGCATACCTTTCGTCGTTGATAGCAACAGCGATGGCGACATCACCCATCATAGTCTCAGGGCGTGTCGTTGCAACGGTAAGGAACTGATTGCTCCCTTCTAATTTGTATTTAATGTAGTAGAGGGTTGTTTGTCTCTCTTCATGTTCGACCTCATCATCCGCAATAGCCGTTTGAAGAACCGTATCCCAGTTAACAAGATAGTCGCCTCGGTAGATCAGCCCATCATCGAACATCTTTTTGAAAATGGTTTTGACAGCCTTAGTAGCTTTTTCATCCATGGTAAAGCGAAGTCTTGACCAATCGAGAGATGAACCTATTTTTTGCAATTGGTTTAAAATTCGTTCTTCATGAGTTTCTTTCCATTGCCAGACATGAGAAAGGAACTCGTCTCGTGAAAAATCACTTCGTCTTTTGCCCGTTTGTGCAAATAGGTGACGTTCCACCACAGTCTGAGTCGCTATTCCAGCATGATCAGTGCCCGGTAGCCAAAGAGTTTCAAACCCTTTCATCTTCTTAAAGCGGATCAAAATGTCTTGTAGGGTATTGACAAGGGCATGCCCCATATGCAAAGTGCCTGTCACGTTGGGAGGAGGGAGAATAATAGAGAAGGGGGGCTTATGGCTTTTAGGATTAGCTACAAAAAAACCATTTCTCTTCCATATCTCATACCATTTTTCTTCAACAAGGGACGGATCAT
>CAYZDL010000039.1:0-2429 GCA_964477345.1 uncultured bacterium
CGGCCATGAAGTGATGGCGGTGATTAACTTTTTCAGTGGGAATTGTATTAATTGTTCGGCTCTAAAATCTGCCGCTTTTAAGTTTTCTAAGATAGAGTTTACCGATTTCATAAGCTTAATTTCTCGATTGTAATGATGGCTCCAGGTCTTCCCCCAATTGGATGGAAGAACTTTTTGCATTGTAGTTCCACCACCAAAGCGTCGTCTTTCCACATTCCAAGATTGGTAAGAGTATCGAGTATTGCTTTGGCGGCATTATCTAAGTCAGGCTTCACTGGGGAATATACTTTGCAAGGATCATCCCTCTTTCGGCAAAGTCTCTTCGGACGGGGGAGGATAAATTCAATATCCACCTTCAAATTACCTTCCCAAGGAATCTTCGGTATGAAGTTCTCCGCACTTTGCGCCACGCAGGCTTTCCATCCTTCCGCGGTTCCTGGATCGTAAACCCTGGTGAAACCCTTATGATGGACTGCCCTAGGCCTTGGTTGACCCTTGGGGACGCCATTAACATTGAAAGTAATACGGTCAATCATTCTGCTCTCCAAATATTAAGGGCATGCTTTCATCAATAATGGCATGACTTTGTTCGGCCATTTCTAACATTTCTTTGAAAGAGGGAGGGAAGTTTTTATCGCTAGGGTTTAAAAGGGCACAGCTGAGCGATTGATTTTTAACCCCAAGTCTCGCTTTACTCATTTCAATAAAGTAGGTTTCATGCTTTAAGTGTTCTCGCAACATCAGTTCTTGCATGGGTATTTCAGCACGAAATTTGAAATACTTTTCTTGCCACATTTTATAAGCGCCCCCGAACCAAAAAGCGGCTGCAGGTTTTCCATTCCTCTGTTTAATGGGCTTGCAAAAATTACTAATATCTAAATCTCCGGTGTTGTGCATGTTGATTAAATCATCTAAAAATACGTACAGGGCTTGTGAAGAATGGACGAAGTTAGTTCTTTCAATAGCGTGTCTACCTACAAACTGTTCAAAATTTTCCTCTTCTCCAAGGAAAATATCGCAGATTGCGCCAATCACACTGATATGAATTTTACTTCTCGAACTGGTTTTTTGAAGATCTAAATCAAATCCTTCTAAATACTCTTTAATCCTCGCATTGATTTTATCCCACAACACAGTTCTATTCAGCATGATTTGATGACCAATCCCGTTGAACTGGCTGCACTTCTCTTCCATCCACTTGAAATTTGGATTCTCGGTGCTGGTGGTTTCTTTCCGGTAGACTGGAATTGTAATACACCGAGAGTTGAGCGCAGCGTCTCGCGGAGTTTCTTCTCCAGAAATAATGATGGTTGATTTCCCAGTAGAGGTTTTAATTTCGTCGGGTGTTTTAGTGCCCTTCACCGCGGTGCTACGGTCATAAATATTGCGCAGCATGTTGTTCTTATAGTTAATGTCTTTGTCGTTGGTGCGGTATTCTTCTATCCAAATTGGGAGCATAGACAAAGAGCTGGAGGCCCGCATTAAGCCTACAGCGCTTGACCCTCCGAACGGAATCCCTTTGATTACAAATCCAAAGAAGGATGAAACCCAATTCGCTAAGGTAGATTTGCCTGAACCCGCGGATCCATAAAAAAATAGGAATGGATAAACTTTATATTTATCCAAAATATAATCCATGAAGAAATTCCCTAAGGTCCATCCAAGGATAAGCTTCGCATTGTGCGGGTCCATGACCTGCTCAAGATTTTTGAAGATCTCTTGAACGGTAATTTCTGTCTCAAGACTTGATAATTTTGGGGAGATCATTATTAAACCTCATCTAATTCTGGCAGCATATACCCAATTTCGTCGATCCAAATAATTCTTTGATCTTCAAGGGGAAAGAACATCCCGTCTCGATAAGCCCCATTCTCAAAAAACCACGCTTTGGTTTTTGAATCATACCCATAAAATTTTAGCTTGATTATTTCTCGACCATCTTGACTCAAGAAAGCGTAGTGCCACAACTCTTGAAGTTGGGTGTCGCTACCCATGTATTCAAAATCACCCATTTCGTAGCAGGCTTTTTGAAAAGACATCCGGCTGACCATCATCTCAGCACGTAAGTTGATTTCTTTTTTTACTCCGTACTTTGATTTAAGAGAGCAAAATCTTTCTGCTTTGCTTTCTCCGTACGCAACGTAAACAATTTTAATGGTGAAGTTTGAGATAAGTTTTTCGGATTTAACCGCTTTAGGTTTGTCCAAATTACCTTCGTCATCTTTGGTTTTTTTGACGTTCTCAACATAATAATACACCCCATTATCTTCTTTGATTGGTCCATGATAAAAGAATTTATCAATCCGTCTTTGGATATAGGCCTTGTGGAGTTCAGGGATGTCCCACCCTTTGCGATATTCCGCAGGAGCCTTTGCCGTCTCAATAATATTTTGGTATTCAATATGTGGAACCTTAGAGGCTAGCACGCC
>CAYZDL010000040.1:0-1624 GCA_964477345.1 uncultured bacterium
ATAATTGTGAAGATTGTACAAAGCAAGGATACGTTCTTGATGCGATTAGAGAAACTGGCGTTAAGACTAAGTTCTACCAAGCCTCATCGTCTGAGATGTTTGGAAAGATCCAGGAGACTCCTCAGAGGGAAACAACTCCGTTTTATCCGCGTTCGCCATATGGGTGTGCCAAAGTGTACGCTTACTGGATAACAGTGAATTATAGAGAAAGCTATGGATTGTATGCGTGTAATGGCATCCTCTTTAACCATGAGTCTCCAAGAAGAGGAGAGACTTTTGTAACGAGAAAAATAACACGTGGCCTTGCTAGAATTGCATGCGGATTAGACAAAAAATTATATTTAGGCAACCTTGATGCAAAGAGGGATTGGGGATACGCAAAGGATTATGTAGAAGGCATGTGGCTCATGCTTCAGCAAGATCAACCTGATGATTTTATCTTAGCAACCAACGAAACGCACTCCGTTAGAGAATTTGTTGAAGAAACATGCAAAAATCTCGGTATTGATCTTGTATGGAGTGGGGAGGGGATAAATGAAAAAGGAATCAATAAAAAAACGGGTGAGATTATTCTTGAAATTGACAAGAATTATTTTCGTCCGGCAGAAGTAGATTTGCTTATAGGGGATTATTCCAAAGCAAAAAATAAGCTTGGTTGGGAGCCAAAAACAAGATTTCTCGAGCTCGTTAAAATAATGGCGCAAGCAGACCTTGAACTAACGCGAAAAAACATTTCTTAAAATTTTTTATGGAAAACGACTCAAAGATATTTATTGCGGGGCATATAGGGTTAGTGGGATCAGCGATTGTGCGAAGACTTGAGAGTAGAGGATACACTAATCTTCTTCTAAAAACACGCGATGATTTAGATCTCTTGAACCAACAAATGGTCAAGGAATATTTCGAGAAAGAAAAACCAGAGTATGTTTTCTTAGCAGCAGCAAAGGTTGGAGGAATTATGGCAAACAAAACACAGAAGGCCGATTTTATCTACCAAAACCTTCAGATTCAAAACAACATTATTTATAATGCATGGAAGACAGGTGTAAAAAAACTTCTCTTTCTTGGATCATCGTGTATTTATCCTAAGATGTGTCCACAACCGATCAAGGAAGAATATCTCATGACCGGACCACTTGAAGAGACGAATGATGCCTATGCGACAGCGAAGATAGCGGGTATCAAAATGTGCCAAAGTTTTAACGAACAGTACAGAACACAATTTATTTCGGTCATGCCTACTAATCTCTATGGTCCTGGAGACAATTTTGACCTCGAAACTTCACATGTATTACCTGCGATGATCCGAAAATTTCATGAAACAAAAGTTACAGGAACAAAAGCAGTAACGCTTTGGGGTACCGGTTCTCCAAAGAGGGAATTTCTCCATGTAGTCGATCTAGCTGACGCTGTCGTATTTCTGATGAATAATTATGCTCAGTCGCAAATCGTAAACATTGGTACAGGAGAAGACCTGTCTATTAAAGAACTTGCAGAAACCATTCGAACAGTCATCGGATTTGAAGGGGAAATAATTTGGGATACCGAAAAGCCAGATGGGACACCAAGAAAATGGTTGGACGTAAGTAAATTACACGATCTAGGTTGGAAACATTCGATTTCT
>CAYZDL010000041.1:0-296 GCA_964477345.1 uncultured bacterium
ATATCTTGTGCAACTTCTGCATCCATCCACGCAGGGTCTTAAGGTTGTTGCCATCTACGAAATGAATGAAGCCGCAAAAGAATACCTTCAAAAAGAAAAACCTGAAGTTGTTCTCCTCTTTACATCGCCCTACAAGCTTCTGGAGATGGAACTCGCCCCTACGACTATCGTTGCCTACGAAAGAGACGAAGATGCAGAAGAAGCTGTTGTGGAAATTCTGTTCGGAAGGCAAAAAGCTGTAGGCTGCTTACCCATTAAACTTTAGATGATCCCTACGTCTGTTCCCTTTATAAAAA
>CAYZDL010000041.1:306-1528 GCA_964477345.1 uncultured bacterium
TAGAATATTTTCAGATGAAAAGGTATTCTATATTTGGATTTAACAGATTTTCCGATGTCGAGCATCTCATCGTACAAAAAGACATTCAAATTGCCACCCTTGAGCTAGAACTTGCATTGCAAAAGAAATTTTATGCCAGATTAAGAGAAAGTTATCTAAATATGATGAGACTTAAACAGTAGGAAGAAAATGCTATTGCTTAGTTCTTTTGTCTTTGCTGCGCAATTCGAAAACCGTAACAAGACCATCGCTTTGCCTTTCGATCATTTCTGCGATTTTTTGATGAGGTTTTCTTCCTTTCAAATACAGATAGACGCTCGCGGGGCTAACTTTGCATCGGACTGCAAATTCAACAGGATTAATCCGATATTTCGTGAGATATTCTTTCAAGAGCACAAACTGTTATCCTCACCTTGTAGACTTGAGAGTAGAATCGATCTTCCGATAAATGTCAATGCGGGTTCTGGAGCGTAGCGGGTTCGAACCGCTGACCTCGACAATGCCATTGTCGCGCTCTACCAACTGAGCTAACGCCCCGGACAGGAGATCATTTTAGAGGCTTGATCGTTTTTTCAACAGAAAAAACCTGGAATGTTTAATATCCAGAATTATGAGCCTATCCGGAAAGTTGGAAATATTGCTTTTTATGTCTTTTCCGCCATATTTTCGCATTGCTTCTTGCCTTAACTTTTCAAGTATGTGCTGCGAAGCGATGCAAAAATCTGACGAAAAATCCTATAAAAATCAAACATTTCAACTTTCCGGGTAGGCTCATGTCGAAGTTATTTTTTAACCACGTTGCTCCGGCTCCTGTCGATCCTATCTTCGGATTGACGACACAGTTTGAAGCAGATCCACGCCCAAACAAAGTCAATTTAAGCGTTGGTCTCTACCGAAATGATGCGTTAGAAACCCCTGTATTGACATCAGTTAAAACGGCTGAAAAATATCTTTGGGAGACAGAAAAATCAAAGGATTATTTGCCGATTAGCGGCAATTCAACTTATCTTGCGAGGATTGGAATGCTCATCTTCGGAGAATTTTTTTGGCAAAAAGAACAGAAGCGAATTTGTGGTGTGCAAACACCAGGAGGCACGGGGGCTCTCCGGATTGGGGGGGAATTTCTGAAGCAAGAGGTTGGTGAAAGGATTGCAATTCCTGATCCAACATGGCCTAATCACAAAGCCATTTTTACGCGGGCTGGTATGGTCGTTGAAACATA
>CAYZDL010000042.1:0-772 GCA_964477345.1 uncultured bacterium
CGCGTCTTGCTGCCCATAGTGCTTGCATAATCTGGGTAACGATATCTTTACCAAGTGCAGTACTTCAATGCGATTATCGATCTCCCAAATCAAGAGATCCATCGTGAAGCGGATCAATTTTATGAATTAAGGGGAAGCAAACAAGATATCACAGGGGCATTTGCCAATTACAATCGCATTTTCGCCATTTTAAAAATAAATCCGGCAAATATCACTTTGGCTAAAAAAGTTCTGAATGCCTCTCTTCTTGGTTTTCAAGAAGCCGAACAGTATGAGCGCTCTTTACTGCGAGTGAGACAGGTGTTATCCCTATCCAAAGATTCTTCTGAGGAAGAAAAGATGATGGGAACGGAAATGTTGAAAATGATTCTCACAATGACCCAATTAATCAACGATCATCTGAAAGACATTGATGCGATTGAAAAAGAGCACACCCGGTTGGATGTCTGCTTTGAAAACCCATGGGATTTGTCCACCTCTTCGGGCTGCGCAAAAAACGAAAACGAGGAGGAAAATAAACCCAAAAAGTATGCGATTGTCGATGGTTTTCTACCGGAAGCGATCCGTCTTGGACTCAAAGGGCCGCTGCGATTTTCCGCTAAAAAACAGCCGGGATTAGCGATTCTTTGCGCTATCTTAGCGATTGCTCTCATCGCTTTGGGAGCGGTTGCAATCGTTTTTTCAGGAGGAGCTTTCGCCCCCTTGATCTCCGTAATAGGCTCTGCTGTCATTGGAGCCGGAATGGGGGGTGCAATGACAGCGATTACGGGAG
>CAYZDL010000042.1:782-1520 GCA_964477345.1 uncultured bacterium
TTCTTTATCTTCATTTGGAAAAGAGATTTTGATTGGATTTGTTACAGGTCTTGTTACGGGAGGTGTAGGCGCCAGGTTGGGCCATCTGGCAAAAGGAGCCAATTTAATGGCGACGACCTTAAAACGGACTGCTATGACAATTGGAATCGGCGGTTTAGCAGGGGCTGTCGGTCAAGGAGCCGGCTATCTTGTCCGAGTCGGGATAGATAAGGAAAGGGTTTCAGGAAAGGGATTGGGAAAAGCTCTTCTTTATGGAGGTGTTGGTGGAGTGATCGGAGGAGCTGGAGGGAGTCTTTTTTCAAAATGCTTCGGTTCAAAAATGCAGTGGGAAGTACTTGCCGGAGGATTAAACAACCTTGCAAGCAATGCAACAGAACAAGGATTAAAAATTATTTTAAGGGATCAGAAGAAATTTGATGGGTGGGGGTTATTGAAAAGTAGTCTGTGCGGATTTTTCAAAGCAGGAATACAAAAACAAGCAAATCAGTGGAAAGCTGCAAGAGACGTTCCAAAGCAGAACGTCATATTGAAACGAGTGGAAAAAGTCGAAGCAATCAACCGCAATTGGAAGAGGGAAGAAAATAAAAAAACGCTCGACACCCTTGCCCACTTAAAGATCCGATCGATGAGGAGAAGATCCCTAGATGAAATGAATAATTACAGGATAAGGTCTCATCGCTCATCTCTTGAGTATTTAGATTTAGCAAATCCCAAAGGGCAAAAGGTACTCGATGGTTA